>CAZNDN010000074.1:1324-10009 GCA_964571815.1 uncultured Fibrobacterota bacterium | reverse complement strand
AGAGCGATAATGCTCTGATACTGATTGTAGGTGTAATCTTTCTGCCGAACCCATGCGGAGAGGGTCAGTGCCGAGGCGTCGGACGCGATGGTTGAATGGGCGCCAATATCTACGTAGGAATTTCCTCCGTTGAAATAGGCACCTGAGCCGACAACACCCGCGCCGGCCACGCTGGTGCCGTGATTCGTCCCGTCGTAGCCGTTGGAGGAAGCATCACGGTAGTCCGGGCCCAGATGCCACACGCCGCCGAATCCCAGCGACGTGTCGAACACCGCGTGGGCCGCGGTGTCGGTGCGCGTGCCGCTCATATCCCATTTCGCCATGATATACTGTGTGTCGGCGTTGCCGAACACCGTGTCCACGAGCACCCACAGGTGCGCGGTCTCGTTGTCCGGATCCCAGCGTTCCACCTGACACGGCAAAATCACCTCCTGTTCATCGGTGAAGACCAGCGAGGCGCCGTCGGCAACGGGGGAGAAATCGAAGTTGGCTGTATTGAGGTTGACCGGTACCGGGAAATCGGCTACATCCGCCGCAACGCCCGCGCCCGTGGGGGTCGTGTTGAAGGCCAGGATTGCACCCGGGACCAGTGTCCTGGCAAAGCGCAGACGGAGCGAGAGGGTATCCCGGTAGCCGGAACGGTCTTTGATCGTCACGACGAGCTGCTCGGAAGTGTCGCGGGCATTCAATGGATCAACCACCACGTGAAACGTCCTGGTCGTGTCGGCTACCGAGAACGTTACCGTGCTGTCGTGTATCACCGTTACGTGGTAGTGTTCGAGAGCGGGAAGATCGCTGTCGTGGATGGTGAAGAGAAGCGTGTCGGTAGTCGTCGTGTCGAAAAAGGTCACCACGTTATTGACAATATCGGACGAAGAGGAGGTGACGGAGAGGGAACACGGTGCCGCGGGAGTACCGATTACTTCCAGCGAGAACGAAGCAAGCACCCGCTGGAGCCCGTCGGTGGCCCACACGTGGACCTGGTGGCTGCCCAACTGATTCACGGTGGGGGTCCAGCGCAGTTGTGCACTGCGTACTTCCATGCCGGAGGGCCCCTGCAGCGAATCAATCCATACCGAATCCCCGTCACTATCCCACAGGAATATGTCCTGGAAAAACGGGGTGCCGGCCCGAATCCGTGTTGTATCGGCGAGACCTACCCGGATCCGGGGAGTGCTGTTTCGGTAGATGACCAGGTTCAAAGTGTCGGCGTTTCCGGCGTTGTCCACAGCACGAAGGGAAACGGGGCTTTCTCCGCTTGACGCGCTCAGGGGTACCGATGAAGAGTAGATTCCTTTTCGGTCGCCGATCTGCGTCGGTCGGCCGTTGACGGTCAGGGAATCGATGCCGGACGCTTCATCGAACGCAATGATTTTCAGAGCAGCGGAGTCTCCGTCGACGAAGGCATTCGCGGCGTCCCTGCCCCCGGTCGTTACCTCGGCGATTACCGGTGGAGTGGTATCCTTGATACCGGGTCGGTAGGTTACGACGATGGAGGTGTCGACGGTGCGGTCGAGACGGAGGTCCCGGGCGGCGATCTTCAATGTATTGTCCCCCGGGCTCAAACCGGCCGTCCACTGCCAGATCACCCGCCGCTGTTCGACGGCGGTAATGGTATCTTCGTGCGCCAGGCCGTTGATTTCCAGCGACACATCAACCTCGAGCGTATCTCCGGTGTAGTCTTCCACCGTGCCGATCAGGGGTATCCGCCCCGAGCTGGTCACCGACGGAGAAGACACGGGCGAGAGGACGGTGAGAATGAAATCCCGCGACGGCGTGAGAGTTGAATCGTAGGCAATCAGAAAATCCGCGGTCGCACCGTTGCCGTATCTGTCTTCGGCCGAAACACGGACCGGAAGGATTGAGGGGGGGCTCGAGGCGGCATGACCGGAAACGGACGCGGAATATACGCCCCGGTAGACCTCGTCGAAAGGCTTCCCGTTGAATTCGGCGCGCGAGATGACTCCCCGCCCCGAGTCCTGGATGCTCACCCTGAAGAGAAACAGCGTATCTCCCGTGAAGATGGTATCTCCTCTGCGGAGTGCGACACCATCGGTGACCCACCCGATAGTCGGCGGCAACGTGTCCCCGAGGTGGTAGGTGAACGGCACGCTCGGGGAGGCGAATAGGTTCTTGTGGTCCGAAACCCAGAGGCGCCCCGTGCCCTGATCCGAGGATACGGCCTCGATTGTAGTAACCATTGCGGGCAGAGGAGAATTGACGACGACCTCTTCGTTGAATCCCCAGTGATACCAGACATCGGTATCGGACACCGAATCGGTCTCCAGTGTGACGGTGTGTCCGTACTGGGCGGTTACCGGCTCTTGAGCCAGAGGCGACCGCCGGAAGAGGGGATGCCTTTCGGAGACTACGTCACCGTTGTCACGAAATGTCTGTATCTCAATAGAGCAATACCCGGTATCGGTAAGTGAAAACTCATATGTGTATTCTTTGGCTTCGATAGGTGATGACGAGCTGTTGTCTACGGTGATCGTGTCACCGAGCCTGCTGGAGGGAATGACCACCCGGAACGAGTCGACTTTCTCTCTGAGGGCCACGACAACCGACAGGGAGTGGGTGGCGAAGATGCTGACCGTGTCGATCTTCGCGTTTGACTCGAAGCTGGAGTGCAGGAGGATTGCCCCGGCATTGGTGGCGTCGGCATAAGGGTTGTAGTCGACCCCGCAGTTCAGCAGACAGGCACAAAGGCATAGGGAGAGAGCCGGACCTCCGGGCCGAAGCGGGTGAAAGCGAGGACGGTTAAGCCGACGTGCGGTCATTGAAACTCCACGAATTGTGTGCCCGGTTTCTGGGACTCGTAGCAGAGTTTCATCCAGTCTTCCGAACGTGCCGTGGCTGAGATCCTGAACTCGTCGATCTGGCCCGAAAAGGGCAACGGGTTAGGGCTGCCGGGATTTCCGCCTATCCAGGCGGGCACCGATGAATCACCCGGTACGGAACCGCTCTTGGCCAGTTGACCCATCAGCCCGTCGTCTGCGGCGCCATGGTAGCGATACAAGCGCATGGAAGAGCCGTCGTAGCAGAAGAACACCAGGGCCCAACGACCTGTGTCCGCAGTAGCCCCGGCAGGGGCGAGTTCGGTTGTCTCGGTGCCGGTCTTGAGCCTGAAACGAAAGCCGCCGTTGTCAAAATCGCCCATCCAATACTGGGATTGTGGCGATCCGCTGTTGCTCTTGCAGAAGAGTCTCATATCGGTCCCGGTAAATCCGTGTAATTTGGCCCAGACAGCAACGGTAAAGGCGTGAGAGGGGACATCGGGAGTACCGAGGTCAATGTAATCGTCTTCGCCGTCAAACCGGGCGGCATGTCCGGCTATGCCCCGTTCCCGGACGCCTTCGGTATGGTCCACTCCGTGGTAGGAATCCTGTGCGGCATTGGTGTAGGACAACCCAGCACCGGAAATGTCTACGGTCGAGTCCAGATGGTAGACCAGGCGGAAGCCGTTGGATGTATCAAATACCGATCCGGGTCGAGATTCGTTCCGGGTCAGGAGCGTATCCCACGCGAGGCTGATACGCTGGTTGCTGCTGTCGGCATGAACGGTATCCAGCAGCACCCACAGGGTTGCTTTCTTGTGAAGAGGATCCCAGCGTTCCACTTCGTACGGAAGAGGGGTTCCGTCCGGTTTGGAAAAGACCAGGCCTCCGGGGACCGAGGTCTGGGCAAAATCGAACGAAGACTCGTCCAGTTCCACCAGCAGCGGGAAGTCGTACAGGTCGGTGGTCACGGGGACGCCGGTGGGCGAGGTATCGAAGCGAAGTGTTTTCGCCTTCGCGTCGGGTGCATTCGGTGTTTGAAGGACAAGCGCAAGGCGGACCGTGTCGGCGTAGGGACCGTCACGTTCCCGCAGGATTACCAGGAGGGAATCCCTGGTGCCGGGAAATGCCGATGGATCAATGATAACGTCGAAGGTTCGGGCGGAATCCAGATGCTTCACCACGGTGGTTATGCCGTGCAGGACACGCACGACATAGCCGGTGGTAACGGGATCGTCCAGCACCCGGAAGCTGAGCGTGTCGGCTCCGGAGCTGTCTGCAAGCGAGAGGGTGTCCCCGGCGATCGCACCGAGTGAGGATTCCACCGTGAGGCTGCAGGGGGTGTTGACCGCGGAGATGACGGTGACCGAGTCGGTGTAGGCCGTTCGTTCGTATCCATCGTCGAGCGAGACGCGAACCAGGTGCCGGCCGACATCGCTCTGTTTTGGAACCCATCGAAGGCGTCGGCCGAAAACGGTAAGACCCTCGGGACCTTCTTCGGCAAGCACCGAAACCGCATCGCCGTCGGCATCGAAGATTTCCAGCACGGCATCGAGCGTATCTCTCGCCGAGATCGGAGACGACAGCGACAGACCACCCGGCATGACGGGTGGTCTGTTTGAAAAGATCGTGACCGTCGTAGTTATGTCGTTTCGATTCTTATCGACTGCCCGGATACGCACCGGGTTCCCGTCGGGACCATGCTCGAGGCCGACCTCCCGATGCCAGGTGAAGCGGTCTTCGTTTTTCCCCCTTGTGACGTGGAAGCCGTTGATCGTGAGCGAATCGATACCCTCCCCTTCGTCGAAGGCGATGACGCGAACGGTAACCGAGTCCGCGGCGGAGTGATAGTTGTCCGCCGGCTCCCCGTCGGCGGTAATCTCAACGATCACCGGCGCCGTTTCGTCGACCCGCTCAGGGTCGTACCGTACCGTGAAGGTTGTTTCAATCGCCGCCGTGCTCCGGTTGTCTTGAACGGCGATTTTCAGGGTGTTTTCGTTTTCCCCAAGCCCTGCATCGGCGGTCCAGATCAGGCGCTGGGCCGTGGCGAACAGCGATTGGGGCTCGTACGTCGAATCGTTGACCGTCAGGGACAGACCGGCACTGATTGTATCGCCGGTGTATTCCGAGAGAACCCCCAGCAGGTTGAGGGTGGAAGAAGAGGTTGTATCGGGGTTTGAGGATGGAGAGAGTATGCGGAGCTGAAGCTTGCCCGTAGGGGCAAGGGATTTGTCGTAGAGCAGATGGAATGTCCTGGAGGCACGGTTGCCTGCTTTGTCGACGGCCTTGACAACGACCGACAGTGGAGACGTGGCCGCGGCATGGTCCAGTTCCTCAAAGGTCTTGATGTACGTATCGATGCCGCGTCTCTGGTCAAAGAGCGAGGTGTTGACCGTGGGAGCACCGCCCAGGCCGAAGCCCCTGTCACGGATTTGGACTTCGAAGAAAAAGGTGGTGTCTCCGGATCGTACCGTGTCGGAGGTTCCGTAGGAGGCAAGGATTTCCGGGGGGTCGATATCTTCGAAGCTGAACCGGAACGGCGTTGTCGGGCAGGATGAGCGATGTTTGACGTCGGAGACCCAGAGATATCCCGTGCCTGACGGCTCAGTCATGGTCCTGATAGCCGTATCCACGAAGGAGCCGGCCGAGACGATCGTTGTCGTCGTATCGAACATCCAGTTGTACCAGACGTCATCGTCGCCCACGCGCGGTGTTGTGAGAGCCACGGACCGGCCGAGTCGCGCGGTGATGAGCTCCTGCTTCAAGGGCGAAGTACAGTGAAGAGATATGGTTTCGGAACTCGCGTCGCCGTTGTCACGGTAGGTGACTACCGATAGGATGATGATTCCCGTATCGGTCAGGGAAAAGGGAACGTGGTACAAGCGGGCCTCAATGGGATTCTCGGGCGTGTTGGCGACCGTGGTCGTGTCGCCGTAGCGGTTGTGGGGTGTGATGACCGAGAAGGAGTCGACCTTCTCTCGCAGTGCCACGACCACGGAGAGGGTTTCGGTGGTGAAGACGGTTACGGAGCCGGGCTGCGAGGCGAGAGGGAACGTCCGCGCGACGACCGTAGCACGGGCGTTGGAATAGTCCGCATAGGGGTTGTCGGTGGGAGAGCACCTCAGCAGCACGGCGGCAAAGCAGGGTAGCGCCAAGGCGGGCCTGAGCAGGGTTCGAGAGAACAAGCGTTGTTTCATGTCATGCCGCAACGGTCAAAAAGTGAAGGACCACGAAAAGCCGACAGCCCCGATAAGTGCCAATGCCGCGGATCCGGCGGTCAGAGCCATGTTGGTATCTCTGCCGGCCACGGCATCCAGGAAATCCCGGCTGCTGTTTTGGACGATTGGACTTGACGGCCCCCGGGGAACGGGATCCGCCATACGCTCGACCCGATCCTGCTCCTCGCGCCACTGGTTTGCAAAGTAGACGCCCGCGGAGCATCCCCCGAGAAAAGCTGTTAGAGCCGAATAACGCACGATATTTCTTCGGCGCGCCAAAGGATCCATGAGTACTTTGATAGGCACCCCGGCCTCTTTCGCATCGGCCACTGTACGGGCATAGGAAAACGAGCTGTCACCGACGCTTCGGTTTTCCCCGGCGACGACAAAATCGCTGCGGCCATTGCTCTCGAAAACGCAGCGGTCAATCCTGATATACTGTGTGAGAGAGTTGATCCCGTAAACAGAATAGAGAATTCTGCAATTGGACAGCGATGATCCCAGGCCGCTTTCGTGAATGTAGATTCCGTTCCAGTCGTATGGATTTGCATGGAGCTTCGAGCCGGGGTTGCAGGTGCGGTCGAACTCCGAAGTGAAGACGATCGGGTTACCGGGTGGCGCTTCGGCAACAAGTTGACCTTCGACGTGAAGGCCCGTGAAATTGCCGAAAAGCAGCGTCACGCCCGGATCGATCCTGACGGTTTTTCCCGAGGGCACGTAGATATCGGCGGTCACCAGGTACGGTCCGTCCTCGGCGGTAAGCGTCTTCGACAGGTTTCCCGCCAGCGGTGTGAATGTGCTTCCTCTGTCCGCCTTCTCCGTGCTAACGGGCGAGGAGCTCGCCTCCCGAGCGGCCATAAGGGTAAGGAGCGATCCGATTGCAAGAAGAACAAGAAAACGACCGGGTTTCATGGAAATCCTTTCCTGGCGGTTCATCAGAAGGCTCGTCCGATTCGCTGCATTTCTTCGACGGCCTTCTGAAAGTAGGCGTGCTCCGGCATGGTACGCAGCGTCCGCTTGACCTCGAACCACCTGTCCATTGCCGCCTTGCGGGCTTCCTCCGTGCCCAACGCATCAAAGCGCCTGCTGGCACACAGCGCGACAAGATAATGGTGCTCCCGGCGCAGTGTGCTCGAATCGAGGAAGCGAGCCGGGGTGGACAAGGCTTTTCGCAATGCCTGCCGGGCCCGATCGATTCGACCCCGACTATAAAGAAGTTTCGCTTTCTCAAGATAAAACTCACCGTCCCGGACAGGTGATCCCAACAGGATTTCGGCTCGTTGGGCATCTTTGCCGAGGGCGGAGAGTACTCTGAGGAGGAGGATTCTGTTTTTCTCGGAGGATGCCGAGGCGGAGGGAAGGGCGTGGAAAACCTCTTCGGCGTTACGGTAGTTCCCGGCCTGGGCTTCGTGAACGAATATCTCGGCAAGGGAGCTACCCGTATGCGTTGCTCGTAGTCTATCCAGCAGAGACGGCTCCTCGGGTGGTGGGGTCGGGGACGGCTGTGGGGCGGGTTTGGGGGCGGAAGCGCGGGATGGTTGGGGTGCCGCCGGCCGGGGGGCGGGAGGGGTGGGCCTGGGGATCGCGCGGTCCGTCTGTACGGTTTGCCCCTGCCTCACCGGGTCGGATGATACAGCCGAGGCGTCATGGCCGTTACCTTCCCGCGTTGCAAGCCAACTGATAAGTATGAACATCCCCGCCGCGCCGGCGCTCAGCCCCAGGCCCCCGGCAATTGCCGGGAGCGGCGGGCGCTTGCGCACCCTCAGGACATTCTTGTTGCCTGCGGAGGAGGCCATGAATCGCTTGAGAATGTCTTCGGGCGACTCGTATGTCAAACGACCGTGGACTTTTTTGCAGAGGGCCAGAAGCTGCTCGCTCGATTTGACGCGCTTCTCCATATCATGCATCATGCACTTGTGTACCAGCGAAGCGAGAGAGCGCGGTATCTTGCGATCGTAGGAACGAAGGGGGCGGTAGTCGTTCTTCCCCTTACACAGCATCAGCTTGGAAAGGTTGATCTGAGGGAAGGCCTTGACCCCGGTGAGCATTTCGTACAGAACCGTGCCGAAAGAATAAATGTCGGTGCGGACATCGGTCTGTTTTCTGTCGAGTTGCTCCGGTGCCAGGTACTGCATGGTCCCCATGAGCGCGCCGTCGGTGGTCAGGAGCGAGGCTTCAACCGGACGTGCGATACCAAAATCCATCAGTTTGGCCTCACCCATGCGGGAAACCATGACGTTGCTGGGTTTGAGATCGCGATGGATGATGCCCGTGTACTGGTTCCCATAGATAACGTACTGCTTGTTGTGGGCGTAGAAGAGTGTCTGCGCGACGATGGTTGCGATTGATGTCACCACCGGGATGGGCAGGGCCCCTCTCTGCTCAAGCAGAACGTCCAATGTCACACCGTCGATCAGGTCCATTTCAATGTACGGCAGGTCGTTCCACTGGCCCACGGAGTGAATTTCAACGATGTTGGGATGGGACAGCTCGGCCATGATCTTCATTTCGGTGTGAAAATGGCGACGGGAGTCCTCGGAGAGGTTCGGGTGCATGAGTTTGACGGCTCGGCGCACCTCGAGCTGTGAATCCCAGATTTCGTAGATGTTGGCCATGCCGCCGGTGCCGATCATGCGCGTGACCGTGCCCGAGCCCAGTTGCACGGGTGCGGTTCCATCGGGCAAAATGAC
>CAZNDN010000074.1:0-1224 GCA_964571815.1 uncultured Fibrobacterota bacterium | reverse complement strand
CATTTGAATATACCCTTTGCGACGGCGAGCATGCAGGCCGTGTCGGGTGTGGAAATGGCGATCGCGCTTGCTCGGAAAGGGTGCCTGGCGTTCATCTATTGTTCCCAGCCGATAGAGCGCCAGGCCGCTATGATCGCCAAAGTCAAAGCGCACAAGGCCGGCTTCGTGGAAAGCGACTCCAACCTGCGTCCCGACAACACGCTCGCCGATGCCGTTGCATTGTCGCACCGAACGGGACACTCGACCATGCCGGTGACCGAAGGGGGCCGCAAGAAGGATCGTTTCCTGGGGATCCTCACGGACAAGGACTACTGGGAATTCGGCGACGATCTGAACGCACCGGTTGCCGGGTTCATGACGCCCAAAGAGGAGGTTGTGTACGGGAAGGTGGGGATATCGCTGGAAGAGGCGAACCGGCTGCTGCGAAGCCACAAGAAAGAGTGCCTGCCGGTGCTTGACGATGAGGGGTGTCTGAGTTTCCTTGTGTTTAAGAAAGACTATGTTGACCACCGGAAGAATCCGTTCGAATTACTCGATGCTCGCAAGCGGCTTGTAGTAGGTGCGGGCATAAACACATTCGACTACCGGGACCGGGTGCCGTTGCTTATCGAAGCAGGGGTCGATGTTCTGGCGTTTGATTCCTCCGACGGCTACACTGAGTTCCAGGGCGATGCTGCTCGCTGGATCAGAAAGCGCTACGGCAACGCCGTTGTGCTCGGCGGCGGCAACGTGGTATCGGCTGACGGGTTCAGGTATCTGGCACAAGAGGCGGGCCTCGATTTCGTGAAAGTCGGTATCGGCGGCGGATCGATCTGCATCACGCGGGAACAGAAAGGCATTGGCCGCGGGCAGGCCTCGGCCCTTATGGACGTGGCCCGGGCGCGGGACGAACTCCACCGGGAGACGGGGAGATACGTCCCGGTGTGTTCCGACGGAGGGCTGGCAAACGACACCCAGATTATCATTGCGCTGGCCATGGGCGCCGACTTCGTCATGATGGGGAAGTATTTTGCCGGTACGCACGAGAGCCCTGCCCCTCAGGTGTCGATCGGTGGACGCATGTACAAGTCTTACTGGGGAGAGGGATCCAATCGCGCCCGGAACTGGCAGCGGTATTCCGAAGGGGGATATGGCGACGCCCTGAAATTCGAAGAGGGTGTTGACGGGTATGTGCCGATTATAGGATCGGTCAACGACGTGCTGGATGTGACGGTTGCGAAGATC
>CAZNDN010000073.1:14357-19709 GCA_964571815.1 uncultured Fibrobacterota bacterium | reverse complement strand
TTTTCAGTAGTGAATCAAGCACTGTCACGGATGACAGTGCCACCCGAGGTGAAGTAACCAACGCAGTTCAGGAAGGATATTTGATGGAATCGAGGTATACCTGAGTTCCCCCTTGACCCACGAATTCCTCAAATGTTCATACTACCAATCCGCAATCCGCATTCCGCAATCCGCATTCCACCTTCCCCGGCATGTCAAAACGCCATTTCCCGCGTGCGGCCGTCTCACCGAGCCATACTTTCACCACCGCCCGCTGTGCATCGTCGCTCCTGCCGTGCGTGAGAACCATATTCGGCCAGTGGGGGTACTCGTAGAGATGATACGGTGAAGCAAGCGAAGTGAATACGACCTGTGCGGTCCCGCCGGTCCAGAACGCTCCCCACAAAGACGCCACCATGCGGTCGATGATTCGAATCGAGCCGAGGGTGGAGTGCATACCGACGGTGATATTGATTAGGACGGCATCGTATTCGCGCGAGGCTTTGTGCAGGACGGATGCCTCGGGAGTGGTAACGTTGTCGACCGAAAAACCGCGTCGCCGCAGCTCCGCATCGATCACCCCCAGCTTCGAATCACGGTGCTCTTCACGGGGATCGGTTTTGCAGAGCGTAACCGTGAGAATCCGGGCGCCGCGCGGAAGCACAAGGGGCAGGGTGCCGTCGTTGCGCTGGATGGTCACCGCGTTTTCGGCCAGTTTCCGTCCGAGCGCAACGGCGGAGTCGCGCTCTTCCTTTGAAGGCGGGGGGCAGGCGGGCTCTTGAACTATGCGGAGTCTCGCCTTCAGCTCAAGTACGCGCCGTGCCGCATCCTCGATCCGATTTTCGGTAAGCTTCTTCTCCCGCAGCCATTTCATGCAGCTCGCAAGCCCCGCCACCGGATCGTCGTTGAGACACGAATCTCCTCCGGCGGCAAGATAGCTTCCTTCTTCATCCCCCTTGCGCACGCGGGAGGCAAACCCGCACATACTGAACGCATCGGAGACAATCACGCCCGCGAACCCGAGTTCTTCGCGCAGCAGGTCGATCATGAGCCGGCGATCGAGTGTTGCCGGAAGAGCTTCCCAGGGGCGTCGGGAAAGACCGTTGAAAGCGGGAAGGGAAATGTGGCCGGCCATGATCGAATAGACGCCGGCGTCAATTACCGCTTTCCACACCTGTCCAAACGTTTCCCGCCACCGTTTCATGCCGAGGCTGTTAACCGCGGTGCAGATATGCTGATCGCGATCGTCGACACCGGCCCCGGGGAAGTGCTTCGCCGTAGCCGCCAGGCGCCCGTTGCGCTGCATGCCCTTGATCAGCGGAATAGTGTAGGCGGCAACCGTCTCCGCATCCCGGCCCCAGGCGCGATCGTTGACCTCGAGGTTTTGCGGATTCACCGGTATGTCCACACACGGGGCAAAGGACCAGTGTACGCCCAGCGCTCGCGCCTCCTGAGCCGTAACCGCCCCGCGCCGCCGCATCAGACCGGGCGCGCTCCCGGCCGCACAGCCCATGGCCGCCGGAAACCGGACACCGCCCGGCACCCCGGCCTCCATGTCCATGGCAATCAGCGGCGGCGTGTCCATGTCCGAGCGAAGCTGTCCGGTCGCCTTGCCGATTCCCTCCTTCTCCCAGTCGGAGATAAATATCGTGCCGGGCTCTATCCGGGACAGTATTTCCCTCCGCCGCTTCTTGAAATCTGGACCGTACCACGTGCACATGCACTGGCCGATCTTCTGCTCCAGAGTCATGGCATTGAGCCTCTTTTCAACCCATGCACGCTCCGAACGATTCAGCTTTCTCGGCATAGTGCCTCTCTCCCCGCAAAACGTGTGAAAAAGCCCACATCGGGCATTTCAGCCGATCACCCCGTGCCCATTGTAACCACCACCGCGACTTCATCCCTGTCTTCAAGCACATCGGGAGAAACCACGGGAGCATCGGAAATCTCAAGGCTCCGACCGTCAACCTCGATCGATCGGACCCCTTTCTCGACGCCCTCGGGATTGGCGATCCGAATCTTCAGTCGCGTCCCTCGATAGCGACGCTCGGCTTCGAACCCCTTCCAATCGGGCGGAATACACGGATCGATACGGAGACCGGCGAGTTCGGCGCGAATACCGATCAGGTACTGGGTGGCCGCTACATCCATCCAGGCAGCGGTACCGGTCACCTGCGACACGTTGGCGAAGCCGAATCGGATGTTGTCGGGGCCGAGAATATTGCTGACATACGCGTATGGCTCGGCCCGATACCGCTCGATCCCCACGTGCTGAAGTGCGACGTGGGGAACGAGTTGCCGGTAGTATTTCCACGCGCGCGCTCCCCTGCCCAGAAGGGCCTCGGCAATAATCGCCCAGGTGTTGGCGTGGCAGAAGATCGCCCCGTTTTCACCGCATCCCTCGTTGTATCCGCTGAATGGATCGGTAAGATCCGGGTAGGTCTTGAAACTGGGCGCGAGAATCTGAAGCCCCATACCGGTGTCCAGTTGTGCCGCGACCTGGTCCATGCCGCCCACCCGCTGGTCGGGCGTTCCGCAGCCCGCCAGAACGGCCCAGCTCTGCGGGTTGAGAAAGAGTTTTCCCCACGATGCCTCGCCGGAGCCCACCGCCGCGCCGTCATCGTCAAACCCTCGCCGCCACCAGGAGCCGTCCCACGCGCACGCGGCCAGAGCCTCGAGCTGCCGATCAAGAAACCCCTGAAGACGCTCCATTGCGCCGCGGTCTCCCACAACGCCCGCCAGCTCTTTCATCAGGCGCAGCACATACGCATACTGCTGTCCGGCAAAAACGGATTCCCCCCTGCCCTTTCGCGCGAACTTACCGATAATATCGTTCCAGTCGCTTTTCAGGGTCAGCGGCAGACCGTGCCGGCCCAGGTGCGTATCGGTAAACTCCATTGCCGTAAGCAGGTGCTCCCAGACCGTTGCGGAACCCTCTGCGCCCCGCGTGTCGCCGGCAAGGTACGGGACTTCTTCGGAGAGCAGCGCACGGTCCCCGCTTTCGCACACCAGCGCGTGCGCAAGCATGGGCAGCCACAGGTGGTCGTCGCTGTGCACGTTCCCCGCCGAAGGCGGAAAGGGCTCCTCCGTGTGGTATCCGTGCACCGCATGCCCGTCGGCGAACTGATACCCCAGTTGTTTCAGCAGCACCGACCGGGCCAGGCCGGGCTTGCGGTAGACCAGTGCGAGCATGTCCTGACAGGTATCGCGGAAGCCGGTGGGACGCACACCCGATGCATAGAAACTGATGGAGCGCGAATAGCGTCCCGTATGGACCGACTGCACCGGTGTCCAGATCCGAATCTGACGGGCTGAGTCCGGGTCGGGGATCGAGCAGGAAAATGCGCTCAGGTGATCGTCCCACCAGTGCTCCAGGCGCTCCCTTCGCTCCTGCACGGCGCCGGACGCCCGAAGCGCCCGCAGGGTCCGGCCCATGGTTGCCCGCGCACCGTCGTAATTGACAAGCGCACCGGGGGCAACGCCGAGGAAAAAAGGAACCCGGACGGTCCGACCGGGCTCCAGGTTGACTTTCACATGAACGGCGGCGCAGGGTTCGCCTCCTTCGAGGCGGCTGTTGAAGCAGGCGCCGCGCTGCACCGCAAGCGGATTTCTTTCATATCGATAGGCGCCCACAAAGGCGTCACGGTCCCCGTCATAGCTCTCAGGCGGTCGATCCGACGCCAGATACACCAGCGGCGCATCGTCGTGCCGGGGCAAACCGTCCGCATGGTACAGGTAAAGCATGGCTGCGGCCTCTTCATCGTACCGGCATTTCAGTTGATGCTTGTTGTAGCAGCCGTAGGTGACTTCGCGGAGCCACTCATGCAGCGACAGCTCCACGTAGGCAAATACATCGACCGTGCGCGCCGCCGATGCATCGCCGGTGAGGGCCAGATCCCAGATCAGAACATCGTCGCCGGGACCAATGAAATAGGAAATCTCCGCCCCGATACCGTTCTTGCGGGCCGCGAAAGACGTGATACCGGGCCGGTGACGGCCCTCCCAGGAATCAAGCTCGGTCTCGCACGGCCTGAAAGTCGGCGACCACACGGTTCCATCCTCGCCCCGCAGGTAGACGTAGAAACCCGGGGAATCGATCGGCAGGTTGTACATGCGATAACGTGTCAGGCGAAATATCGACGGGCTTTTCCACCAGCAGAGTCCTCCGCCGGCTTGAGAGATGAAAGCATGAAGCGAGCCGTTGGAGAGATAGTTGGTCCAGGGCGTGGGCATGTCGTGGCGTAAGAACACCACGCCCCGTTGCTCATCGTCGAATCGATAGTATTCCATTGCGTGGAAATCCTTTCACTCGTTTGGTTGCATCGCCGCCGGAACATGACACCGCGGGCTGCAGGGGACTGGAGAAAATACATGGTGAATGCCGGTGATCCACAACCGCGACACGATCTCTGAGCAACTGTCCGGCCGACACTCTATGGCTGCCGGACGCGCTGATCCACGCCCGAGCGAGGTGCTATCCGCCTCCGACCTCCCGTCGCACCGGGAAACCGGGCCGGCATACACAACCCGCAAAGGGCCGCACGAACACGCCACGACTTCGTGTGGCGGAGCTTCCCCGTTTGGTGAAACTTATTGGCGGAATGTATACTATATCCTGAAGAGGATTATCGCCGGTTTTTCCGTATCGAAAATGCAAGCCACTGTATCAATTGTATTTTCGAGGTGAGCCGGTGGCGAGGAAAATGTGCTCAGCGGCACCCAGTGTAGTCCTTCCGCTGCCGAACTGTGTCGGTGTATCTCGGCAGGCACCAAGACGAATGTGTTTCTCTGAGCGTGCGATGTTTTCGGCTCGATCCGATACGCGAGAGGTGTTGATTCCCCGGATCGCGCACGAGTGGCGGGATCGTTCGTTTACGCGTTAAAAATGCGCTGAGTGCAACGGAGTTCGGTGTACCAAATCATTTCGAAGTGAGGGTCCAATGCGTCACGTTTTGACTATTTTCAGTTTCCTTTCAGCGTTGTGTCTGGCAGTTATCAACAGCGGTTGCGACTTGTCCTATCAGCCGGCGCCGCAGCTTCAGCCCGGCATCGAGCAGGCTGAGGACCAGGGCAGGAACCTGTTCCCGATCAATATCAGTCAGCAGATCTGCAATCCTTCCATTTCCCGGAATGACCAGCACTTCCCCGGTCATTTGCTGTGGCTCAATCTCGGGACGATCAACCTCAACGTACCTGCGTGGGCTCAAGCGTCCTTCCCGACAAGCGGCGTTGCTCCTCACGACCGGCTGTGCGTTACCGACTCCTCCAATACCCTGACATGGTACATGCTGACGCCGGATTTCATAGCCGGGACCGAAATGCAGGACCCGGAATGGTCGACACATCCGGATTTCATCGCGTTCCTGGGTGAGG
>CAZNDN010000073.1:12643-14257 GCA_964571815.1 uncultured Fibrobacterota bacterium | reverse complement strand
GTGACGTGTTCGAAGAGATCGACGATATCGCTTCAGCCGACGTCGGCAAGACCTATGCCCTTCGGGTGAACCTTGCTTCGGTAGACGAGCAGCTTCCGGCGGTCCTGAATTTCACGAGCGATCCGGCCGTGCTTCTGAATCTCCCCTTCCGGGGAGGCCTCTCTCCCTCGGGACGGTATCTGGGCACCGGATACCAGTATGGGTATATCTACAGGTTCTGAAACCAGTCATTACAGCGACATAATCAGGTGGAGTAGAAATGAGCAGAACACCAGGCAAAACATCCTCACGCGATCGAGTTCATCCTCGGTTCTCCCTTGCGCTCACGCTCATCGGCGGACTGACGGTCCTTGCGGGCGTCTATTATGGAACGTCGAGCCGCCCGGGGTTCCGGCCGGCCGAAACCCTGCCGGGAATTCAAACGCCGGCGGTCTGCCCGTGGCGGTGTGTCGGCGGCTGCGGTGCCGGGGGCTCGGGAGGCGGAGGAGGCAACATCAAGTGGATCGGCAAGGGCGTTACGGGAGGGCTGGTAACCACGGAGATCATTTACTCCAAGACGTGGGGCCAGAATTTCTATGAGTACACGCTCAGGCCGCGATTGAGTGTGAAACCCACACTGGGCACCAGCGAGATAGGCCTGACCTTGCCGCTGAATTCGAAAACCGGCGAGGCGCAGCCGACCACGTTGTTCGAGCCGAAGAACTTTATCACCGGTGGGACGGGAGACCTGGTGCTCGACGGGAACATGAGCATGGGTATGCACGGGCAGTTCAACCTCAGCGGCTCTCTGACCTTTCCCACCGGGCAGTACGATATCAAGCGCGGCTCGGACGCCAAACAGGAATTTCTGCCGGTCAGTCTCCAAAAAGGCGGCGGGGTGTACAATGCAAGCGTGACCCTGGGGTATACCAAAGATCTCGAAGACGGCATGATGCTCTATGACGTTACCTATTCTCACCCGTTCAACATGAAGCCGTTTTCAGGCGAGAACCGGTTCCTCGACGAGTACTTCGACGCCTACAAGGACAGCACCGACAGCAAGCGTTTCTTCTACCGGTTCAAGCCCTACGGCGAAAACGACCTGGGAGGCTTCTCGCCCAGAAGCCTTGCCCTTTCGGCATACTATGCGTACCGGGGTATGGAAGGGTTCGTGCATTCGTGGGGAGTGACCTTCAGCGCACCCTTCGGCGTTGCCTGGGTTCACCAGGAGCAGTTCGCGGGCCGGACCGCACAGTACAATCCCCGCCCGGACCCCGACCACCAGGCGTGGTCATCGAGTCTCAACTATGGTCTGGAAGCATCGCGCGACAAGTTCCCTCTCTTCTTTGCCGTTTCCCTGCCCCTTCATGACAAAGCAGACACATCGGGCACATGGAACGGTCCCGACTGGAACGATTTCATGCAGCAATGGACAATCGGCGCCGGGTTCAAAGCCGCGCTCGTGTACTGAACACACACCGGAAGGAGCCTGAATCGTGAAGCATCTGAACAAGATAGTACTCGCTCTGGCAGTCGGTTTCGGTCTGCTGTTGAACGCATCATCGTGTGACGACAACGGAAACGGGCCTGAGCCGCCGGCGTCCTGCGATTCCTTGATGATTACCTCCCCGACCG
>CAZNDN010000073.1:351-12543 GCA_964571815.1 uncultured Fibrobacterota bacterium | reverse complement strand
TCCGCTCTCCCCTTCCCTTGCCGGGGCTTTTCGTGAAAAGGCCGAAGCGGCCTTTTCACTGTCGAACAAGAGGGACCGCACTCGGTATCGCTTCCTTTTCGAAGGTGGCGATACCTGCCGTACTTACCGCAGAATAATTACCCGTTCGCACCCGAACCGCCCCCTCTCCCCCACTCTCAGAACGGCCGTTCCACAGGACCGATCACTCACACTGAGTGTTGCTTGCACACCTGAGTGTCGGCTCTCCCGCAGCATTCTTCCCAGGCAGTCGTGCAGGCTCGCGCGCCCCGCGGGAACGCCCGGTCGCAGAACAACCGTGAGAGCGCGCCCGTGCCCCCCGCGAACCCCGGGAAACGGCGTTTCCGCCACACCCGAGATCCGTGGCGATACCGCGGCAGCCTCATTCCCCGGCACAACCAGTCCGACCATGGGATGAGCCTCTCCGTTTGTATCGCTGAACCTGCAGGAGAAGATGCTTCCTCCCCCCTTCTGCATTAGGCGTATCAGAAACCGGTTGATCCCCGCCGAAAGGTCGACCTCAAACCGGCGTTCACGCCCCCCGTCCCAGCCCTCCTCGGCGATAATACTCTCTCCGTTGCGCCACACCCCGAGATCGTCGTCGTGACGAACGTGCATGCTCACCCGGCAGCTCTCGGCCGCCAGCAGCGAGAAACTTCCGCAGGCATAGAAGGATTCCCCCTCCCGAAACCATTGGCCGCCCTCGGCATGCATGGTTTTCCAGAGGTACTGCTCGTTGCCGAGCACCTGGGCACCGCCCTCATACGGCGCGGCCTCCAGCATACCTCGCGCGTCGACAACCATCGGGTCCACCGCCAGACGGTACGAGTCATTTCGGGTCAGTACCAGCATTGTCGCGATATTTCGGGTATCGACAGGTTCGGAGACCACGCAGACGAAAACCCGCGAGAGCGGCTCCACCGTATTGGCCTGCGCGGAGCAATCGCGAACACCCGAGACGGTCAGCGTGTATTCCCTGCCCGGCTCCATAGGCGCAACCCGCACCGCAACCGCGTGCGGCTTGACCTGCGTCACCGATTCCGCCGCACGCCCGTCAACCTCGAACAGCGATGCATTCCCGGCATCCTCGGTCCGAATACACTCGTCGAAAACGACGCGTACTTCAGTCGTGGATGCCGCGAACACCCTCCGGACGACCGGAGGAGCCAGATCCGGTTCGGTGGTTGCCGATGCAGGCTCGCTGCGTGGGCCCTCCAGCCTCACCCAGTTCACCGCCGAGACCGTATACGCGTAGTTTTTCTGCTCATCAAGCCCGTCGTCCACAAACTCCCGACCGCTGCTTCGAGCGAGGAACTCGCCGTTTCGGTAGACGTTGTAGTGACGGACGCCGGACTCGGCATCCGCGGCCGCATCCCACGACAACCGCACGGAGCGATCCGAAAGCGGCGCGGCAGCGACACCGGCCGGAGGGCTCGGAGGGGTATTGTCGTTCGGCCTGATCTTCGACAGCACCCACCCGAGCGCCTCAGTGGTGCCGTAGGCCTGGTCCCAGACATTGTGGCCCGCGAACGGATACTCGGTATAGATCACGTGGTAGCCGGCCGCGCGCTCCCGGAGCTGCTCGCCCGACGGCGATGCCGCGCAGTCTCCCCCGGGACATTCCGTGCGGAGCACATCGACCGCCGTGGCCTCAACAGCCTCGATCATACGCCGCGTACCCCGCGGATCAATGGCCCCGTCACGCGCGCCGTGGAAGGTCCATATCGGGATATCCGCTATCACTTCCGCCTTCGAAGGATCGGTCCCGCCGCATACGGGCATGGCGGCGGCAAAACGGTCGGGATACCGCACGAGCGCATCCCACACCCCGAATCCGCCCATGGAAAGACCGGTGATATATTGGCGGTTGCGATCAATAGAAAATTCGTCGATCACCGCGTCGAGAAGGTCGAGGGCCGAAGCCAGTTGCGCGCTGATCGACACGGTGTCGGCATCGTATAGTCCCGAGCCCCAGGGAACGTCGACCCACTGAGTCCCCGAAGCGCATTGCGGGAAGACGACAAAAGTCGGATACTCCTTTTGTACGTCTTCGCACCACGCGGTTGCCGAGTTGTCCAATTGTTGCGTGTTGTTGGTGCCCCGCTCCCCGGCCCCGTGAAGCACCAGCACGACCCCGTACTCCCGGCTTCCGTCATAGCCTTCCGGAATGAAAAGCTGGTACGGAAGCGTTGCGGGGCCCGAGGAGTGCGTTCGCTTCACGTACTCACCGAATCCCGGACTCATCGCTCCCCCCATAACCACCGCCGCCGTGAATGCTCCTGAAAAGAACGTTCCATGAATGACGCGAAAGACACGCGGTAGCACGGAATCCCCTCTTCCGTCGACACCCCGCAAAGGCACGCCTCCTTCCTGTTGCGTCCCCCCGAGAATGCCCCGTCGGCACCGCCCCCACAGTCCCCCATACCGGCATCGGCCGGCAACAAGCGGTTTGCCGAGGCACACTATCAAAATACAAAAATGACCAGCACAACAAAACTGTGAGTATCGCTCTGCCGAGTCCCGGCCTCAGCGCTGCCAGTACTCACCGTTGCTGGTACGAACGACATGGCCCCGGTCGTACGTCCCGACAACCCGGGCTCCCATCTCGAAAAGCAGATCCAGGACCTCGTCGGAAGGGTGGCCGTATCGGTTGGGCGGCTGACCGCACGATACGATCGCCAGCAGGGGAGCCACGTAGCCGAAAAAGACCGGGTCGACCGATCCCCTGCTTCCGTGGTGGGGCACAACAAATATGTCCGCCTGAAGTTCATAGTTCCGGCTCAGCGACAGTGCCCGGCACGCCGTGGTATCGATATCGGACGTGATCAGCACGGTCGTGCGATCGTACGCGATTCGAAAACAAAGGCTGTACGCGTTTTTCGGCCCGCTCTCATTCAACGGCACCTTTTCATCAATCTCCGCCGGCGGCCAGATGCACTCCACGTGCACGCTCGGCAGCATTCCCAGCGTATCGCCCCGCGCCACGCAGCGAAATCGCACCTTGTTGCTCCAGGCCCCGCTCCTGCTCCGAATCAGTGTCGTGTCTTCGTGCGGCGACGTGACAATCAGGCCGCTGAAATCAACCCCTCCTCCGAGCCGACTCATTCCACCGCGGTGATCCAGATCGCTGTGCGAGACGACCACCGCCTCCAGACGCGGCCTGCCGAGTTCCTCGTACCCCTCGCGCCACCCCTCGTAGCCGTCGGGAGGCCCCATGTCCCAGGCAACCGCGCGCCCCCGCAGACACCCCAGTTGCGCAAGCCCCTGCCCCACGTCCAGCACCGCAAACGTGAACGTCTCCGGCGCCGAATCGCTGTCGGACACCCCGCACGAAACGGTCAGGACCGCAACGGCCGCACTACAGATAAAAATCGGCATGCATCGCACACGCCACCCCCTCGTCCGACATCTCAACCAGGGGTATCCACACTTCCACCCCCGCATTGGTCTTCTCAAAGAGTCGCAGGCTCTGCTCCAAGCCCAGGGAGAGCCTTTCCGAACCGGCCGAACTGTGAAACCCCTCCAGCCACAAGCGCATGTCGGCGGCCGGCGCCGGGGAGAAACCACAGCCGATATCGGCGCCCACACTGCGATACGCCCCCGGTCGCAGATATGTCCCGCTTCGCCAGAATCCGTACACGGGCGTTGTGCCGGGTATTCTCAAACGAGTGGTCAGGGAATGATACTCGTCGCGAAACGACGACCGGGGGTGAAACAGGTACGAAACGCGATAGTCGGCGTACCCGCGGCCCGCCACGCCGAACCCGGCTTTCAGAGAACTCACTCCTCCGCCGATTGCGTACGACAGGCGGGGGAACCAGGAAAACCAGTTCGCCGGCTCGTGCCGGGCCCCGATGTCGATCGCGGCAGCATCGCCCCCCGCCACCGAGTCAACACCCAGGTCGTTTCTCAGGCGGCGACGCACCGCACTCAGGGGCGCCCGGTACCCCGCGGGCATGTGCACCACGGAAATATCCATCGACTGGTTACTTCCCTTCAGGGAAATCGCCGCGGCGGCCGGAACCGCCCGGGGGTCGTCGGCGTTGAGGCTCCCGTGAAGTCGGGCGCGAAACCCGCCGCCGCGGATCACTACCCCGCCATGCGCGTACAGGGCCGTGTCAAGTGCCCCTTCCCCTCCTCCAACCGGAGCGAGACCCGCGACACCGGCATGCACCACGGCCCATGCCGGCGCCTCGCAGGTCGTCACCATACCCGCGGCATGCTCACGAGCACCGTGATGGTAGAATGCGCCCGCGT
The DNA here is from genome assembly GCA_964571815.1 of uncultured Fibrobacterota bacterium. Taxonomy (GTDB): domain Bacteria; phylum Fibrobacterota; class Chitinivibrionia; order Chitinivibrionales; family WJKA01; genus CAZNDN01. The sequence goes on along the minus strand of CAZNDN010000073.1, from coordinate 8,268 downwards.
TGACCCCGCTCCATCGTCGATCCCATGCAATACCGTTCCAGGTGTTCATGCCGCCGAAGAGCCAGTTCTCACGCGGCCCGACCGTTTCCCTGCGCGGGGCCCGGAACACGCCGAAAATCAACCCGGATGCCGGGCTGCGGCTGAAATTCCCGATAGTAAGCCTCCCCGGGGTTTCACTCTCGGCCCGGATCCGTCGACGCTGCCATCGTCCCGAGCGCTCACCGAATGTCATTCTTCCGGAAGCATCCACCACACCGCGTGCGGAAGCGTTGAACGAGGCCGTCCGGGAAGGGGGAGTCTCCGCGTTTCCCCGGTAGATCCGCAGTCCGGTGCGCACCCGGTACGCTTCTCTTCCGCTCTCAAACGACAGCAGCGGTTCATAGCACCGGAGTCGGGGATAGTCTTCGAAAAAACGCCGGATCCGCGCTTCGGTCCACGGTTGATACACCGCAAGCCCGTCCTCGCCCGTGGGCAGGTCATCGAGGCACTCACCCACCAGGTCGCACAGGTACCTCAGTTCGCCGCCCGGCACATCGAGAGGATCGGCATAGAAGCCTCTGAGGGCTTCCCACGTGGTGGAATCCAGCAGCCCCTGACTCACCAGCTCCGGGCCGTCGCGCTCCAGCGCGGGCATGCACACGCCGGAGTTGAAATGCGCGGCCATACCGCTCCGGACACCCCCCGCCGTCAGCAGCACAAGAAACAACCCGTATGCAGACGTCCGATTCATGTGGTCTTGCCGGTACCCTCGGGAGGAAAGTATACTACACTGGTTCTCACGGCTCCCGCACGGTCAACGGAAACGGAAAACCGGTGTTTCTAAAAACTCGGAATGCTCAGCAAAATAAATCTCACGCGCTCCGGTGGGCGGTAATTCTGCCGGTGGTCGTTTACGCTACCACGCCATGCTTCGGCGAGTTCACAACCGATTCGACGGCCGGCGGTGCGGCATCCAGACCCGGGATAGCGCTGGCTCTCAGCGGCGGCGGTGCGCGGGGACTGGCCCAGATCGGTGTGCTCAAGGCACTCGAAGAGGCCGGTATCGAACCTTCGCTGATTGTCGGCAACAGCATGGGCGCGGTGGTGGGTGGTCTCTACGCGGCCGGATACTCCGCCGACAGCCTCCACCGGCTTGCCGCCGAAATCGACCGTCGCTGGTTCTTTCGAAACTCGTCGCGGCGAGACAATATCCTGGTGAGTGAAAAAACCGAACCCGGAAACTACCTGCTGGAACTGCGATTCGACTACGACTTCCGGCCCATGCTTCCCAAGGGCCTTTCGCACGGCCAGGCATTCTACGACCTGCTTGCTCCCCGTCTTGCCCCCGCGCAGAGCCGGGCCAAAGGTGATTTTGACAGCCTCCACATCCCGCTCCGAGTGACGGCGACCGACATTCTCTCCGGCAATCTGGTAGTCATCGACCGGGGAGATCCGGCCAACGCCATTCGAGCCTCAAGCGCGGTCCCGCTCGCCTTCTGGCCGGTACCGAAAGACTCGCTGCTGCTGGTCGACGGCGGCCTGACAGCCAACATCCCGGTGGTACCGGCCCGACGGGAGAACGCCAAGGTCGTGGTAGCGGTGGACGTCACCTCTCCCATGTGGCTCAGAAGCGAGTTGGACAACCCGCTCAGGCTCACCGATCAGGTTATCAATATCGGGATTATCCGGCAGAAATCAATTCAGATGGACCTGGCCGACGTGTTGATCGTTCCCGATCTCAACGGAATCCGCAACACCGATTTCGAGCAGCTCGACACGCTTGTCGCACGAGGGTACCGCGCAGCCAGGGAAGCACTTCCGGAGATACTGAAGGCACTGCGTGATGCCGGGGCCGCGGCCTCCCGAAGAAGCGAATCGACCGACCCGGTGTACCCTCCTTTCTCCGTCGAGGGCGACCCCTCCACCGTTGACGGTTCCCCGGTATTCGCGGTGCCGGCAAAGTGGGATGCCCGGGACAGCGGAGGTGTGCCGGCGGACAGTGTGCGGAAGCGTGTTCGGGAACACTACGCCGGGCTGGGCTACCCGTTCGCCGATGTGTACGTGAGGGAGGCCGCGGGCGGCGGGACACTGCTTCGGATCGATCCGGGTATCGTGGATACGATTGGGATTGAGGGCGCCGTCCACACGCGTCCGGACTTGATCCTCGACCTGGCGGGTGTTGAGAAGGGTGACACCCTGAAGAGCGGGACGATCTCGGAGATCATGGGTGAGTTGTACGCAACCGGCCTGTTTGAGACCGTGCACATCGATGTACGGTCGCCGGGATGCGTGTTCATTGTCGTGAAGGAGAAGAAGTACGTGCGCATGCGGGCGGGGCTGCGCTACGATGATTTCCATCTGGGCGAGGTGTTTGTTCAGCCGGCCATTGAGAACCTCGCGGGTCGCGGCATGACCGCTCTGCTCCACATTCAGTATGGTCTCCAGCGGGAGAAGTACGCACTCGGTATCGACGGGAGGCCGGTGCAGTCCCGGTGGTTTGTCCACAGTCTCATCGGCCGGATGTACCTGGCCAGGGAGCGGATACGACTCACCGACACCGCCTCCCCGGTCTTCGTCATCGACTCCCTCGGCGACACGGTCGATACCTACGAGCGGTTCAGGCTGGAAGAACGATCGCTGCGCAAGATGGGAGTCATGGTCCTTGCCGGAGCCGAGCTGTGGAAATCGGCCATGTTTCAAGCGGGCATCAAGGCGGAAAACTACCTGGTATACACCTCGGAGCAGAGCGTATTACACTTCGGTCGGTTTCCGCTGCGCCTTCGCTGCCTCCTTTTCAGAGCCTTCGTGGACGACCTTGATCGATTTCCCTTTCCCCGAAAAGGACAAAAACACTATTTTAGTATGACTGCTTCGCTCAAGTCGATCGGCAGCGGCAAGGAGTTTCTCAAATGTGACGGCCGGCTCGAGCGATACGTTCGAGTGAAGCGGGGGCATACGGTAGCGGGACGGATTCAGTTCGGCTGGGCCAATGCGGCCCTTTCGGCCACGGAGCGATTCTACGTGGGGGGCGTGCTGCCGGAGGAGAAGTACCCGGATGTCGGGGTGTACAACCATATATCTTTCACCGGGCTGAGACCGCGAGCCCTGCCGGGAGACGCGCTGATCATTGTGGGCGGAACGTATCGGTTCTCTCCCGTGGAAGACCTTTACATTCGTGCGACGGTCGATTGGGGCAACGCATGGGAATTCGAGGGACCGATCAGGGACAATGATGTGGCCGAAAGATTGAGCAACGCGCCCGTGGGAGCAGGAATCGGGTTGTCGTGGGACACGATGGTGGGACCGCTGAGCGTGTCGTGGGGGCGACTGCTCCGGGGTCCGAAGGAACTTGAAGAGCTGGGCATAGGACCGGAGAACGTGTTCTATTTCTCGGCGGGATATGATTTCTGAGGTTGGAGCCGGAGGCCGCGATCACGGAAGGGGCCGAAAGCGAAGGGTGATGCTGTACGCGGCCGGGTATGGAGAGCGCCGACATCCGGGATCCCGGACCGGTGCGGCGCCGTCTGTCCTGCAGCAGGTTCAAACGACATCGACGGAGCAGGCGGGACACCACCATAAAGGGGTATCATGAGAATACCAATCGCGGCGAAAGTCTTCCTCGGCTTCCTCGTTGTCGTTTTCCTCAACGTGTTCTACGTCGTGGTTGTCTTCAAACTGTCGGCTCTCAACAACATCGCGCACATTCTGAAAAAGCAGGACTCGGTACAGCAGGGTTTCCTTCGTATTCAGAATCTTCACCAGAGCCGCCGTCGGCTGAGGGTCATTTACAACGGATTGAAAAACGAGGAGTCGGTCGAGAATTTCCGCGGAATCAGCTCCACGGTGTCGGGTCTGCTGGACTCGCTCGTGGCGCAGCTCGATTCGGTACGCCTGCTTGATTCGCTGGTGACCAGGGAGACAACACCGGATCCCCGGGTAGCCCGGCTCATCCAGAACGTCAGGCAGGGTGCCCAGGAGTCCAACCGGCGGTACGCGTCTCAGCTCGAGCAACTGGTCAATGCCGAGAAGATCGATAACCCGACGCTCAGGCTGAGAAAAAAACGGGAAGTCAACGAGCGGATCGACGAGGCCGACTCCAGCTTCGCCCAGACATTGAGGAACGTCACCAGGATGATCGACAGCCAGACGAAGATTCGGATCAAGGACATTGAAACCCGAATGAGGAACGCACAGCAGATTACGCTGGCGCTGCTGATCGGCATCTCAGCCTTTGTCGCCCTGTTCGCCTTCGTCTTCTCCCGATACATTACCAACTCGCTGCGAAAGCTGAAGGAGAGCGCGAGCTACATCGGAAAAGGGAATTTCTATTTCAACCCCAGCGGATACCCCAAAGACGAAATCGGCGACCTTGCCGGCGCCTTTTTCGATATGGCTCTTGACCTCAAGAAGACCCAGGAAGAGCTGGTCAAATCCAAACGTCTTGCGGCTATCGGTGAAGTGGTGGCCTCGGTGAACCACGAAATCAACAATCCCCTCATGATCATTTCGGGCAACGCGCAGTTCCTCCAGATGGCGATGAAGGACCTTCCGCCGGAGATTCAGGACCGGGTTCATACGATCCTGGAGGAAACCGAGCGAATCTCTCAGGTAACCCGCAAACTGCGGGAGCTGAAGAAACCGATAGTTGAGGACTACACGTCCAGCGGCGAGCAGATGATCAACCTGGACAAGTCGACCGGAGACAATTGAGCCGCATGACTGTGGTCAAACGCGTCGCGCCGGCCCTGCTGTGCTTACTTGTGCTCTCGATGTGGCATTGCGCCGGTCGGGTGGTGACGGCCACGGGCAGACAGCTTCAGGAGGCCGACTCGCTTTTCAACGCGGGCGACTACGTGCATGCGAAGATGGCCTACAACAAGGTTGTGTCGTCGCGGCCCGGAACCGAAGCGGCCAGGGAAGCCCAGTACCGGTTGGGGTATCTTTATCTGTATTACAACAACCCGTTTGCCGACTGGGAAGCCGCACTCAGAGAATTCCTCGAGTACCAGGCGCAGTATCCCGACGGCAGGAGGATTGAGGAAGTCAACACGTGGATCAGCCTGCTTCACGCGATTCAGTCCTATCAGGAAGGCTACGATCTGACGGCAAAACAGGCCAGGAACCTCGAGAGCAACCGTACGGGACAGTCGAGGAAGATCTCGACCCTTACCGAGGCTCTTCTCTCCTGTGAAGCCGTGAAAGACTCGCTTCAGAAGGAGGCCGAGTTTCTGTCGCGCAAAGTCAAGGATCTCGAAGAGCTTATTCTGAAGCTCCAATAAGTCCCCGGGACTACCGCATGAGTGCACTATCATTTCGCGAGGGACTTCCCCCCCCCCGAACCATCGTCGTCAAAGTGGGAAGCAGGATCCTCTCCTCGCCGGGGCTGGACGATGCGCGCCGGCGGGTGGGCCGCCTTGTCCGGGATATCATGGCTCTGCGACGGGCGGGGATACGGGTGGTGATGGTTTCATCCGGAGCGATCGTCCACGGTATGGCATCGCTGGGCATCCGCGGCAGGCCGGCCGCCATCCCCCTGCAGCAGGGCTGCGCGGCAATCGGACAGGTTGGTCTGCTGGAGCTGTACCGGCGGTGTTTCAGGCGCTACGATGTGCTCATCGGGCAGGTCCTGCTCACGTGGGACGACCTGCGGGACAAAACGCGCTACCTGAATCTGCGCAACACCCTCTTCGCCCTCCTGGATCGCGGCGCCGTCCCTATTATCAACGAAAACGACTCGGTCGGTATTGAAGAGATCAGGTTCGGCGACAACGATACGCTCGGCGCGCAAATTGCCCTTCTGGTCAGCGCCGATGTGTACGTGCTGCTGACCGATGTTGACGGGCTGTACGAGGGAGATCCCCGCCGGCGCACGAACGCACGGCATATTCCCCTGGTCCGCAGCTTCACGCCGGAGCTGCACGCCCTTGCCGGGAAAGCTGCCGACGCTGTCGGGGTGGGAGGCATGGCAACGAAGCTCAAGGCCGCGGAGATTGTGGTCAGCGCCGGGCTCAGCGCCGTGGTGGCCAACGGCTACGAACGGGGACTTGTCGATGCGCTCCGGGGTGAAAGCAGCGGGACCCTGTTCGTGCCGGCCTCCAGGAAAATGAATGCGCGTCGTCGATGGATTGCCTTCTCCGGAAAGCCCCGCGGCACGCTCGTGGTTGACGCGGGGGCGAGAGAGGCGGTGGTGAAGCGGAACAAGAGCCTGCTGCCGGCGGGAATCGGGGCAATCAACGGGCGGTTCTCGGTCGGAGACACGGTGAAGCTGGCCGATAATCGCGGGAACGTGCTCGGCAGGGGCCTGACCAACTACTCCTCAGCCGATATCGAGAAGATCCGCGGCCTTCGCAGCTCCGAAATCGCCGCACGCCTCGGCCGGAAGAGTTTCGACGAAGTGGTTCATCGTGACAACATGGTGGTCCTTGCACGGGACTGAAACCAACGATCGTACGTACCGCAAGGGAGGTTGTATGAGTACGGACAAGACCCGCAAAGAGGTGGACCGGGTCATACGCAGGGCGCAGAAGGCCTCTCGTGAGCTTGCCGCCCGGCGACCGGCGAAAATCAATACGGCCCTGAGGAACATGGCCGCACTGTTGGCCGGCGAGAGGAAGCGAATTGCAACGGAGAACCGCAAGGATCTCGCCGCGGCCCGCAAAAAAGGCCTGCCCGCGGCAATGCAGGACCGGCTGCACCTCTCGGACAAGACGTTTCGCTCCATGATCGACGGCCTGCGGACCGTGGCCCGGCTCGATGCCCCGCTGGGGAGCACGTACGACGAGCGGACACCGCCCAACGGTCTGAGAATATACAAAGTCAAGGCCCCGATCGGTGTGGTCGCCCTGATCTACGAATCCCGGCCCAACGTCACGGTTGACGCGGCGGCGATCTGCCTGAAATCCCGGAACGCCGTCGTTCTCCGCGGCGGCTCCGAGGCGTTCCATTCCAACAGGGTCCTCGCCCGGCTCTTTTCCCGGGCGCTGGCCGACGCCGGTCTTCCCCGGGAAGCCGTAGGGTTCATACCGACCACCGACCGCGCGGCCGTCGACCTGCTGCTTGCACGCGACGACCTCATCGACCTGGTCATCCCCCGCGGCGGTGAGGGCCTGATCCGGCGCGTGGTGGAAAAGGCCCGCATGCCGGTGATCAAGCACTACCGCGGCGTATGCCACGTCTTTGTCTCCGCGCACGCGGACATGCGCACGGCCCTTCCGATCGTGGTAAATGCCAAAACCCAGCGTCCCGGTGTGTGCAATGCCATGGAAACACTCCTGCTCGATCGGGCCCTTGCCGACAAAAACAAGAAGGCGCTGCTGGAGGCGCTCATCGCCGAAGGCGTCGAGCTGCGTGGCGACAAGACCGTGCGGTCTCTCATGAAAGGAATCGGCCGGGCAACCGAAGAGGACTGGGAAGCCGAGTACCTCGACCTTCGACTGGCAGTGGCCGTGGTTGACGGCGTACGGGGAGCAATCGAGCATATCAACCGCTACGGTTCGCATCACACCGATGCGATTCTCAGCAGAAAAGCCGCCGAGATCAAAGCTTTCAGCCGCGACGTCGATTCCTCGTCGGTGATTATCAACGCCAGCACGCGTTTCTCCGACGGAGGCGAGTACGGAATGGGCTGCGAAATCGGCATCTCCACCGACAAGCTCCACGCCCGCGGCCCCATGGGAGTGGAAGATCTCACGACGTACAAGTGGATTGTCGAGGGGAAGGGGCAGATTCGGAGCTAGAACAGAGGTACAGAGGGGCAGCGAGCGAGGGCTGGAGTCCGGTAGTCGTGGCGCAAACACGGTCGGGGATGACCGTGCCACACAAGGTGGGCAAGAATCAAAGTTGAGAATCACGGGGGCAGAGGGCGGAATCAGAAGGGCAGAGGTACAGAGGTACAGAGGGGCAGCGAGCGAGGGCTGGAGTCCGGTAGTCGTGGCGCAA
>CAZNDN010000073.1:0-251 GCA_964571815.1 uncultured Fibrobacterota bacterium | reverse complement strand
ACACGGTCGGGGATGACCGTGCCACACAAGGTGGGCAAGAATCAAAGTTGAGGATCACAAGGGCAGAGGCCGGAATCAGAGGGGCAGAATTGGAGAGGGGCGGAGGAGCAGCGGGCAGTTGTGCACGTTGTCCATTACATGGCATCCGGGACCGGCATCCAGACCCCACAAACTCCACTATATTCCCTTGCTACCGTCAATCCGCATTCCCTGTGCTGAGCACGGTCGAAGCACGCATTCCTCATTCCGCG
>CAZNDN010000072.1:0-20039 GCA_964571815.1 uncultured Fibrobacterota bacterium | reverse complement strand
AGAGGGTATCTCCGCGGGGACCTTCTCTTTTCGCAAAAGATATATTCTTATTCCTGAGTTCGTAAATGGTATGCAGAGAAGGAAAGGTAGAAGAAGGCGAACAACGAATCACAATCGGAGCGTGGTGCGGAATTGACTGTGGAAACCCGACAGTGACCGCGGCAGAGGGAAAGATTGGTGATCCCGCCGATTTCACGGCGCCGTGAAAAGGAAGTGCCGGGGTGTTCAACACCGAACAGCTTGACCAGATGACAGCGGCGATAGTCCGGGCAGTACACCCGCTTTGTGTGATAGTGTTCGGGTCCTATGCCCGTGGGGATACAAGCAGTGGGTCGGATGTCGACTTGCTTGTCGTGGAAAGGGAGCCGTTCAAGGGCCGGCGAAGCCGGTGGAAAGAAATAAAGACTATTCGGAGTGTACTGCGTCCCTTCAAAGGCGCAAAAGACATACTGGTTTTCAGTCAGGAGGAAACCGCAAGGCTCAAGCACTCACTCAACCATGTTGTCGGCGAGGCATTCCGTGAAGGGAAGGTGCTTTATGAGGCCTGATCCCGCGGCCGAAGTGCTTCTGAGCATGGCGGAGAAGGATTTTGTCACAGTCGGAAAGATGGCTGCCGACGTGGAATTTGCCGATGAAGTGTTCGGCTTTCACGCACAGCAGGCCGCGGAGAAAGCGGCAAAAGCAATGCTTGCGGCAAAAGGAGTATTATTTGAGCGAACCCACGACCTGGAGACGCTTTTCGATGCACTCGAAGAAAACGGTTGTATTGCCGGCGAAGCGTTCTCCGGCCTCATTGACCTGACGGACTTCGCGGTGCAGTATCGGTATCAGGCATTTGATGAAATAGACGTTGGTCTCGACAGAGATGCCGTGACCGATGAGGTGTCCCGGTTTCTCGAACGCGCCCGCGAGACGGTGCGCAACATCTCCAATAGCGGAAGAACGGGTGAGTAAGCAACGAATAGGCAGAGTCGGTGCGTGTCCGACGCCTCCCTCCAAGGGCCACGGTCGCGCGGACTCTTTTCGAGAACCGAAGAGTGATTTTCCCACGCTTTCAAAGGAGGCATGCCATGCGCGCAATCCACAATCCGATACCGGCCGCTGTTGCCGCGGCACTTTGTGTCGGCCTTCTTTCCGGGTGTGCCCAGCCGCCCGAAAAAGAGCTTGCGGCCGCGAAGGCGGCGGTCGAAGCCGCTCGTGAGGCCGAAGCCGACCGGTACATGCCGAGAAATTTCGAGAATGTCCAGAAAGCGCTTGCATCGGCGGAAACGGAGATCTCCATCGAGAGCAAGGAGTTCTTTCTGTCCCGCAACTACGAACAGGCCAGGGTGCTTCTGAAAAATGCCACCACCCTTGCCACGGAAATAGCCGCCGATGTTCCCGGAGCAAAGGCTGATATGAAAGCGCGCATCGAGGAAGGTATCAGCAAGGCACACAGAATGATCAAAGAGATGCCCGCGGATATCAGAAAGGCCCGCAGAACCAAGGGAAAGGAAGCTGTCCAGCAGATGAACGCGGACCTTGAATCCGCCGGGAGCGCACTCGCCAGGGCTGAAACCGAGTTCACCGCCGGCAATATTCTTGAAGCGGATCGGCATTTCGACGATACCCGGCGACTGATCAAGGGTATCGTCGATCAGCTCAGCGCAAGTGAGACCGAAGACTTGATGTAATCCGGGAAGATCGAACCGCCCGCGAGAACAAGAAACCCCCGGCACTCGGCTCAGGCGACCGTGCCGGGGGTTTGTACTTACCCGCTCGCGCACGTGCCGTGCGTCGCGGGTCGCTCACTCACCCACGAAATACGCCGACGGAAGCGCACTCCCGCGACGGCGGATCGGTACCGTCCTTCCTCTCAGATCCCGCACAGCCTCGTGCACACGGCGCGAGACGTCATCCGAGCGAAGCAATTCCGGACCGCCCCGATGCAATCGCCGTTCGCACGTGTTCTCCCTGGTGCCCCGCCGGATGCCGACACCCACGGGCTCAACCCAGGGGCCGCCGACCATGCCGCTGATTCCCATGGGGGCCATCTCCCAGGAGCCGTCGTTGTCGCCGGTGCCGCTGGTATCGACCGACAGCTTCACAAGGTCGAGTGGGGCGTTGTTCTGCGCATTGTGCCTGTCGTTGAGTATCACACAGTAGTTTTCATCGTTCGGCGACCAGAGGCCGAAAATGCTATCTTTCTCCAGACGCCAGATTCGTCGAGTTGTATCTTCGGCTTCATTCCATTCGAAAATGCCGACTCTATCGTGCGCGGGGCTTTCTTCGAACATGATCCAGGGCTTGTCGCCGGGGTGCATCGAGCCGACACAGTTGCGGGTGTCGTTAAAGTCCGGCGATTGCTCTCCCGTCACGATATTCTTGATAATTGACGTGCCGTACGATTCACCCAGGTACACGCCCGACCCGTTGAAACCGCAACTGAACTGAATATCGGCGATTTTCGTGCGGGTGGATTCCACCGGTACGTTGGTACTGCCGTCGATACGCACCTTCCAGGTTGTCCCTGCCCTGTTCTTATGCTCGTTTTCCCCCGTATACACAACCCAGTCGTAGCCCTCATCGTCGCGCCAGAAATGCTGGTTTGTTCCCTCGGGGGCAACCACCTGCTTGTTCGTGCCGTCGAGGTTGATAACGACGGGAGCATGACCGTCGGTGCAGGTCAGTTTGGTACCCTCGCGATTGATCGTTGCGACCTGAGTTTCCCATGTATCGGGGGCGCGCGTAAAGACTTCCCACGTTTCGCCCGACAACAAGTCCTTACAGTAGAGCACATTCGTATCGTTGTGATAACACTGCAAAGCCCGTCGGCCGTCGAGCAGCTCCGCAAGAGTTTGCGCATGCGGCTTTCCCCACGAAAGCAGGAGCATGCAGCCCGCCGCAACCACACTCAAGAGACGTCTCATACCCTGTCCTCCCCTGTCAACTATGTTGGTACTCAAAGTTTACGAATCGGGACCCTGTTCTCGTTCCGCATTCACCGCAATCCTCGCACGCCGAATGCGCCGGCAACCAAGACTATTGCGGCAGGAACCCGCATTTCAGCCTTCCTCAACCCTTCACTGGATCATGACCCGCGCGTCCAACGTGCGCTTCCCCACGACCCCGCGAATATAATACACTCCGGCCGGCCGGCGCCGGCGAGCAAGACGGTACTCCCCGAATCCCGCCCCCGAAAACGACGCCACCCTTCTGCCGTCGGGAGTAAACAGCGACAACGAATGGAGCACGCGTTCACGGCCCTGCACGACAAGCCGGTTTCCCCACACGGCAATGCCGGGATCGGTCACCGAAACTCTCCGCGGCACATCCTTCGACGAGGGGTGTTCATTCCCCGAATCAAGTGCCTGCGGATTGTCCGGATCGACCTCGTACATGGGCCAGACAATCTCTCCCCGGTCCTGCTTGTCGAGGCTGTGATAGGCGCCGTATTGGTGCGAGTTGAGATCCAGCCAGAGCGTTACGCGGTGGAAATCCTCACGCGAGACGCGGTCAATATGGCTCTCCAGCAGTTTTTTTCCCAGTTCCGAGTAATGGGCGCCGAATTCCCCCGCAATCGTGCGGTAGCCGCCGTGTTTCCAGGCAATGCCGTGGCACCATTCATTGCCGTGGAAATAGAACGCCAGCTTCCGCAGGTTCTCTCCGTAGCCGAAATCCTGAATTCCCTTGTTCTCTTTCCTGTGGCAGGGAAGGCAGGTGTTCTCAAACACCGGTTTGACAAGACGGGCGAACGAAAAGGGAAGCGATCCTTCGGCGTCCCGCTCCAGTTTCGACGGCGGGCGCGTAAAAGCAATCGGCGTGCCTTCACGGTGCGGCGGCGACGTCCACTTGTCTTCATGGCACCCCTGGCAGGAGAGCTGCTCTCCCGGATGAACGTAGGTGCCTGAACGCATGGATTGAACCGCCATGCCCAGCGAATCCAGTGCCTGGAAATAGATCTCGCACTCCACCGGAGCTTCGCAAAACACGCTGCCGTCCTCCTCGACCGGAACAACGCCCAGCACCTGCCTCGTCGAAGTTCCACCGGCCCAGCCGATACGCGGCTTGTTCTGGTTGGGGTACTCCCATGGCTTTATGTTGATCTGAACGATACGCAGATGCGTGATTGTCGTGCCTTCCGGCCACTCGAAATCGGAATCGTAGATAGTGGTGACCGCGATGGTCGCCTTCCGGTGATCGGCCGCATTTCTTCGCCGTCCCTGCCATGTCTTGACCGCCAGATCCGGAGGCGTCCTGCGCTTCCTGACCGGAACGGGATACCGGGCCCCGAGCGTGCCGTGGTTCACGATCAGCTCTTTGTTGCCGAATCGATCCAGCAGGTACAATGAGGTGCCCTGTCCGACGATATACACGTCCTCACTCAACGCGCACGGGGAGTAGTAGTCATCCGTGGGCCCCGGTACCCCGGTATTGCACGTGGCCGGTGCGTTTCCAACCGTGTGCCTTCGCCAGGTACTCTCTTCGAATCCACCCACTTCATTCCATTCGCATCCTTCGTGTTTCCAGCATCCGGGCGTCACCGCGGTTAACTGCGACGATGCATCGTCGTCGGGAATGCGCGTATCGATCAGCACCAGCTTGCCGTCGGCAAACGTATGATGACCGCCTGCTATGGCAATGTACTTGTGAGAGCCGGGGATGGCGCGCAGTTCGTATTCCATCCAGGGCCGCAGCATGCGCTCGTCGCGCCACCGATCGCCGGCGGTTTGGGAAAGGGTCGAGTGCGGACGCGGGTAGTTGCCGTGCGGGGCGCGCGGGTCGCGGCCGTCGGGATAGCAGGTCCACAGATGATGCGCCGCGGCAAAGTCGCGATCCACATAGTCCCATCTCACATACACAAGCATGCCGTCATTGTCGACCCGGGGATTAAGCTCCGAGGTCTCATGCCAACTGATCGGGAATACATCCGAGCCGTCCGCCGCCATGGAAAACATCGAACCGCACGGCTCCAGCCCCCCGCAGCGAACCGTCATGCGCCGGCGGTCGGAGATGAATACGATTCGACCATTGGGCAGCCAACAGGGGTGATAGTCGTTGTAATTCGTGTCCGTGAGCTGCCGCAGCTCCGATCCGTCAATACCGATGCTGAACAGGTTGAACACACCGTCGGCCGACCACTGTTTCGGACTGCCCGACCGAACATCCTCCATACCCTTGCCGGGATTCCCGCACCAGGCAAACACAACTCTGTCCGCGTCAAAATGCAAAGCCGGCGAATTGAAAGCCCCTCCTTCCAGGCGCCGTCCTTTCATTGTGCCGTTTTCGCATACCGCGCCCTCGACGAGATTCCGGACGGTCGGCGTACCGCTCTTGAATCCCGAAACGATATAGATTCCTCCGCCGCGCTTTGCCGTTGCGGCGTGGTTGTTGTTCTGGATGAGCTTGTAGTCGTTGAACTGATCGCAAAAAAGGAGTCCATCGAAGTCAAGCAGGGGATTGGACAGGGCAGCACTTCTTCGCAGGGCACAGGCGTCGGCAAACAGCGACAATCGGCTCGCGGCGGCTCTCTTGCCCAGCGCCTCGTTGCCGGATCGGTCTCGCAGCGCATGCAGCTTCCGGAGCATGGCCCGGTGTTCGGCGTTGCCGTTGGTGGAAATCAAGTGATTCAGAAGCGCCTCGGTCCGCCGCAGCACGACATCGACCGGATCACGATCGGTATCCATAATGAATGAGTGCTCATCAAGGATCTTCGCGGGCGCCGTTTTCCGCAGTCCCGCGCCACGCGCATGATGAGCCGCTATGCGGCGGGACAGTTGATCGTATTCCGCCCGCGGCCGCGAGCCGGGGCTGTTGCCCGTCGTGTAGGCGGAAAGCGCCGTGAACGGAGCGGCAAGAAGCAATCCTGCCGTGCAGGTGCTCACAAGCACGCTCACGTAAGCGCCTGGACTCCGCAAGGGTGGTTGCACTCCCCGGAGCACGGCTTCGGTTGGGAAGCGATCTTTCGACCGAGCATCGGAAAGCATCGCGCTCACCTCAGTTGAGAATGGTAATCACCCCGGACTTCCGCCGCGGCTCCGTTATCCGCACCAGGTATATCCCGCGAGACAGATGTGCCGTGGAAAAGGACAGGTTGCCGCCGGCACCGGAGGTTCGGCGAACCGTGGATACTCTTCCCCGGGTATCGATCAGGGTTACGGTGTACGCACGATCCGGACTCAAACCCGTCACTTCCAGCAGCGCTCCCCCGCGCCGCACCCGAATGGGTTTCGGATCAAGCCCGTGACCCGATATGAATTCACCTGAATTATCCGGTCGGATTTCGGGACCCCGCATGTGCATGTCCGGCGTTCGGCCAACGGCCGTTGCTGCCGTCGTATTACGTAAATGCAATACACGATAATCATTATCCGGAGGATGGAAGGTGATTTCTTCCCCTCCGGTTATTTGATTGTGTCCTTCATGATCATCGGTCTTGATGTTGAGCCACGTTACTTCATACTCGCCTGAGCCCACATCCACGGTAAATGAGCTTGCGCTGGATGAATAAACAACATACTCAACACCTTCATGTGCCAGGCAAAAACCGGTTGAGGAGAGATTTGAGCGTGGTGTAAGCGCACCGAAATCGGTTTCATCGCCGATGAGATTGAATGCATACGCAATTCGCTTTTGATCATCACCGATCCATTCATGAAACGGCAACGAACGCCTGTGCGTAGCTTCAACAACCTTCGTATGATACGGCGTCACTCCCTTGGTGAGAAATCTCCACACAAGCTCATAATCGGCACTGCCCCATAGTCCGTTGCTTTCGGTCGACCAGATCGGGCGGGTTGCATTTTCAAAATCCCCACAGCATTTCCTGTCCGCGGCCATGACATCGTACCTGTTGTCATCCGAGTCGACCTGAAAATAAACACGTCGCCACGGATCAAGCTTTTCCTGTTGTGTCAACCTTTTGAACTCATCCGATCCATTCGACGATTCCCAGGTGTTGTTCCATATCAGGTTGTAGTATGGCGCAAGGCGGGCCATGCAGTACCGGATGTACCATTGGTACTTGTCGCCCCCAAAATTATGCGGTTGGATGGGAAAAGTTCTTTTGATATTGAAACCCTGAAATCCCCAGGTGTATACTCCCTTTTCGGCAAGATAGGCAAGATGTTCATCAAGCCGCTTCCATGTAAACAGATTCATTCTGTCCGCGTCCCAGTAGTCCGCTGAAGGACCTTCGAAATACGTGCCGGTTTCGCCGAGTTTACTATGATATTCATCCGGATACGGCTTAACTTGCCGCCAGAGTAGTATGCCGCGGTCGGACGGCTCATTGGCGGGATTGAGTTGCTGAGTATTCCATGTCCAGATGGGAAGCCAGGGAAATACGATGAGATTGAATCCGGCGCTGACATGGTTGTCGTATACCACATTGTATCTATCGATCGGGTACGCACATTGCTCGCCCGGACGAATGTATATCACTTTGGGAAAGAACGGTTCACCGTTCGCATCCTCGAGCCAGTGCGGATTGGATTCCAGGACGTTAAGAACTCCCCGCTTGTTGCTGCTTGTACAATTGAACGAGCCGGAACCATTTTCCGAATTATCCGAGAATTTCCAGGTATATTCCCATGTGCCGGTCTCGGTCGGCATAAACCGCAATTTCCATACGGTGCCGCTCAATTCTCCCCCGAAATCATCAACGGGCTCCACAACATCATACCTCTCGCCCCCGCCGTCTCCCGTACCGTCAAAAAATCCCCGGAACGGAGTCTTCTTACCTGAAGGGCTGGTAAATTCGGCTTCAAGGAGGACATCCTGGAACTTGTTATCATAGTGGTTTGTATTGGTGACCGATGTTTCGAACATGCCGTACAACGGAACCGCCTGCTGTCCATGTGCCGAACCAATCAGCAATGCGGTGAGTGCTGCGATGAATCTCGTACGGCTCAACATATCGGGCTCCTTTCAAAAGAGCGGGGCTTAGTGAGTCAGTCCGGGCCGAAACACTCGTCTCCTGCGTGCAATAGATAAGATAGAGCAGAAAATCGCACACAACGCAAAAATATCTGCACCTTTGGCACAAACATAGCCCACATGGATCATACCTGAACCACATACATACCATGAAGCAGCGATTCGTCTCAATCGTGAAAAACCCCGATGAAGGCGTCGCCGGTTGAAGTCCGTCTCCAGTGCCGGCGGTAGCTTGATGGAGGGTGCGAGATCGTGGTATGTTTCAACCTTGATACCATCCAACTCACCATGTCCATGCCTGGTCATGACGCACTCGGTATCCCGGCAGTTGATGTCGAGATTCAGAGAGGCCGCGTCCGGCCCATTCTCATGGTTTTCCGGCGCGGCCTCATGCACGGTGGCGGGATTGCTCAGTGATTCAGGAGTTGCAGCCGTTCTTGTCGGCCACCCGCCCGCAGCCGTACCACGTAAGCGCCCCTGCCGTAGCGTTCGGGGAGAGTGAACGTCGTTGCCCCGGCGCCCTCGAACCGGGCCGTGATGTCGCCGCGGACAGTGTATACGGAGACTCGATACGAGCCCGGGAAGCTCACCCGTACGCCGCGCGAGCCAACCTGACTGAGCAGATTCGCGCCCGAGGGCGAAACCGCGCGGCCGGCAAGCCGCTCGGCCCGACCCACGGCTCCCTCTTTGGTCGCTACAAACAGATAGTCGTTGCCGAATCCGCTTTCCGGACATGAGCCCAACGAACGTTTCTCACCCCCGGTGATATCGTCGAGTTCCGTGCCTCCCCCGCTCGCGGGAAGGTCCGAGCCGTCGTAGCGTACCACATGAAACGTGCCGCTCCGACCGCTCAGATCCAGTGTCGGCGTTGCGCCCTCGTCAACCCACACGAAGTAGCGCACTCCTTCTTCGGCAAGGCATAGTGCACGCCCCCCGCCGTCTTTCTCCACAAGGTCGTGAGCCGGCACGCACGGGTTGATGTCGATGTCTTCACGGTTGAAAAACCGTGTCAGCATTCCCAGCATCGCGGCGGCATCCTTGTGTTTCTGCACGATCGTCGGCCAGTTGCAGCCGAACGATCCGTCAATGTGCCCCTGCTCCCACAACGCGATATTGCTGAATCCTCCGGCCATCAGATGAGCCATGGTGGCAATCCGGTTCCGCGCCGTGGTGGACAACTGCCAGATACCCTCGCAATTGAACACCGGTATGCCGTGGTGGTCCTGGTCCTCGATAAATGCCTTCGGACCGGAAACCACTTCGCCGTCCGAATCTCCCACGCGCTTCTGCAGTGTTGCCAGACCCCAGCCTTCCTCCTGTCCTCCAAGATTCCAGTCGCTCTGCGAATGATTGCTGATCAGCGTCTTCCACGGGTTCATGTCGCGAAGCATTTTCGCATGATTGACGTGAATTTCCTTGCCGCCTTCATTGTTTCGCGTCTCCTCCCATTCACTCGTAACCGTCCAGTGCCACCAGCAGGTATACGCGGCCCAGCGGGAAAGGAAGTATTTGATATGGAGTTTCTGCAGCGGCCCCATCTCGCCGCCGCTGTTGTCAAGGGGGCCGGGTGTCCGGTACTGACCGTTGATACCGGTAATCCCGAACCACGTAAACATCCTGATCCCCTTTTCCCGGGCGTGCTCGATCACCTTCTCGTTGTGACGGTACGAGGCCACGTCGGGACGCGCGTAGTCGAAGCCGTCATGACCCGGCCAGGTTGCCGCCCGGGAACCGTCCGATTTCAACCAGTGGTATTGACCCAGCTCCTGCATGTCGTCGACATTGTTGGTATTGCTGCTGAAACGGACGGCGAGCGCATTCATCCCCCGCGCCACATGCTCGTCGATCCACTGATACGACACATTCGAATCTTCACGGTCCAGAAGCAGTGAACTGTGAATCGAGAACGGCACCCACGGCGTACCGTCGTCGAACGCAAACCGCATGGAATTCCGCTGATCGAGGCGGATATGCCCGTGCTCACCCTCGACTGGTGTTGACGACACCGTGTAGGTGAAGCTCTCATTCGGGCCGTTGCTCGTCGAGGTCCCCGGCTCGTAGAAACCCGCCTCGATACTCCACTCGCCGGGCTCGTCAAACAGCACCCTGAATTTCCACACGTCTCCGTCCTGCCCCCCGTTCCCGTCACCGTCGTAGAAGCCGTACCAGGTGAATTCCGAGCCGAGTTCTCTGCCCGACGGCGCCGTGACGTCGAGTCGAAGCTCGGTATCCATGAAAGGATTGTCGAACGACGTACTGTTGGTCATCGTCTCTTCAACACGCTCATACAGCTTCACACTAGTCTGGGAACGAAGCGAACCCGCAACACAAAAGACCGCGAGTGCCGCCATCACCAAACCGCTTCCGCATTTCACTCGACTCCCCGTGGGCGCGCGAGTCCCGACTACCATACCTGACCTCCTTGTGAAGTGAACCTTTTCACGTGCAGTGTTTGAATCCGACAATTCGCGTACGTGCCCCTGCAGCACGGAAATATAGTGCGAAATCGCCCGGGAGCACACTTCCTTGGTATAGAATCATGTCTAATTGTAGTACTTGTATTATATTACCAGCAACCATGACGTTGCGTCCCGCAGAGAAACTTTCACGATGGATCGAGAAGGCAATTTCGGATCCTTCGGCCGGGGAACGCCTTCCCACGGTTCGCGAACTGTCCCGTCGATTCGGGGTTTCCGTATCCTCCGTGCAGCACAAACTCAGGCCGTATGTTGCCGACGGCCGCTTGACCGCGATTCGCGGCCGGGGACTTTTCGTGACCTCACGTATGGAGGGGGTTTCAGAGCCGGTTGCCGCGCACAGCGCAACCTCGGCGGAATCCATTGCCGAGGCCATTGCCGAAGACATCGCCACGGGCAGGCTGAAATACGGGGAAGCTCTTCCCGCGCTCAAACTCGTCTCCAAACAGTTCAAGACCGCTCACCCCAACGTTACCCGTGCCTACCGGATACTTGCCCGGAGGGGACTGGCCAGGAAAGTGGGAAGGAACTTCTGGGTGGGCGGCCTGCAATCAATACGCTCATTCGGCCGGCGCGGCACGATTGCCTGCTTCAACTTCTCCGAAGGCGACCCGTCGGACCTTGCGGCCGAAACCCCTGTTCGGAAAGCATTTTCGGCAATGGAGCATGAACTGCACAATCACCGGCTCCGAATTCGGTTCGAAAATCCGGCAAAACTCGATCTGTTTCTGCGTCCCGATGCCTTTGCACGGAGCGAACATGCCGGCGTGTGTATCTGCGGTATCACCGCGAAGAGGTATGCGAATCTGCACCCCTTGATCGCGGCCCTCGGTCCGGTGCTGTCACGAACCGGAAAAAAGATACTCCTGTGCGGCGTGCACGCCAGGCGTCCCCGCAACGCGCATTACTTCTGTCACGGCACGATCATTACCAATGTTGTCCGGACAGCCGCCGATTACTGCACTTCACGGAGTTTTCAGGACATCGTGCTAATCTTCCGGGAAGATCAAGAAGACATTTCCAACGTCCGCTTTCTCTTCCGCTTCATCTCCGAGATGCTGGTGCGCAACCCCCACGCCCGGATCATGTTTCTGATTCAGGCCCGGCGCCCCGGGCAATCGGCGGAGGAGATTTTCAAGCGCACGGCAAGTTTCCGTGTCTCGGGGCATTTCGAGTACCTCGAGGGCCTTCTGAGTAAATACCGGCCGATGACCATGCCTGAGTTGTACAAGGTCGTCACCATCGGCGAGGACATTGACGATCTGCTCCGCCGGGCGCCGCGGGGCTCGATGTGGCTGTGCGGCACGGCCGACACCGCGCGCGCCTGCCTTGGGTGGTGCGAAAGCCGGCGCGTATCCATTCCTTCCGAAACGGCGATCCTCTGCTTCGATGAAAATCCCTCGTTGTCGCTGAAAGGCATTGCGTCGTGCGTCCCCGACTGGCACACGATCGGCTATCTCATGGCCCATGCACTTATCGGCGACATACCGATCAGGAAATCACGAAAAGGATACCTGCGAACACCCGCCGTGCTGTTCCAGCGAGATACCATGCCCTAGCCCGAACGCCTGTCCACTCCATTCAGGTTCTTCCCGACACGGCTCAAGCGCCCGAACGGCAATCGATCATCACCGTTTCACGTTGCCGTTAATGACAATTCCCGGCACGCACGACCTCTTTCCCGGTGGCTCGATTGTGAAAAGGCGCAAACCCGGGGAGCGCTGGTAGTTGAGCACGTTGGCTGCATCGTCGGCCCTCGTTCCTCCTATGACAACCCTGCCCAGACAATTGTAGACAGGCCCACGATCCGCGTTCCCGATACTGTTTCCTCTGGTTCCTCCCCGGATTGAGAATGCCGTGCCGGGCTCACTCCGCGGAGTGTGGTGTCTTGTGTTGACCGTGTTATCCAGGGCAACCGTGGTCTTCCAGACCCCGCTGTGGACAACCTTCACCGGCGAATACCACGTCATCGTGGTTTGGTACAATCTCCAGGTAACGGTCTCTTCGGCCTCATTGACAACGGCGGCCCATGCAAAGGTCGTTGCCGGTGCCTGGATTACGGCCTTGAAGTACTCCTCTCTCTCTCCCCAGTCCGTGTCGCCCAGGCTGTCGATCCGAACGTATCTGTTGTCGGCTCTCTCGGAGTTGTACAGGACAATCCACGACTGTGAATCCCGGATCACAACAGGGTCGAGACTTTCATACCTCCCGTCACGGAATTCAAATGCATTCGGCGTCAGTTCGACGGGGCTTGGTCCCGACGCGAATTTGATCTGGGCATCGCCCCTGTCGCCGGTATGAGACACATAGTACACATACCACGTCCCGTCGTCGTCGCGAATGAACGATTGGGGTTCGCGAACGGGGTCGGTATTCACCGGTTCATCAAACGAACTGAGCGGTTCCACAATCGTGCGATCGGTCCAGTGTTTCATGTCGTCCGAAAAGAGACACTGGTGGATGGTCTGGTGATCGGCGGTCTCGCTTATGACCATCAATACAAACCTCCCGTTGTGGGTGGCCGGCGTCCCATCGGGATTCTTCCCGAAGCAGGGGAAGAAGACATTGCGGTTGTCACCGTAGGTAATCGCGCGATCGCCGATTGCGTCGACCGCCCTGATCGAATCCTCAACAACAAAATCAAAGAGGCCGTCGGCCGAGGTCGCCAGGGAAACAAATATCTCCTCGCCCTGCTCCCACAGATGCGCACACCGCTGATAGTCGCGCTGAGTGCCGACCGAATACCATGTGCCGTCATGAAAAACGATATCGGTAGTACGATGAATACCCGGGCCCTCGCCGGCATCCTCGTGCCACGTCCACGCCTCTTTTTCCGCCGGCCACACGGCCGGGACACAGGTGGCGGCTCGCACAAACGATACGTGGCAAAGGGTCACGACAAGCAATGCGGCGGAATTCCCGAGAAAGACGGACTTCATACAGCCTCCTTATCAAATCGCTAGTGGTGTTTGATGTAATGTGAAGGGCCCGGCCTTTGCCAACGCCCTCTCCGCGTTGCGCAAGGCCCGCCACGTACGTGCCCGGTTCAGGGCCCCGGCAGCGTGCTTGCTCAATCCGGACTTGAAGACTGTTCACCTCTGTTGACAAAAAGTAACCCGCTCCTGCCCGCAAGTATCCTACGGACAATGCGGCCCGTTTCCGCCGAAGAAGCCCCGCGGGGCACCTCCACGAGAAGCTCTCCTCGCACGCTGTACACAGACAAATCCGTATCTGCCCATTCGGACCAACTCCGCCCTTTGAGAACGACAACGCCGGTTGTCCCTGTTGTTCGCGGCTTCCGTAATCCCGCGGTGTTGCCGCGAACTCGCTCCCTTGTCAACGTCTCACTGCCCACATCCCACTCGTAACTCCCCGCCTCGAACGTTTTTGAACCCGCCACGCCGTCGGCAACGACTTCCAGGTTAAGCTTGTCGTCCGTCTCTACCGAAATGACCGGTGATTTATCCCTGTCGGTTCGCACCCCGCAGACAAGTGAGACACTAGTGGATCCCACGCGCAGGTTCCGTATCCCGTGCCGGTCAACACGCGTGATACGCCACCGGATTGTCTGTTGCGGCGCGTCAACCGTAAGCCCGATGATATTCTCGATCAACAGGGCAATGGGCCCGCAACCGGACCATCCTACGAAATCGGGTTTTGACGGGGTTCCCCGGCCCACGTTGTCGGGTGCATAGTTCTCCCATATCGTGCCGGTTTCCTGGAATATTCGGCACATGTTGTCGATATGATTCGCTGCCGCCGCCCGGGCAAGGCTGTCGTAGCCGCACACCTGAAGTCCCTTGACTGCCTGGTAATTTGTCGAGGCCAGCACACTTCCCCTGGCGTACCCGCCGTTGGGATCGTACCCGTCCTCGTCCGCCGCCAGGCTCGGGAACACATGCGTCCTCCAGAACTCATCCGGATCCGTCAGGTGCCGCACCACTCCCGCGCACTTTCCCCGGTCCGACACCTCCGCAACCAGGGGCCAGACCGACCCGATTGTCTTCACCCTGTTCAAGCTGCCGCCGGCACGATCGTAATAGAACCCGTCATTGGGATCCCACAGTTTCTCGTTGATCCTCCTTTTGATATCGGCATGGTGGGATTCAAAGGACGCCGCGGTCGCATCATCGCCCACAACCCTCGCTATGCGCGCGATACAGAGTGCATTGAGCGCCATCTGCGCGGACATACAGATCCAGCTCGAACCGGAGCGCGGCGAGTTGTCCAGGCCGCAGCCCAGGGGCGTATTCCAATACAGGCCCTCGGATGAGCTGCGGTTGTTTTCGATCCAGTGGTAGTAGTCGATAAGCCTTTGCAGTACGCTCTTTTCGCTGTTGTCCTTGACGCTTCGAATCGTTTCCGAAAAGCGCGATGCATCACCGGTCAGCTTGTAATGCCCCCATTCCGCCCAGGAGAATATCGGCGGGTTCACCGAATTCTCGCAACCATCGTAACAACGGCACTCACCGGTATTCTCACTCGGTTCCCGGCAGACGTAGCCGTCCGCGTCCTGTATCCGGTAGAAATTGTCCAGGGATGTAATGGTGGGGAACAGGTAGTAGCCGTAGCGCGCGAAGAAGAGCATCAGGCAGGTGTCCCACTGGTAGATGTACTCGCTGAAGGCCTCGTCGATGAAATACTCAACGAAAGGGCTGCCGGAAGGAGCTTTCTTTATCCTGTCGGTGAAGATCTCCCATGCCTTGTAATAGAGATCGACCCATTCCGGATTGTCGGTCAGAACAGGTTCCGGCAGGCGTGATTTCAGTTCCTCAACGGAGTAATCGTACGGCGGCTGGGCGGAAACCGTGAGTGCAAGTATGAGCACGGCCATACACTGTCTCATGGACAACTCCTTCAGGGGTGCGGTTCCCCTCCGATACTCAATTTCAACGGCGCGGTCGAATCATGCCCCCCCTTTCCTTCCGGATCAGGGCAAGACCGTTCTCGCGCCGCGGCCATGGTGCGAACAGCGCACATCCACCACATAGACCCCGCGGGAGCGCTTGTCCACGGCATGGGAGACTACCCCGTCCGACCCAGTCGTCTTCCGCACTTGGGTCACCCTGCCTCGCACATCGGCCAGGGTAATGGTGTACGTACGATGCGGACGCAGGCGCGACACGGTGAGCCGTGTTCCCGACAGCGCCACCGCGGGAGAAAAGACGGTCGTGCCGGTATGCAGTGCACTCGAGCCGGCACGGTTCGTCGCACTCTGGTCGGGAAACCGGTAGAGAAGGCCCGGTACCGTCCCGTTTCGCCCATCGACAATGCCCGCGGCGAATCTGTTACCGCCGCCGTTTTCGACAAGCTTGAAAAGGAAATGGTTTTCCCCTTCAACGAGTGGGAAGTCACCTGAGATCTGCTCCGTGTTGCTGTCCCAGCCCGATGCGGAGAGCACCACGGTCCCGTTGTGCCACGCGGTTAAGTCGTCGTCGTGACGGTAGGCAAGATTGACCTGCCGTCGACTCGGTGAAACAACGGTGATGTGCCAGAAAGCAACGAAGTTGTCCTGAGAGCCGTCGGCCCAGGTCCCGTCGTTGTCGGTACGAAGAGTCCAGCGGCACGTCTCGCCTCCCGCTGTAAGGGTGTGTCCGTCGAAGGGTATGGTCTTGCCGTTTCCCGCATGGTGCTGTTCAACATCCGAAGCCGCGCTTTTTGGAAGACAGCCGGAGTTTTGGGAATTTTCGAGGCACAGCAGCTCGGAAAAATAACCCTCGTCAAGGGGGATGCCTTCCAGATACGTGAATGACATCGACTGCTGTTGCATGGTATTGGGCGTTTGTGACCTGTCGATAAGGTTGGAAACGGTCAGGGTATAGGTGCTTTTCAAGGTCATCGCAGAGGTGGTCAATCGGACCGATGTGTTGTCGGAATCCAGCGATGCGGCGGAAACGGTGATGCCGTTGCTGAGTGAATAATTGCCGGTTTTCTCGGCCGACGCCTGTGTTACCGCCTCGTCGAACAGCACCCTGACGGTGGTTGCCGACAGCGGCGCGACCGATATCAGCTCCGGCGGCTCATCATCCGGACCCGCGATAAGCTTTGGATCACCGAGCTGGATAAAATCGCACCAGTCACTTCCAAGAAGCCGCGGACAGCCGGGATACGTACCGCCCGCATGATACGGCGCATCACAGGGTTCGATACCCCATGCCGAAAGGTGGAGGGCAAGTTCCTGGACGCCGGATACGTCGTAGCTGCTCAGTTCGGGTTGCGTTCGTGCGTTGACAAAGAGTGTATCCCCGATTTGCCGGCCGTCACCGAATACCGAAATACTCGCACCCGCACCAATTTTGACATGGGTCAGCGACTCTGTTTTTTTTCGGTCGAGCTTGAGTAACCTTCCGTTTTCATCAACGAGCGCCCATTCGCTCCACGAGTTACCGGCATAGTCGGATATTCCTCCATAAAACTCCAGTTTCCGGTACTTTCCGTCCAAGGCGTATTTGACAATTGCGACCCCGTTATGTTGCGGCAGCACCGCAAGCCCCTTGTCGAATTTTCTTCCCTCTATTGTGACGGGATTGACATTGTCTCCTTCGGTTACCAGGTCTTTACAGAGAGGATCACAGTAACTCTTCCTGGACCCGGTTACCGACAGCTCCTGGATATCGCTGAGATACACCTCTTGCGCCCGGACAGATGACTGGGCAAAGGTGAACAGACCGACGGCCGCACAAATGAAGTGTAGCAATAAAAACCGCGGCATCCCCGCCTCCTTATGATAAAATTGGTTTGTCACTTCCCGAAGCGTATTCTATCCTCCATGCCCGCTTTGACGGACGAATCCTGCCCGACACTGTGTGCGAGGTGTAGCAGGTATCGTCACTGTCTCACTTTTCGCGGGCTCTCTTTGTAATCGCTTCAATTTCCCACGCCCAACCGGAGAATGTACATACCTACCCTTGCCGTCTGTTTCAGGTAACCCGGAAACCTTAGTTCCTCGTCCGTTCGTGGTAGAGACCGGATTGCCGGTCACCGTATACACGTCGAGTGCATAAGGCCCGCGAACGGAGGGGGTGGTAACCGCGGCACGCTGGGCAAAAGCGCGGAGCACCTTTGCCCAACCTTGTATCACGGAACAGCAGCAATCAGACTGTGTCGTTCGTTTCCACCGACGATGGTTACTACATAGACACCGCGGGAACGAATTGCCGTGGAAAGCGACACCATACCGCGTGAATCGGTTGCTTTCCGCATGAGGGTAATCCGTCCGCTCGCGTCGGTCAGGGTAATGGTGTAGGCCTGCCGCGTATCCAGTCCGCTCACCGACAGGTTGTCACCCACACTGTGCAGCCGGACATCAGCGGGGAGAACCGCCGCGGGCTGTGCATTCGACATGAAAATGGTGGGGGCACCACCGGCGTCGACAAACACGGTGTACATGTTGCCCGCACCGCCCGGCTTATTCCCGCCCAGCGTCACCGTACCGGCCCCGAAATCCTTCTTGTACACGTCCGAGCACCCGTCACCGCACACCTGGTTGCCGGTTGTGCTCCATGAGGACAACCACGGAGGAAGGTCACTGCCGTGGCGATACGCCACGTAGATCGTCGCACCCGTGTTGATATCGAAACTCAGGAACGACTCCCCGCTCTCCATTTTGTCGTCGTTGGCGGTCCGAATGAAGGCCATGCCCGCGCAATCACCAAGCGACTCCCACGTGAAATCGCGGTCGACAAACTGCTTATCACCTTCGGCAATCGCCTCCACAATCTCGTACGCCTTGCCGCTTGCTACCGAAAGATTGCTGATCTGAATCTCACCGGAAAGCATGAAATCCACCTGTCCCCCGCCCGTGTTGGCATTCGGAGATTGATCCGTGATATCGGAGACCGTCAGGGTATACGATGTCTTCTCGGTCAACGTCGAGGTCGTGAGCACCACCGACGTGTTGTCTCCCTGCAGCGAAGCGCCGCCGACCGTAATGCCGCCGCTGATACTGTAATGACCCGTGTTCTCGGCCGACTCCTTCGTAACCGGCTCGTTGAAAGAAACTTTCACCGATGTTGCCGACTGAGCAATCGCAGCCGCCACCTCGGGCGGGGAAGTGTCGTTTTCCGCTTCGGTCGCAGCCGAGACCTCGTTGCTCTTTTCCCCTTCCTTGCCCGCGCCGTTAATCGCGGAAACACGGTAGGTATAGGTAGTGCCCTCGGCAAGGTCTTTGTCACTGTATGAAGTGGATCCGCTTGTTCCGACCTTTGTGCCGTTGCGATAGACGGCATAGCTGCTGATACCGCTCTCCGGGTCGGACGCCGCATCCCAGCTCAGATCGATTTGAGACTCTCCCGCGGCTGATGCGGAGAGATTTGAGGGCGCCGACGGCGGCGTGTTGTCGGGGTCGTGTCCCTTCAGGGGTGCGGTGCGCAAGCAGATTGTCCTGGGTTTCCCGCTGAAATCCCCATAGTACCAACGCCACTCCCCGGCGTCAACGTCCTTGACCATCGAATGACGTATCATCTCCCATCCGACATTGTCACCGACCACTCTTCTGTCGCGTACGTCCGTCATGTTGCTGAGGCTCGAGGTCGCGAAGTAGACGTTTTTGCCCGTGCCCGGATGAGCGGAGGCGCCGAATGGCCAGTATATCAGGGTGACCGTTTCGTTATCGTTATGGATAAACGGCTCGGCATTACTCCAGCCGTATTTCAACTCGTCAATCCATCCCTGCCATTGCAGATTCATGTAATCGGTACCCTTTGACGCGGCCTGACACATGTTCGGTTCCGCCTGGTAAAGCCATGCATAAAACGTTCCCCGGTGGTACTTCAGGGAGCCGATATACATCTCCCCCTCGCCGAGAACACCCCCGACCTCACCTACCATCTGCCAATCGAAACCGTTTGTTGATGTAAAAGCAAACACGTCTGCGTCTACCCCGACATCACATGGCCATGTCTCCTGTGGAGCCATACCCGGAGTTTTATTACCCGAATGGTCCACGCCCGCGTAAGCAACCCATTTGTTTCCCGCGTAGGTAACGCTCGCGGCACGAATTCCGTGCTCCCACGAGGATACATAGACGGCCATATCCGGCCTGATAACCGGATTCTTCGGATGTTTCGTGAAATTGACGCCGTCCGGACTTGTGGCTAATCCAACGCAGGAGTAGCCGCACCCCTGGCCGTCCATCCAACAAGATATCTTTCCCGCGTAGTAAAACATGTAGTACGTGCCGTCTACCTTATAGACATCCAGAATGTTAATGTCATTGGGGTTTTCATCCCACGCACCCCTCTCCCCGTGCCGCAGCACAACACCCCGTTTCGTCCATTCATTCAGATTGTCGGGCATTTCGTCAATCGCTCCCGCGAACTCCGTCATTGAGCACACAAAGATGCCGAGCAGTGCCATGATCTGACCCGGGTTCTTCATCGGATACCTCCATCAAGGATGAGCGTGATTCTCCCTCGTGAACAAGCCTTGTGAGACACCTCTTCCGGCAGTGCGGACAAGACCGCGTTCATTATTCAACCATTAACCGAATGAGGATTCCTCCTGTTCTTTGCATTCCCCCCGTCGGTTTCCAACTGCCGATCACGGCAGAACCATGGTTGCGCTGAAATGCCGATCCCGCGAGCCCACTCGCACAACCACTACTCCACGCAGGCCCCGCAGGGAGGAGAGGGCCACGGAACCGTC
>CAZNDN010000071.1:4806-20332 GCA_964571815.1 uncultured Fibrobacterota bacterium | reverse complement strand
CGGTCGATGGCGCGGACCTGCGCCTGGTGGGTGATGCGTGGTACATGACCGAAGACGATCCGGGATGGAACCCGGCGGTCAATTTTGACTTGACCGAGAATGTGTCGGGCAGGCAGGTAATCGATGAGGCGGACCTTGGTGTGTTTGGCGACTGCTGGGGAACCGGTCGACCCTGAACCGCGGTCGAGACCTGTGGCAACGTGCGAAAATAATCGGGTGCGTGCAGACGCACGGCCCCGTGAGAGATGAATACATAACCGGATAATCAGCCGAAAGGAGATTCGTATGCGCACGACAATGAGCGGGGTACTGCTGCTGACGGCGGCCCTGGCATGGGCCGGCCCCAACGAAAACGCCCTGGTGAGCATGGACATGGACCCCGCTTCGTTCGGGTCCACTGAGGTCCAGGACACGGTCTACTCTTCGGTCGAAGAAGAGACCTTCACCGTGTACGTAGTGGTCGACCAGGTGGACAACCTGGACACGTACACCTTCTCCCTGGCCTTTGACACGACCAAAGTCGCCTTCCAGTCCATCGCCGGCGACGACGGGGTGAGGGACAATGTCCTCACAACGCGGGGAGGAAGTACGTGTTGCTGGATGGAGGACTATCGTGACGGGGCGTTTGATACCGTATTCGTGGGCTACACGCTTCAGTACGCCGATACCGCTGAAGCACCCGAGGGGTTCGGGTTGATTGCCGCCGTGGAGTTCTCCTCCAAGCTTGCGGTACCCGGCGATGCGGTCGATATAGCGCTCCTTTCGGCAACCCTGCTCGACAGCGAGGGAGAGGGGGACAACATCGCCGCTCTTTCTTCCGGTACGTACGTATACATGCCGTCGTACACCCTGACGGTCGACGCGAGTGTCGGCGGTTCGACAACGCCCTCGGGAGCGCTCAGCGTGACGCACGGGGACTCGACCGATGTCGCGGTGTCGAGTATCGACGAAGGCTGCGAGTTCAGCAACTGGCAGACCACCGCGGGTACGGCATATATCAAGGATCCCGATGCCGCGGCGACAAAGGTCGTGCTTTCGGAGGGAGACGCCGCGGTAGAGGCCGTCTTCGTGCTGAAAACATACACGCTCAATGTAGGCAACGACGGTCACGGGACCACCTCGCCATCGGGTGATGTAAGCGTGACGCACGGAGATTCGGTTGAGATCAGCGTATCGACGGTTGAAGAAGGCTACGAATTCGATGAGTGGGTGGTGACCGGTGGCGCGCAGGTCGGCGATCCGGGAGCTTCTACCACGAAGGCGGGTTTGACCGCCGACGGAACGGTGCAGGCGACGTTCGTGCTCAAGACGTACACGCTCAACGTGGGCAACGACGGCCACGGTACGACATCGCCATCGGGTGATGTAAGCGTGACGCATGGGGATTCGGTTGAAATCAGCGTGTCGACGGTTGAAGAAGGCTACGAGTTCGATCAGTGGGTGGTGACCGGTGGTGCGCAGGTCGGCGATCCGGGAGCTTCTACCACGAAGGCGGGCTTGACCGCCGACGGAACGGTGCGGGCGACGTTCACGACCGCGCAGTACACGTTGAATGTAAGCACCGAAGGTGGCTACGGAAGTACATCGCCTGATGGCGATACCACGGTTACCCACGGTGACCCTGTGCCGATTACCGCTACCCCGGGTGTGGACAGCTTCTTTGTTGAGTGGACCGTGCTGGGTGGAAGCGTGACGTTCGGCGACCCGTACGCATCGAGCACCAGCATGGTGCTTGAGGACGGCGATGCGCAGATTCAGGCGCGGTTCGAAGCCGGCGGGGACCTGACGGTCACGATCACCAGCGGCGCGGGGGACGAAGAGGTGTACCTGTACGCGGCAAGCGGCTGGGTGGGAAGGATCGATCCCGACGGCGACAAGAGCTGGAGCGCGCTGAAACCCGGCACGTATCTGGCCGCGGTGAAGGGCGCGGAGCGTCGGCTGGAGTACGCCGCGGTCGAGGTTACTTCGGGCGGCTCCGCAAGCCTGACGGTCGACATGAGACAAAACGTGCCCAACGTGGTCGAAACACCCGCCGGAATCACCTCGGGAGGCTCACCCATACACACGGCCGGAGCGCTCAACAGCGCGGTGATGGAAGATTTTGACCGCGACGGTGACACGGACCTGCTGCTGGGCAAGGACAACGGTGATTTCGACTACTACGCCTGGGACCAGACCGCTTCGGACTATGTTGTCGCCGGAGGTCCTGAGGATGCCGCCGGATCGCCTCTGAGCGTGGGAGGCGGAATTGTTTGTCTGCGCACGGTCGACTGGAACGCCGACAATGTCGCCGACCTGGCGGTGCTGGACGGCAATGGCGACATTCTGCTGCTTGAGAACGTGTCGTCGACCGGCGGGATGACCTACGACAATGCCGAGGTGCTCCTGAGTACGGGCGTTGCGGCGACCGGCTTCGATCTGGCGGATCTCAATGCCGACGCGCTTCCCGATGTGGTCATCGGCCTTGCCGACGGCAGCGTTCGAGTGGCGTGGGCCGACGCATCGTTTGCGTGGAACTCGCCGGTGTGGGATATGCCGGCGGTAGACCTTGTGCTCGCCGACGATGCGACTCCGGTATCGGTGGGCGCCGATGCCGCGCCTGCGGTGACGGAGATGACCGGTGATGGGGAAGCGGACCTGCTGGTAGGCTCCGGCGCGGGAGTCGTACACCTCTTCCGCAACCGGGGCAACGGTACGTATCAGGCGCGCGGTCCGGCAAATGCCCGGGGAGACACGCTCGAGGTGTCGGGATCCGCCGCCCTGTCAATCAAGTACGGCCCAACAGGGGATTTTCCCACGGTGCTTCTGTCCGACGACGGCGGGTACGTGTGGTCCGCCGGGGTGTTGCTGCAGGGTGATTTTGATCTCGACGATGTCGTAGGGGTAACGGACCTGCAGCGGTTCGGTGATGCCTGGGGAGCGAGAGAGGATGACGGGCACTGGCGGACAGAGTGTAACCTGGACCTGAGGCCCGATGCAGCCGGTGAGCAGGCAATCGATATCTACGACCTCGGCCGTTTCGGTGACAGTTGGTCCAAAGAGAAATAGAGGAGGCGACTACCGGGATTCGCGGACTATATGTCAAACTCCACGCTCACGCTGAGCACGGTCGAAGCGCTCCACCTGAGTGTGCCGGTCGGAAGCGGTTGAGGATTTTCAACGAGTCAGGTACCTCAGTGGTGACTACGGAGGTACCTCAAGAACAGGAGAGCGGTTTGCTATGAAATATTTTCATGCGATCGGGATGGTGATCCTGGGTGCGCTGGCGGCCGGGGCGGCAGACGTCCGGCTCGAAGCGTACAATACATCACCGCGAGCGGGCGGGCGCGTGATCGTGCGGATTGTGGTGGACGATGTTGAAGACCTTGATACGTACGGTGTGAAGGTCTCGTACGATCCCGCGGCGCTGGAGCTTGTTGCCGCCGACATCGAGGCGCCGTCCATGGGCATTACCAATACGCTGCGGCGCCACGGGCGTACGTTGCTCCCCCTAATCAAGAAGCAACCCGGCCTTGTGCACATCGCCGCGACCCTGACGGGCAACGGTGATGGCCTTACGGCCGAGGAGGCGGTGGTGGGCGTGATTGCATTCACGGTTCGCCGGGAGAAGGAGTGTGTGTTGAAACTGACCGACACCAGGCTCCTGAACTCCAGGGCCGAGCCGCTCGAGGGCAATGACGAGAGCAAGCCGATTGTGCTCAACGAAGGGCTGTGAGCGGGTGCCGTCTCCGTGACTGTCCGGCACCGCGGGCGGTCGTTTCGACACGCGCCCGAACCCGGCACTTCGCGGAAACGCCCGTAACGATGCGTTTCCGCGCATGTTCGTATACGTGCCGGCGGACTTCGTAGTGCGGGCAGTCAACCCCGCGCGTAGCGGGACAATTCCCACAGGTTCAAACGCAACGTTCGGCCGGCCCCTCATGTGAGATGTGGGCAGGGGAAGACAATGACATCACCGAGCACCTGCTCGATCAGGCTCGATACCGACAAACCCGACCGGTACAACCGCTGGTCGTACCGGTTCGAGAATCCGTTGCGGACGCTTCGGCTGGATGATCCCCGGGACGTCGAGTCGTTTTTCCTCCGTGTCGAAGACCTCGCGAAGCGCTACTACGTAGCCTGCTGGTTCAGCTATGAACTGGGCTGTCTTCTGGAGCCGGCATGCGGCAATCCTCCCGGGCCTCAGGCTGTTCCTTACGCATTTGCGGCTGCCTGTGATCAGGCGTCCGTCTTCGATCACCGCCTCAATCGCTGGACACGCGGGGATCCCCCGCAACAGGTTGCATCCGAGGATTTCCATGTGGAATCGCCACGGCTGAATATGTCCGACCACGACTATTGTGCGTGTGTCGAGAGGATCAAACGCTACATTGCCGCGGGCGATATCTACCAGGCAAACTACACCATGAAATACCGCTTCGGCTTCAGCGGCGATCCGCTTTCCTTGTACGAGTCCCTGCGCGCGCGTCAGGCCGTAGCCTACAGCGCCTGTTTCCACGCCGACGATTTCACGGTGCTGTCCTTTTCCCCGGAGCTGTTTTTCGCACGACAGGGAGAGCGGGTGCGTGTGCTGCCCATGAAAGGGACGGCGCCCCGGGGAAGGAATTCTCTCGAAGATGCCCGGCGGGCGCAGTGGCTGCACAACGATCCGAAAAACCGCGCGGAGAATGTCATGATTGTCGACCTCCTTCGCAACGATCTGGGGCGAATTGCCCGTTACGGCACAGTACAAACCGACCAGCTGTTCAACGTCGAGCGATTCGATACCCTGCACCAGATGACCTCGAGGGTGAGGGCCCGGCTCAGGCCCGGCCTTTCGTTGCTGGAAATGTACCGTGCCCTTTTCCCCAGCGGTTCGGTGACGGGGGCGCCGAAAATACGCAGCATGCAGATCCTGCGAAAGCTGGAGCGTGAGCCCCGCGGCGTCTACACGGGAGCAATCGGGCTCCTGCGTCCGGGCAAACGCGCCGTATTCAATGTGGCGATCAGAACGATTGTGCTGCGCGACGGTGTGGGAGAGATGGGGGTGGGCGGCGGGATTGTTGCCGATTCGGCTGCCGGGGAGGAACTCCGCGAAGCCCGCCTGAAAGGGAGTTTCCTGGTAGGTAAGCCCCGCCCGCGGTTTTCCCTGATCGAAACCATGTATGCCGCGCGCGGCCGGATTCGCCGGATTCGCTTTCACCTGAACCGTCTCCGCGATTCGGCGGCCTACTTCGGGTTCCGATTCGACCGGCGCTCGATTGCAGACCGCCTTCACCGGGAAGCACGACAACACCCCGGTATCCCCCGCCGCATTCGCCTTCTGCTGGAGCGTGACGGTTCGATGAGTGTCACCGCCGAAGCGATCCGGGCCGAACCGGGTGCTCCATCGCATGTCACGGTATGCATGAGCGGGGAGACAACCGACAGCAGCGACGTGTTCCTCTTTCACAAGACCACGCATCGTGAGCTTTACAACAGGGAACTGGCCCGGGCTCGGGCTTCGGGCTTTTTCGATACGCTGTTTTGCAACGAGCGGGGTGAGCTGACCGAAGGGGCGATCACCAATGTGTATGTCAAGCAACACGGCGTGCTGTTCACCCCGCCGCTTCGCTGCGGCGTACTTGCCGGCACCGTGCGGCAAAGCCTCCTGGCGGCCGGCAAGGCGCGCGAAAAAGTGCTTACCCCTTCGGACCTGCGCACGGCCGAAGAGGTTTACGTTTCCAACGCGCTTGTGGGGACGGTGGCTGGTTACATATCTAAGCCATGCCCCGCAAAGCCCGGCTTTCCGTCCCCGGCGCCGTCACGCACGTGATGAGCAGGTGCCTCGACTCGAATTCGGTACGCGCCCAGTCGGCAAGTTTCTCGGAATCAGCTCCGGCGCGGTGTCGCACATGATGCGTGAGGGAGAGAAGGCCGCGAAAAGAAACTCGCTCACGGATAGGTGACAAGCGGCGGCAGTCCGCCTTGCCCGGTGCGTATCACAGGGAGCAAGGGGTGCGGGGGCCGACTGTCGGTTTCCTTCGCGGGGAAAGTCGCCGAACCTGTGACCGCCGGCCGGCTGCCTTACGTATATAACTAGCCATCGTCCCCGAATGGGACTGTGGGACTGCTGCCGATTGTATTTCAGGGTTCTATCGGGGCTGTGCAGCGAAATCCGAAGCTATCATCGGAGCCGTTTGGTGGAACACCAATGATTTCTGTCGCGGAGAGTTCTTCACGTGAGGCATAGCTTCCTCCATGGAGTATCCTGCTTGTGCTGCTTTCGCCGGCCAAGTCATGACACCATTCCCACAAGTTGCCGGCCATATCGTAGAGGCCAAAATCATTCGGAGTCTTCAATGCGACGACATGGGTACCGTCCTCATACGAATTCCCTACCCACCAAGCGTACTTATCGGCATGTACCTCTCCATATTCCTCAACTGCATCGCCCCAGTAGTAAGCCGTTTCGGTCCAGGAACGATACGCAAACTCCCATTGCTCGCCCGTGGGCAAACGAACCCCGCTCTTCGACAAGTCGGTACTCAAGTCGGTCAACTCACAGTTCTTGCCAACGTCACCAACTACACCTGAATATGTGTAGACCGTATCATTGCTCCCGTAGTACTTGGTCAAGGCATTGCAGAAAAGGGCTGCGTCATACCAGTTGAGACCGTCAACAGGGCAGTTGTCTTCACGGCAGTTCGGGTTTGCGTTTTGTTTAAACACATACTCCGAATGATTCCTCAACATTATTGCATTGAATTCGGCCAAAGTGACCTCGGTGGTATCCATCCAAAATGGTTTCTCCGCCGTAACTCCGGCAACTGTTCCCGCGTCAATATAGCGCATACCAGCCCTGTTGGTTGGAGTCGCTTTCTCGGTGATCGTAAATTCAGCGTCTGAATACTTCTCTCCGTGCTCCCACGAGTCGACCGCCCTGACTTGGATGACGGTGTCGCTGGGGAAATCCCAAGGCCGATGCCAAGTGAGTACTCCTTGGTTTATGGTCGCGCCTCCTCCCGATATACCAATGAGAGAAAAAGACAACACATGTCCCTCTTGGTTGACCCACGAGTCAAGCTGGTCTATACACGCTATGTTCATCGTCTGGTTTCGATAGTTGGCGAAGGAAGGGGATGATTTCCATTGCGGTGCCTTGTTCTCGGTGAAGAAATAATGGGCTGAAGTGGAATCGGATTTTGTCAGGCTCCCGTCCGACACAGTGCAGGATACTCTCCAGTAGTATTTGCGGCCGAAGCCAAGGGCCTCTGTGGCGGAAAGTGTGTAGCTGAAGAGTTTAGGGGTGGTATTGGCAACCGTTTCCGGAAGAATAACTCTCTTGATCGGACTTGCTATCGATGAATCGAGACCTATGGACAAAACGGGAGTCAAATACGTTCCCAGAGAGCACCCCACCTCGAATTGAAATGAAAGATCAGGGGAAATGGTGTTCTCACCTTCAGCAGGGGATAGTAGAGAGATCTCGGGTCGGCTTAGAGTGCTGGTGACAGCGTTGACTATCGTGCTTGAAGCAGATGAGCCGTTCTGATCCAATACCACAACCTGTACATAGTAATTTGTACCTTCTCGAAGGTCGGTGAGGGTCCAGGAGCTTGTTCTGCGCTCAGTGATGATGGCCGCAACTGAGAGTCCTGACTCAGACGTACCGCATAGGACTTTGTAGGACGCGAAATCATCAATGCTGCAAGGGTCCCACGTAACCTTCATACTTGTGGTGGTGATCCCGGAGGCAGGTATGCTCATGCTTACGGCAGTTGGGGGAGGATCATACGTAATGGAAAAAACGTGTGTTGTGTCGTTTGCGTTGTAACTGTTGTCTTGAGCGTATATTTCGATTTGGTGAGTACCGGGACGCAGAGCTACTTCGCGAGAATACTCTGTTTCGCTTGCCGTGACGGACTTGCCGTCGATCCGAACTTCAGAGACGCCGTTGGCATCCGTTACTTCAGCCGTGACATTCACCGGCGATTCGGTGAAGGCTCGCAGCGGGGAACGAAGTTTTATTGAGGGTGGGGTGCGGTCGTCGGCGGTCGGCTGGTAGATGATTTCGAATACTTCGGTCGCCTTGTTACGTCGCGAACTGTTGTCGAGCGCCGTAACCTCAATTTCGTTGATACCGATTCTTGGCAAGGTAACCTCGGCTACGTAAAGACCTTGGCTCATTTCAGCTCTTTCCCCTCCAATAGTAACAGAACTGATGCCGTTGTCGTCCGTCGCCTCTACCGCCATAGTGACTTCATTCGTATCAACCACCATACCAACAGCGGGTGCCTCGCGTGAAATCAGGGGTGGCGTCCTATCCTGGAAAGTGGAATCATACACAATATTCAATATGACTGATGCGGCGTTGCGGTTGGTGCTCGCATCCTGGGCCGTGACTACCACGTCATGCCGGCCGGGTGTTGACGGAAGTGCGACAACATGCTGATAGACACCATTCACCAATTCAGCGTCATTGTTCCCAATTGTGACGTTCGCAATGCCGTTGGCATCCGTTGCCTCAACACGCACAACAACGGAGTTCACCGACACGGTGTCTCCGTTTTGGGGGGCTATGGGCGAAATGATGGGTGCAATGCTGTCATCCGCAGTGGGATCGTAGTACAGAACAATACGCAAAGTCCCGACGTTGGCGTTGCGGCTTGCATCCGTGGCCTTGCATTCAATTGTATTTTGCCCCGGTACAAGGCCAACTTTGGCCCGGTACCGGCCGTTGTTGAAGGTCGCCGGCACGCCATCGATTGTAACATGTGCAATACCGTTGATGTCAGTTGCCGTAACAATGAGTGGGACGGAGTCGACCGCTACGGTCTGGCCTTCTTGGTGAGAAACGGTGGTCAGGCGGGGTTCAAGACTGTCGGAACTCGTCGAATCATAGGTGAGCGTGAAAAGCAAGGAATCCACATTCCGGTTGGAGCTTGCATCCCAGGCTCTGACAAGAACCTCGCTAGGCTGCAAGGGTCCTAACGTAACTTCTCGTTCATAGAGACCGTTGCGAAGTATAGCTGTCTCGCCGTTAACGGCTACCTTTTCTATGCCATTTTCATCATTTGCCTCTATCCCGATCACCACCGACCGATTCACTACAATATCACCGTCTTCATGAGATAATAGCAAGATCTCAGGAGGATTGGTGTCAGTTCCAGTCGGATCATAGGTAACATCAAACTGGAGGGAGTCGACATTGCCTTTGGCGCTTCCATCACGGGCAACTACCCGGATTGCCTTCGTCCCTACCTCCTCGAACGTAAGTGAGACAACATAGTCTCCATTCTGTAACGAAGCGCCTTGGCCGTTTATTGAAACATACGCAATACCGCTTGGATCTATGGCATTCACCTTCACTGGGATGGTCTCGTTTGTCACCACAGCACCGGCTTGCGGAGAAACGGGCGTGATTGCCGGGCCAACTGTGTCCTCAGGCGAATGCGACGACGAATCCAAAAAGAGTGAACCGGGGATCACCACCATATCAGACGTATCCATGCCGCATTGGTTTGCTACCACACAAAAGTAACTTCCGGTATCCTTCTTCTCCACCGAAGAAAACCTAAGCGAATCTGTGACACCTTCAGCCAAAGGTCCTTGTTCGAGTTCGTGCCATTGATACTCAAGAGGAGTCGTCCCCCTGCAGGAAGCAGCAAGAACGAAGGGCTCATGCGAAGTCAGTTTTTGGGAGTGGTCCAAGGGTTCGACGAATTCGGCCGGTTCGCAGGCTATTTCGATTTGTTCGGAAATTGGACCTTTCCCACCGAGCGACTCGACCCAGACTCGAAGCTCGATCGTCAGAGTTCCTATTTGGTTGTATCGATGGAGCACGAATACAGTATCCTCCCGTTGTGTTCTGTGGCGCAAGTCCAGCAAAGTGTCGCTGTTGTCCCCGAAGACCACGTGGGCCGAGTCAATGTATCGAGCAAGATACATACCGATTCCGATGGTCACGTCCTCGCCGGTCGTCCACATCCGTCCACCGTCGGTCGAGTCGACAACCAGAAAGAACGACGCTCTTTCCGGCCGCATGGGAAAGGGAGGGGGCTGGACACAAAAGAAGAACGGGGTGCCCGCAAAGAAGGCGAAACACAAAGCAGGAACAAGAGCACTCCGCCCCGTGTGTCTCAGGTTGATATATTCAGGCCCATATGGTCTTTCATTGTACTGCATTTTTCCCACCTAACTGATACCCTCCATATGCCTCCGATGCAAGAGACCATTGGGTGCGCCTCCCCCTTGGCGTCCCCTAAACAATCTCACTTACGGGCCATCTGGATCGCGGTTTGAAGTCGTACACCCTGGAAAAGCCTCTCGTATGCACCTGACAATATAAGCGATTGGGGGCCCGCAAGTAAAACGAAAACACCCTCGATATGTGCATATAGTAAAGGTCGGCCACGAAGTTGTTTCCCGCACGGCTTCATGGTTATCGGGGCGGTGCTCACACTTTCAGGGCTTTCTCACAGCGGACATGGCCGAGGCAGCAGCGGGGCGCGAAAGCCGAAAATGTGGAAGACATTCGTCAAATAACTCGTAAACTCACGCTAGAGAAATCTTCCGACACACGGAGGCAATGCCCAAGGCGACGAACTGGACGGTGAAACGCTCTGCGAAGACGCTTACTAGCCGGCTATCCGCAGCACCGACACCCCGCTGCCTCACGATGATTGACGAGTCTGCATGAAAGGCAATGCGGGAACGGTGGCCGGCTATTCGGCTGTAGCATGGTGTCGCGAGCCACGCTTTGTGGTTCGTGGCGCCGTGTCGCGCCATCCCGTGCTCGGGTGCCCAAACGGTGTGAAAAGGCCCTCGTGCATCCTCACATCGTGATCCGCCGTCCTCAACCTCGACCCGAATCTCCGCCCGACTTCCAGTTTGCGGCGCCGTGCACACTGTGCCGCGAAAAGAAACTCGCTCACGGATAGGTGACAAGCGGCGGCAGTCCGCCTTGCCCGGTGCGTATCACAGGGAGCAAGGGGTGCGGGGGCCGACTGTCGGTTTCCTTCGCGGGGAAAGTCGCCGAACCTGTGACCGCCGGCCGGCTGCCTTACGTATATAACTAGCCATCGTCCCCGAATGGGATAAGTGCACGAAGGTATTTTATCGTGGTGAAGGGTTTTGTGCTCGACACCACCTCGTCCCGCTTTCATTCTCTTTGCATCAGCTAAAACAGGGGAAGGGAAGGGGCAGGAGGATCATGATGGGGGAAGGTATGCGCACGGGCAAGACATTCGTTTCCGTGGTAGTGTTTCTGGGCGTTTTGGGGAGTGGTTGCGCGGTCGGGGCCTTCACGTGGCCGTGGCAGAAGAAGGATGAGGAACCGCGCGAAGAGGTGGTGGAGGAGCAGGCACTGCCTCGTCCGAAGCGGGGTGAGGTGCCGGTTACGTATCTGGACAGTCTCAATCGCGGACGGGAGATGGTTCTTCGCAAAGAGGACTTTGTGAGAAGTGGTCCGCAAATGGGTGAGCCCGGCTCGGGTCATGCGGCCGGCGGGGCGACGACCGAGGGATTCCGGGTGCAGTGTTTCGCCACGAGCATGGCCGAGCGCGCCCGTCAGGAGAAAAAACGTCTGAGCAATCGCATCCCCTTTCCCGTGTATCTCATTTTCGAAAATCCCTACTACAAGCTGTTGGTCGGTGATTTTACGAAGCGCAGTGACGCACGTGCGGCTCAGGCCGATTTGATGGACATGGGGTACGACGATGCGTGGATTGTCGGGACACCGGTCAACGTGAGGCGCTGATCGCGGTTGAGGCAACACCGCGTGAAACATTTCGTCTCTTCGACAGGAAGCGCTGCCATGAATTCAGAGCAGTCACGGGGAGTTACCCGGACATTCGCCGCGGGCGACGTGGTGTTCCGGCAGGGCGAGCGTTCCAGGGAACTCTACGTTATCCGGCGCGGCAGTGTGCGGGTGAGCAAGGAAGAAGGCGGCGTGGAGATCGAACTCGCCCGGGTGGGGCCGGGGGAAGTGGTCGGGGAGATCGCCGCTATCGACGCCGGTGTGCGAAGCGCATCGGTGGTGGCCCTGGAGGAGACCGAAGTCTTCTGTGTTGACGGGGAGCAGTTGCGGGCAACGCTGGGCAAGGTGCCCGAGTGGTTTCGCAAGATCGCCGCCATCCTGGTCCAGCGGCTTCGTGAAGTCGACAAGAGGATCGAAATCACCATAGGGGACAAGACCGCTCACGTGGCCGCACTGGTTGCCATGATGACCTGGTCCGGCGAGGCCGCCCCGGACCCCGACGGCGGATATGCCCTGGACCGGAAGATGGTCGAGAACGAACTGGTGGATATTCTCGGGTTGAGCTTGACTGCCGCCGATGAGACGCTTGAGCGGCTTGCCGCACGGAAGCTGATAGCCTTGAAAAAGTCCCGGGTTGTAGTAGTTGACCGCGAGAAACTGCGGCGGTTCGGCGCCGCGGCCCTGGGTGAAGCACGGGAAGAGTCGTTGACCTGAGGCAGTCGCCTCCGGCTTGCGCCCTGCGCAAGCCGTTGCTGTGCGGCGGGGGAAATGCGAATATGGCACGGGACGATACGGAATCTCCGCTTGTCCAGGCCCTCACATCGGGCGGCAATATCTTTCTGCTTGTTCTCAGCACGATATTTCTGGTTGATCTGCTTCTGGGCAGTCCTGTTACGCTCCGGATTGTCCTGATGATCGGCAGGGTTCAGGGCCACGATCCTCAGGGCGCGGGGGTGAGGATTCTTACGCCGCTGGGTACGTACACCGACCCCCGGACGCTTGCCCGTGTCTACGACTATGTCCTGATCGGGGTCGGGTATGTGGTGGCGGGATTTTCCATTTTTCTCGGTATTCTCTCCCAGCTTCGTCAACCGCGCGATTGAGTCTGGTCGCCCGCGGCCGGGCCGGGCGTGACCGTGCCGGAGACCACCGGAGACCACAACAGCGGGAAAGGAACAGTGGACACATGAGCGCGTTGCTTGATACGGCAATTGAAGCGGCTTCCCGCGCGGGCGAGTTGTTGCTGGAGCGATTCGGTTCGGCGGGATCGATCCGGCGGAAGACCGACGGCAGCTTCGTGAGTGAGACCGACCGCCGGAGCGAAAAACTGATAATCGAGACGATACGCGAGCGTTTCCCCGCACACCGGATACGTGCCGAGGAGTCGGGCGATTCGGGTACGGATGAGGACTATTTGTGGCTGGTTGATCCGCTGGACGGCACCCACAATTTTATCCGCGACATCCCGATTTTCGGTGTGTGTATCGGGATTATGCGGGCCGGGGAGTTTGCGGCAGGGGTCATCAATCTTCCGTGGGAGCGCACGCTCTGCGCCGCCGAGAAGGGAGCCGGTGCCTTTGCGGGAGACGTGCGCTTGCGTGTTTCCGGGGCTGAGAGTCTTGCGGGATCGACCGTGGCGTTTGACTCGACGCTGTGTGACGATGTCGGGAGGCGGATCGACGTTCTTCACCGGCTCGCCCGGTCGGTATTCAACGTCCGCATGCTGGGCGCATCGGCCCAGGTCATGAGCTATCTTGCGCGCGGCAGTGTCGACGGCGTTGTGGAGTTTGACGACAAGCCCTGGGATTTCGCCGCGGGCGTTTGTCTGATCCGGGAGGCCGGAGGAATCGTGACCGACATTGAGGGTGGACAGCCTGGTGCACACTCCAGAGGGTATGTGGCCGGCAATCCATCGATCCACACCGGTCTTCGCGAGGTCGTACACGGCAGGCCCGTATCGGTCAAGGGTGCCTGACCTCCCGGGTGAGGCATTCGCTTTTCGCGGCAGGCTGACGGAGGGAGCATGAATCGATACCTCGCACAGGGAATACGGGTCCGGGGCTGGGGAGTACTGCTGTTGTGGCTGCCCGCCGCGTTCGGTGCCCCGCCCGCCCGGGGGCTTTCGGCCCGACGAATTGTCGCGGATACTCTTGCGGGTACGGTCTTGTACTGGCGTACCCCCGCATTCGTCCCCGAAACCCTGGCCGTGGATGCGACCGTCTCTTCCCCGCATCTGAGCCTGCCGGATGACGCACCGCGTTCTCACCGTGACCTCTGCGGGCATCTGAACCAAAACGGTTTCTCCCTTTTCAGTGTCCGGCGCCCCTCGGCAATGGCTGTCGCGGTCCTCACCAGGGCGGGATTCGATACGTTCGTGTTGTCCCAGTGGGTGGGAACCACCCGGCAGCAGATCAGTCTGGCCGTCCCCGGGTTCCGTCATGAATACCGAAAGAGAACCCTGGTCTCCG
This sequence comes from uncultured Fibrobacterota bacterium, assembly GCA_964571815.1. Lineage (GTDB taxonomy): Bacteria > Fibrobacterota > Chitinivibrionia > Chitinivibrionales > WJKA01 > CAZNDN01. The sequence goes on along the minus strand of CAZNDN010000071.1, from coordinate 6,145 downwards.
ACTTCCTGTGGGAGCGGGTCAAATCAGTGGATATCAGGGAGGCCGCCGGGATCGATACGCGCCGGCGCGTCAGGATGGACCTCTCGGGCGGCGGATTCGGGTTGTATGACGGCATCGAGGAGATGGGAAAAAACCTGCCCCGGATCGAGGGGCTCAACGATGCGATTGTCCTGGACTACGATGCGCCGGGAACGAAAATGCACGCCCAGGGCGGCGCAAGCGGGGAAGAGGTGGAGATCAATCGAAACTGCGTTGCCGTCTTCGTGATCGCCTCCGATTCAACTGGAACCAGAGACATCGTGGCCGAAATCGAAGGGGCTATGGATGAACTGGGGCTCGATCTTTCGTACAGGATTCCGGAGATCGAACCCGTTTCGTGCCGGCCGGAGTGAGCAACCTCAGGGGACGCAGGTCCGATGAAGGGAAACTATGGGGACGGTACTACCGCGCACCGGTATTGGTCAGGACTCGCATCGCTTTGACGAGCCTGAGTCGGGCAAGCCGCTGATGCTGGGCGGCGTTCGGATACCGGACGCCGCGGGACTGCGGGGCAACAGCGATGCCGACGTCGTGCTCCATGCCCTTACCAATGCCGTGTCGGGAATCAGCGGGACCAACGTGCTGGGCGCGATCAGCGATGAGATGTGCCGCGGCGGGACCACCGACAGCGCCGAGTATCTCAGGTATGCTCTGGGTACTCTGACGAAGATGAGGTTGTGCCACGTTTCCGTAGCGATCGAATGCGCTACGCCCGTGCTCGCCCCCCATATCGATGCGATACGTGCTTCAATTGCCTCGCTCTGCGGAATCGCCGTATCCGACGTTGGTGTCACCGCCACCAGCGGGGAAGGGCTCACGGGGTTCGGCAGAGGAGAGGGAATACAGGCCCTGGCAATCGTGACGGCAGTGCGGGAAGAGTAGGTCTGAGCAAGGAAGGGATGAACCCATAGGGACGGGAAGTAGTGGCTTTCACACGCCGATGATATAATGTAACACTATGAAATAAAATTGGTTGCAATTAACATCTCGGTTTTGGCATGATGTGCCTGTGTGCGGTTCCGGATGTGCTGAGCGGCTGAGTGCAGTTGATTCGCTTCGGTGTGTCGGCGTTTCGGCATCTTGACAAACAACAGAGAATCGGGTATACTCAAAAAGAGAGTGGATTTTCGGCGGGGTTGTCGCGCACGGCAGGAAGGGGAGTGCGCATCCGAAGGAGGGAGCTTCATGCGGCTGTCGACGGTCGATCCAGGTCGCGATCCGAACCGTACCCCCGTAGGGCAACGGATTCGAGACGTTGAGCACCGATTGCGACGTCCATCCCGCACGCCTCCCCGGGTCA
>CAZNDN010000071.1:0-4706 GCA_964571815.1 uncultured Fibrobacterota bacterium | reverse complement strand
AGCCGCCGCGGCAGCGGAGACTTCTCCGAACGTCCTCATACCATTGCTTCACCGCGATTCAGCCCGCCCGTGTATCGGTCCACGCGCGGCAGCGCCGAGGCCGGCAGGGGGTCGAAACCGCTGGGGAACGGCCCCGGAGCTTGTCTCGGGCGGGGACCTTCCGATTCTGCGTGAGATGACCTTCATAACAGACTATAAAACAAGCTGTTGAAAGAAGTAGCCATTCGTTTTCCCCTTGTGTGGACGGATGCGGGAGTGGAGGGGTGTACCGGGGCGTTTGGAGTGGGCCAATCTGAGGTATTATTTTATCGAGTCTGTTCGGATTCCCGTGCCGCGTTATGACTTCTGTTTTTCTATCATAATCAACGAAAGAGAGGGTGGCTCATGGAGGCGAACCTGGCCTACATCTCGCTTGGCGGTGGCGTGCTGGCACTCCTGTTTGCGTTCTGGAAATCCGCCTGGATCACCAGGCAGGATCAGGGAACGGGGAAGATGGTCGAGATAGGGGCGGCCGTGAAGGAAGGGGCTATGGCTTTCCTGTCACGTGAATACAAGGTGCTTGCCTTTTTCGTTGTCGTTGTCGCCGTGATTCTGGCTCTCGTGAACCAGGGTGTCGTACGGCTCGTTGCTGTTTCCTTTGTTGTGGGCGCCTTGTGCTCCGGGCTTGCGGGCTTTTTCGGCATGCGCGTGGCTACTTCGGCGAACAACCGTACGACGCATGCGGCCAGGACCGGGCTTGCCAGGGCGCTGCAGGTTGCCTTTTCGGGTGGGACGGTGATGGGGATGTGTGTGGTTGGCCTGGGAGTTGTGGGCTTGTCGGTGCTGATACTTGTCTATACACGCGTGCTGGCGCCCGACGGTCTGACCGCTGGGCTGCTGGTGCATCCGATTTTGCCGGTTGTCAACGGTTTTGCCATGGGGGCATCGTCAATAGCCCTCTTCGCTCGCGTGGGCGGTGGGATTTACACGAAAGCCGCTGATGTCGGTGCCGATCTTGTGGGGAAGGTGGAAGCGGGAATACCCGAGGACGATCCGCGCAACCCGGCGACGATTGCCGATAATGTGGGAGACAACGTGGGGGATGTGGCCGGTATGGGGGCCGACCTCTTCGAGTCGTATGTCGGCTCGATTATCGGCGCCATGGTCCTGGGGGCCGCTCAGGGTATTGTCAACATGGTTTTTCTGCCCCTGGTGCTTGCGGGGGTCGGTATTGTCGTATCGCTTGTCGGGACGTTTTTCGTGCGTACGAAGGAGGGTGGTAATCCGCAGGCGGCGCTCAACGTCGGTACCTTCGGCGCGGCGGGTGTGATGGTCCTGTTGACCTACCCGATATGTTCGTGGCTGGTTCCGGAACGGGCAGCGGGCATCTTCTTCGCAACGCTGGCCGGTCTGGCCGCCGGTATTGCGATCGGCATGCTCACCGAATACTACACGGCCGAGAACAAGAAACCGGCTCATCGGATCGCCGATGCGTCCAGGACCGGGCCGGCAACCAATATTATCGCCGGACTTGCCAACGGAATGCAGAGCACGGCCCTGCCGCTGATTGTTCTTGCGGCGGCAATCGTGACGGCCTACACGTTCGCGGGGCTCTACGGCGTGGCGATTGCGGCCCTCGGGATGCTGGTTACCACCGGGATCCAGCTTGCCGTCGATGCGTACGGCCCGATTGCCGACAATGCGGGTGGATGCGCGGAGATGGCCGAGCTGGAGCCCGAAGTCCGCAAGCGCACCGACAAGCTCGACGCTGTCGGAAACACCACGGCCGCCGTGGGCAAGGGCTTTGCTATCGGCTCCGCCGCCCTTACCGCCCTGGCCCTGTTCGCATCGTACATGGCAACCGCCGGTGTGACGGCGATCGACGTGAGCAAGCCCACCGTGATGGCGGGGCTGCTTATCGGCGGCATGCTTCCGTTCCTGTTTTCTTCGTTTGCCATGAAAGCCGTGGGGGAAGCGGCTTTTGAGATGATCGAAGAAGTCAGGCGGCAGTTCAAGGAGATTCCCGGTCTTCTGGAAGGCAAGGCCAAGGCCGATTACGCGCGGTGTGTCGATATCTCGACGACCGCGGCGATCAAGCGGATGGTCGGTCCGGGCCTGCTCGCGGTCTGTACGCCGGTTATTTTCGGGTTTGTCGACAAGGAGATGCTGGGGGGGCTGCTGGCCGGTGTGCTGGTCTCCGGCGTACTCATGGCCATTTTCATGGCAAATGCCGGCGGTTCCTGGGATAATGCAAAGAAGTATATCGAAGGAGGGGCGCACGGTGGGAAGGGCTCGGATGCTCACAAGGCGGCGGTGATCGGGGATACGGTCGGCGATCCGTTCAAGGATACCGCCGGACCGTCGCTGAACATACTGATCAAGCTCATGAGCGTGGTTTCACTGGTGATTGCGCCCCTGCTGTAAAAACTCCGGGTGTGGCGAAGGGTGCCCCGTGGTTTCGCCGGGTGCACCCTGCCGTCCGAAGGGCGCCGGCACCCGGTGGTGCCGCGCGCGGCAGAGGCGGTAGCAGCGGGCGAGTAGACAGGCAGTGGTCGAAATACCCTCCAGGCCCGGCGCCGGAGACGCGGTACGCCGGCCCGGGGCGATCGAGGGTGGGGCCGGGGGTACTCATACGTGATAGTTCCGGGACTTACGGTGGGATGGGAAAGGAAGAGACTATGTTGACGGCGACACAGGTTCGCAACGGGATGGTGATTCTGCATAACGGCGAGCCTCACAAGGTGGTCCATTTCAAGCACACGGTTACCGGGCGCGGCTCGGCGAGCATTCCGGTCAAGCTCAAGAATATCCTGACCGGGGCCAATGCCGAGGTTCGGTTTCGCTCCGACGACAAGGTTGAAAAGGTGTTTCTTTCGGAGCGGGACATGGAGTTTTTGTACGACGACGGAGATGAGTACGTGTTCATGGACACGGAGAACTATGAGCAGGTGCATCTGAAGAAGGATGATATCGAGGATGTTGTCGGGTATTTGAAGCCCAACACGCCGTGCAAGATTCAGGAATACGAGGCACGGCCGATCGGCGTCACGCTTCCCGCAACGGTACACCTGAGCGTGCGGGAGACCGAGCCGGCGATCAAGGGAGCGACGGCATCGGGTAATGTCACCAAGCCCGCCACCCTGGAGACGGGCATGGTGCTACAGGTCCCCATGTTCGTGGAGAGAGACGACACGGTCATCGTGAATACATCGACGGGCGAGTACCAGGGGCGGCCGCGAGGCTGACCGGTATCGGTCCTCTCGCGGCGCCTGTGGCGGGTGAGTTCCTTCACGGACCGCCCGCCGTGATTGCCGAGACGGACGGGACTATTCGCTTTCCCGCCGGTGCTTGTCTCCGGTTACGGTCGAGTCGGCCCGTGCCCGGGCGCTTTCCATGAGTGGTCTGAGGTAGCGAACGAGTTCGGCCGACGAGCGTTGACTCACCTGGTCGACCGCCTTGCCCACAAGAGAGGCTGAGAAAGCCTTGTCTTCCATGGAGAATTGCATCTTCGCCATTGCTTTCCAGGTGTTCTCCTTCCTGCGTTTCTCCGATTCCTCGGTAGTGAAGTAGTCCTCGAGCACCTGTTTCCCCCGTGCCACGTCGATCAACCTGAGGAAAATTTCCACCCCGGCAACGTCGTACTCTTCGTACGTGTCCGCCGCGGCTGAGATGCGCGCTTCCTGCGAAACCTGAAGTTTCTCGACGCTTCCGGTGACCACGAACCGCGCTCCACTTCGCTCACCAAGCTCGAGCGGATCGCCCGCCGTTGAATCGGGAACATCGACCTCCAGCCCCCTCACTTCGTGCTCCAGTTGCGACGCCAGCATTTCGGCCATGGCCCTCCCCACCTCCCAGGCGCCTTCGTATTCACTTCGATTCACCAGCGGTGCAACCACCAGCCTGTTCTTCAGCTTTCCGGTGATCACCCGATGATCCCGCCTGGCCTTCTTGACCTGTTCCTTCATTTCATGGTCGATTACCGGCGGGGGTACCCATGCTTTCAGCGCCTTGATATGCTTGTCGAGCAGTGCGCCGGGCACGATCGGGTCGGTGTTCATCTTGACGGTCGTGTGATAGCCGGCGCTGAGGAACCGGGAGGCGTCTTTCAGGATATTGCGCACCAGCACGGTGCCGTTCAACACGCGCACATTGGTCGTTCCGCTCTCTTCGGTGACCCCGACTTCAAATGATGTCCCGCGTGTGGCAATGACGGTGGTGGGGGTGAAGACCTTGGAATCGTCACGGCCGGCCAGAGCATCGGGAAGGGCCGATTTGACCAGGAAGAAGATCGCGCCGGCGAATACCGTGAGGTGCTTCGACGTTCGCCCGCGGTGTTCGGGACGATAGAGGTTGACCAGTATCTGCGATTCGGGATGGATGTATACCGTACTATTATCGGGCATGAGCACCCGTGCCGTCGACTGTTTGCCTACCCGTATCATGTCGTTGTTGTACAGTTTGGTTCCCGTTCCGCAGGCCTTCCACGTGACGCTGCCGGCCCGCTGTACTTCGGCCCGCCCCTTCATCGAATCGAGCACGGCGTGCTCCGACGCGCCCGCGGTGAAGAGTGTGCCGGCAATCGACAGACACAAGAGAATTCGTCGGGATTTCATCGCCCCTCCTTGCCGTGAATGCGGTAGCCGCTTCCGCACGTGAGTCGCGGCCGTATCGCTCCTATTATACCGAAGGTTACGGCCCGGTTGCAAGGCGAAATCGGCGTTTCGGAA
>CAZNDN010000070.1:15823-20362 GCA_964571815.1 uncultured Fibrobacterota bacterium | reverse complement strand
CGAAACCAGGCGCTATTTCATGAGCATCCCGGAAGCGGTGCAACTTGTCCTGCAATCAAGCACGCTCGATCGGAGCAGAGCGATTTTCCTGCTGGAAATGGGAGAACCCGTGTACATTGCCGACCTGGCAAAGAACCTCATCGAACTCTCAGGCCTTCGGGTGGGTGAAGATATCGAAATCGTGTTCACGGGTATGCGTCCGGGTGAAAAGATACGCGAAGAGTTGTTGACAGAGCAGGAAAACCTCGAGTCAACTCCCTATGAAAAACTGCGCATACAGAACAACTCCTCGTTCGATCCCCTGAGAGTAGAGAAATTCGTTCACGAACTGAAGTCGCTGGTTGAGCTTGGAAACATCAAGGCGCTCTACCGGGAAATGCGGGAGATGATCCCCGAAATGACCGGTCCGGAGTTTGCCGAGTTCCGCAAGAACGTCTTCGCCTGACCCCCACTTCCTTCATCCCCACTGTACTTCCCTGCCGACGGCCTTTCCGCGGTCCTCCTTAATCAACATCCGGATCCCGATCTGACCGCACATCGCATGCGTGCCCTGGCCGGCCTTCGTCCGAACCGGGAAATTCTGAGTGCGCACTGCTCCAAACCGGAATTCCAGGGGGAGAAACTCACTGCGTAAGCAGGGAAAAGGGGCGGTTTGACGTGCCGTAGGCCGGGCCGGCAGGTATTATTTTCGACAGGAACGGCAATTGTGGCGATACCTGTCGCCGCGACACGTCCGGCAATTACATGACTTCCAGTTTCAGGCAGAGGTATGCGGCGGCACGGAATCGTCAGGCCACGGATTGGTGGACCGCTACCTTTGCCGATCCGGTTTCATGGGTGGTCCTGGGCCTGACGGCCGATTGGCCGTTGCTGACCCCCCACCGGATCACCCTCGTCTCCTTCGTGTTCAAGCTGGCTCCCGCGGCATTGCTCATCTCAGGCAGCGCTTATGCCGCCCTGTGGTCGGCAGTGCTTCTGCAACTGGGGCAGGTGCTTGACAGCATGGACGGCAACCTTGCCAGGTATCGGGGGGTATCGTCACGGTCGGGCGGGTTTTTGGACAAGATTCTGGACGGCGCCGGGTTTGTCGCCGTGATGAGCGCGCTGTCCTGGTATGTCTTCAAACAGGGAGGGAGAGAGTACTATCTCCTGCTCGGCCCTCTGGCCGCGGCATTGTATCTGCTTGTCTGCTACATGCACTGGACTTCGGCATTTCTGCGGCAGCAGGATGCCGCCGGCAAAACGCCGGGGACGCCGAACCGCGACCCCAGGCTCCTGAAGATATCGACGTGGCGCTACATTGTGGTCGCCCAAAGGAAAGTACTTCAGTTCAAGCAGGCGGATTTTTACTTCTGGATCGGGCTCGGCCTGGTGCTGAACCGCCCGGAGGCCGCGGTGTGGCTCCTCCTGGCGGCAAACGGCAAGACGGCCCTCGAACGGTTCTTCTCCAGGTACCGTACTCTGAATCGTCTGGACAAGAGGACGGGGTTGTATGGTTCCTGATCTGGCACTGATCCTTGCGGCGGGGAGAGGCACCAGACTGCGTCCCACAACCGATCGTATCCCGAAATGCCTGGTGCAGGTCGACCTCCGACCGATTCTCTGCCGCATGCTGGAGGATCTCGAGAGAGCCGGAGTGGTGGAGGTCGTTGTTGTCGTCGGCTACCTCGGGGAACGCATTCGTGAGGAGGTCGGGGATTCGTGGGGCTCGATGACGGTTACCTATTCGGAGAATCGCGACTGGGCGACGACAAACAACATTGTCTCCCTGCTCGGGGCAGCCGAGCGTGCGAAGAGAGATTTCTTTCTCATTGAAGGGGATCTGGTGTGGGAACCCGGGGCGTCCGGTATTCTTGGGATGCCCGACCGCGCGGCAGTTGTACCGTATACACAAGGCATGAACGGCACGGCAGTCCGGATATCGGAGGAGGGGACCATCACCGAAGTGATCATGAATCCCGTTTCGGGGCAAATCGAGCAGGCTTTCGGACTGTGGAAAACGGTCAATGCCTGGTCCCTGTCCTGCTCGGCATTCCACGACAACCTCGTTCCTCGCATGCAAGCGCTCGTAAGGCGGGGGAACCATGGCGTGTTCTACGAGAGGGCGATTGCCGAGGCAATCGCCGACGGCGATATGAACGTACAGGGGGTTGATTTTTCAAAGGTAGTATGGGTGGAAGTCGACGACCGGAACGATCTTGAGCGGGCACGGAGGCTCTTTCCATCCGAGCCGGACCGATCCGCGGCGACCGTGCACCGGGGAGGTAAAGACACGTGAGAGGAATAATCCTGGCGGCCGGTTGTGCACGACGTCTTGATGAGGTACATGGGCAGAGGCCGAAATGTCTGCTGAAATTCGGCCGCTATTCTCTGCTTCAGCACCAGATTCGCTCCGGCATGCGGGTGGGAGTCGAAGAATTCGTAGTTGTCGTTGGATACGAGCAGCAGCAGATCAGGGACCACCTGGCCGGCTCTCCGGCGAAGATCGCGTTCGTCGAGAATTCCGACTATGCATCGACCAACACCCTGCACTCGCTCCTGCTTGCCGGCAGGTATTTCGATGATGATTTCCTCTATTTCAACGGGGACGTACTCCTTGACTATCGCGTCACGGAGCGATTGGTTGCCGATACCGGAGAATCGACACTGGCGTGCACGGCCGCGGGTTGCGATGAGGAAGAAGTGAAGGTCAGGCAGAAGGACGGGCGGATTATCGAAATCGGTAAAGAAATACCACCCGAAAAGGCGTGGGGTGAATTCGTGGGTGTGGCCGGGTTTGCCGGGGAGCACAACGGGGAATTCCTGCGGATTCTCGATCGGGCCGCCCGGAGACGGAGCAACAGGAACCGGTTCTTTGAGTATGCCGTGAATCGCCTCGCCTCGAGCGCAACGCTGCGGCTGGTGGATGTTACCGATCTGGCGGTCGTAGAAATCGATTTTCCCGAAGACCTGTCGTACGCTCGTGACACGGTTTATCCCCGCCTGGCCGCCGACCCGGAATCGGGCCATGCGTAAGATCAGGGTACTCTTCGAGGTCTACCTCCTCTACCATCTGCCGCAGTTTCTCCCCTTGTACGAAGTGCTCAGGTGCGACGGCCGCTACGAGTTGTTCTTCTCGGCAGGAGGCCATTCCGATGAAGAACGTTGTCGTATCGTGGAGGTATTGCGCGGCGAGTCCCTCGATGTGATCGAGGGCGAAACAGAGGAGGCGCGGTTCGATGCAATCGACAACCGAGATATCGATGTGCTCATCGTGGGGTGGGGGCGCCGGGGATATATCGACCGGATCGCGCAGCGTCGCCCACGGCCGGTGGTGATCATGATCTACCACGGGATAGGGGTCAAAGCGAGCTACTTTCGGGACAACAACCCCCGCGTAGACTATCGGGCCGTGGAGAGCCCCTACCGGGTGCGGCAGTTGCGCAAACACGGCGTCGCGGCCCGTCCTCTTCTGTGCGGTTGTGTCAAGCTCGACCCCCTCTATCGAACGACCCCCTTCGATCGAACCGAACTACTTCTCGGCCTCGGGCTGGATCCCGAGCTTTCGACGATTCTCTACGCCCCCACGTACTACCCGTCTTCGATCCGCGTGCTGGCCGGGGAACTGGGGAGGGCAACCACAGGATGGAACGTTATCGTGAAGCCGCATAACTACACTCGGTTTCACCCGGACTATACCGATGATCTCGCCATGCTTACATCGGTTGCGCGGGAATATACTCATGTAACGATCGTGCCGGATTCCTGGTACAATATCCTGCCGCTGTTTCATGCGGCCGACCTGCTGATTTCCGATGCGTCAAGCGTGATGTTCGAGTATCTACCCCTCGACCGGCCGATCGTGGTGGTCACGAAACACTACCTGTACCCGCGGCATCGACTCTTTCCGTTTTTCTACCGCCGAAACCGCATCGATTCGGAGACTCTCTCGTATCGGGATTTCTACGATCGCATGAGCCGGCCCTGCGACCTGCGAAAGACGATTCAGGAAAACCTGGCCCGCCCGGACCGACTCGGCCCGCAACGGAAGAGGGCGCACGATGAGTTGCTGCATTTCAGCGACGGTCGGGCGGCGTCGCGGCTCAAGGAAGAGATCGAGCGGATTGTCTCCTCAGGGGAGGCACGCGTTCACCGATAGCCCAGGCGCAATAATAGCTCACGTGCTTCTTTGTTCCGCATGAAATCCTCGACTCGGGTCCGGTGTGCGGGCTCCCGCCACCTTCCGATTGCACCGGCGTGAAGTCGGCACACGGAGGATGACCAGTGCCGGCTTCTCCTGATCCGCGTGTGCTCGTACCACGCCATGATCTCAGCAACCGGTTGTTCGCCAAGAAACGTGCAGACGCTCCGGATCGTGGGTTCGAATCGCTTCACGAGATCTTCGTACTTCAAAGTCAGCACCCGGGGGTCGTCGGCAACACGAAGCCCCGCGGCGACATCGTTGACCCATCGTGCAATTGGAACCCAGTATTCGGTCGGGTTGAAAGGGTGGCGTGAAGTGATCACGTCGCGCCCGTCGCGCACCAGGTGGATCAGGCG
>CAZNDN010000070.1:9102-15723 GCA_964571815.1 uncultured Fibrobacterota bacterium | reverse complement strand
AAGGGTGGCGTGAAGTGATCACGTCGCGCCCGTCGCGCACCAGGTGGATCAGGCGCACTCGCTCTCCGAAGTACGCGAGGAGTTCTTCGAAGTGCCGTACGTGCATGGGAGTCTTTTCACACCAGCGGTGTGCCGGGCGCGGGACTCGTGTGAAGAGCAAATGGCGGTAGAACCGGTCGGGACGGGAGGGCTGTGCGGACAGGATACGACCGCCTTCGGAGCCGAGGCCGTTTTCCCAGCTCATGAACCCATAAGTCTGTTCCCTGATACCACATATATGCGGGTGTGCATCGAGGATCGATAACAGTAGCGTCGTGCCGGAACGCCCGCACCCTCCGATCAATACGGGCGGGTCGGTGAAACACCGGGTCTCTTTCGCTCTCCCCAGCTTCGTGATCAGCGGTGTGAGCAGTAGTTTGCGTGCCATGGTGCCGATTGATGTGGCGGCGTTATTCCGATCTTCCCGTGCCCTCGAGTATGATTTCCGCGGCGCGCTCACCCGAGCGGCCGTCAAGACCCGTAAAATGGTAGTCCCGGTATTCCATCAGTCGCCGAAGATGCTCCCGTCCGGGGTTCAGCGCACGTTGCACGGCATCCGCGAGCAGGTCAGGGTCCCCGAAATGCACGAATATATCCTTCAAATACTCCCCCGGTGGTTCAGACAACAGCGGCATTCCGTCGGAGTGCCGCAATTTCGGATAGGGGAAATCGGCGACAACACCCACCCGACCGACGGCAAGGCAGAGTGCCAGGGCGCTTGAAGTGTCGCTGACAACGGTATCCGCCGCAAAGACGAGGGGGTGAATATCGAAATGCTCCCTGGGTACGAGAGTGACTGCATGGTTGCGTGCGGCGAGCCTCACATAGCGCCTGCTTTGCCGGGCCGGCGCGTATTTTCCGCCCCAACTGTACGGATGCAGCTTGATGAGTACGTTTGAGGCGGGCGCGAGAGCGGCGACCTTGTCCTTGATGAAGGGTATGCACGAGGGGCGATAGCTGGGTGCGAACAGTACCGTCTTCTTTGCCGGGTCAAGCCCCAGCGACCGCAGAATCTTTTCCCTGTCGTAGTAGCCTCTCCAGAAGAATGGGTCGAGTTTGGGCACACCGGTCATCTTCCATTCCGCCGCATCCTCGAAACCGAACTTCCTGATCGTCTCCATCCAGTAACGTCCCTCAACGAACACGGTATGCCGTCGTTCGGGACAGCGAGCGATATTACGAAACCGCAGGGTCTTGGTGCCGGGCCCGTGGTCCGATACGAACAAGGGCACATCGCCGAACCGCTCGGGCTTGCTCAGTGCATCGCCCCCCACAACCGCATCGAAGCCCCCGGGCGACTCTACCACCTCGAAGCCCTGCTCTCTGAGCCGGCCCTCAATGCGCCTTTTCCGTGAAACCGGCACGATTCCCCATTTGCGTTCGGAATCCGAGCCGACGTGAAATGCGGTTGCGACGTCGGGCCGGGTAGAGAGAGCCTTCAGAATAGAGACGAATGAACTGAAATAGTACTGCTTTTTCAGGTCAAAGAGTATACGAATCCTCGGCATGAACCTGATCTGGTCTCGGGGTACGGACGGGCGCTGCACCGACGGCGTGGAGTAACCGTGGGCCGACGGTCAAAAATAGTATCTGTTCGCCCGGCCGACGGTGTCGGGTCGGGGGTCCATGTATTTTTACAGGTTTTGCGCGCGGCATTTGTCGGAGGTGAAGGTGAGTGAAGAATCTCGGTCCCGCTGAGGAATCCCGGAGAGATGATGCGATTCGCCGCGGCTCGTATGCGGTCGTGATGCCGAAGTGGATCGGTGATTTCGTTCTGGCCCTTTCGGTGGTATCCCGCAAGGCCGCGTCAGGTAAGACGCCCGGCTTGCTGGTGGTCCCGGAGTCGCTTGCAGCGCTTTGCCGGGAGTTGAGCCGTTGTGCCATAGTCCCCTTCTCCCGAAAAGGATCAGGCGGAAGTCGCGATGCCCTGAGGGCGCTTCGGCGGGGCAGGTTCGAGACACTCTATGTCCTTCCTCACTCGTTTTCATCGGCCCTCCTCGCGATGCGTTCGGGGGTCCGGCGAAGGAGAGGGGTACGACGGGAGTGGAGGGACGTGCTGCTGAATGAGCCGCTTCCGCGACGTACTCGCACGAGCAAACGCCACATTACCGAAGAGTATGCCGCCGTGCTGGAAACAAAGGCAGGTACACCCGAGGACTGGCCGGGAATCCCGGTGGCGGCTGAGGAGGCTTACCGCGGTGTTGTAGTTCTGTGCCCGGGTGCGACATACGGGCCGGCGAAGAAGTGGGGGGGGTATGAACGACTCGTCGATTTGCTGCCGAACTCCCGAATAGTTCTTCTGGGAAGTGCCGGAGAACGCGATGACGGGGAAGCGATCAGGCAACGTGCCCCGGACCGTGTTGTCGACCTTGTCGGTCGAACAACGCTGACCGAGGCGCTGAAAGTGATTGCGGCGGCGAACCTGGTTGTCGCAAACGATTCGGGACTGATGCACCTGGCGGGATATGTCGGCACGCCGGTAGTTGGGATATTCGGCTCCACGCGACCGTCGTGGACCAGACCCCTCGGAAAGAGGGTGCGAGTCGCGCGAACAGAGATCGAGTGCTCACCGTGTTTTGACAGAACGTGCCGTTTCGGTCACTACGAATGCCTGCGCCGGATCGACCCGGAATCGGTCGTCGGGCAGGCACGAGAGCTGATTGAGCGCGGGTAGGAACCGGCTGCCGCGGTCCGATGGCCCCGGATGGCCGATCTCACTGCCGTCAATGTCGAGTAGAACCATGAGCAGACGCAACCCTGCCGTTTCGGTGATAATCGCGGTGTACGAACATCCCGACTTTCTGGAGAAGGTGTTTCTCAGTCTCCGGAATCAAACGTTCGGCGATTTCGAAGTAGTCGTAGCGGATGATGGCTCCGGTCCGGAAATCGCGAATCTCCTCGGTCGATATGCGGGGCAGTTTCCATACCCGCTTCAGCACGTCCGGCACGAACATCGCGGATTCAGGAAAACCGTCATCGTGAACAAGGCCGTGCGGCGGGCACGGGCGGAATACCTCGTGTTCATGGACGGCGACAGCATTGCGCACCACCGGTTTCTTGAGTTTCACTATCGAAGGCGCAGGCCCGGGCGCGTTCTGGCGGGGCGCCGGGTGAAGCTCGGCAGAGACCTGTCCGCCTCGATGTCCAATGAGGACGTACAAAGAAAGACTGTGGAGAGGAGATCCTGCTGGGGGCGGGATTGCGACAGGACCGGCCGGCGGCATGGAACATTCGTTCCGGGGGCATTCTACCTCCGGAACTGTTTCAGGAAAACCCACAAGATAGTGGGCGCCAACTTCTCCCTCCACAAGTGCGACTTTGAGAAAGTAAACGGCTACGACGAGCGCATCGTGGGCCGGGGGCTCGAGGACAACAATCTGGATGCCAGATTGAAACGCGCCGGTTTTCAGGTGTGCTCGGTTGTCCACGAAGCGATTCAGTACCACCTTCATCACGAGACCGACCCCATACCCCATTCAACCGAAACGATCCGGGACTTCAAGAACGAAATCGGATCATGGTACACGCCGTTTGGGATGTACAAGAATGAAAAGTGAACTGAACATAGCGGTCGTTCTGCCGTCGATGAAGCTCTTCGGGGGCGTCAAGCGTTTCGTGGAACTGGGTAACCGTTTCATCGCGAGGGGACACCGGTTCACTGTCTTTACCCCCGACGGCGAGGGGCCGGACTGGTGCAATTTCACGGGAGGAACGGCACGCCTTTCGACCCTTCCCGGGTTCGCCTGCGATGTACTCTTTTTTACGGAACCCGCGTACGTCGATGCCGTGCGGGGATCGAAGGCCGTGAAGAAGGTGTTTTATCATGTGAAAAGGTCCACGCGGCTTGACCGTGTGCTTGCGTGCCCGGACGTCGAAGTGTTCGTCAATTCGTCGGATATGCACCGGTACGACCGGACGAAATACGGTATACAACCGTTCAAAGCGTTCGGTGGAGTGGACGCGGAGCTGTTCGGGGCGAAGCCGCGTCGGAACTCCGCGGACTCGACGGTTCGGATACTTACCTACGGTCGTCTCAACCGTCGGAAAAAGGGTGCCCACATAGTCGTGAAGGCCTGTGAGCGGGTCTATCGGCGCCACAGGAATCTGGAACTCATTCTTTTCGATACGCCCCTCAACGACTCCGCTCGACGCCGGGTTGAGAGCTTCACGTGCGAGGTGCCGTTCAGGTTCGTGGTGGACCTGCCGGTGGAACGAATGCCGGAGCTTTACAGGGAAGCCGACATGTTCGTCTCCGCGGAACGCGACGCCGGGTGGGCGAATACGGGCGCCGAAGCCATGGCCGCGCATACCCCCGTCATCGCAACGAAATCGGGTACCGGTGACTTTCTTTTCAATGGAGAGACCGGTTTGCGGGTGGTCCGGCACCCCTTTTTCGTGGGCCGGGCAATTCGTCGCCTCATAGATGATCGGCCGCTACGGGAGCGGCTTGCCGAATCGGGCTTCCAACGGATCCGTGAATTCGATTGGGATAGTCTGGCCTCGAAAATCCTGACACATCTTCGGGACCGAAGCTCCTGCTCATCCGAAAGCCGGCCGGGAAACAAAAGGTTATTTTGACGGGGTACATCGAGCTGGAAAGGGGACTGTTTGGGCTGCAAATCAGGGCTTGAACTATCGACAACAGGAGCTCCGGAAACCGGAAGTGCCCCAGGGGCACGGTGGAGCGTGCCGGCCGGGTGTGGTTGCGTCCGCAACCGCGTTGCCGCCGGGATGCGCCGTTGGGTTCGACGGGCCGGATGGTCCGCCCCATGAGTGGCACCGGGATCATCGAACGCTTCCTGCTTACCGCGCGGCTTGCCGGAGTGGGTATCGCAAAGTCGGTTCGAAAGCGGCGCCGCGGGAAAGCACACGGGGAAACACACAGAGCCCTCGTGCTTTCCTATCCCAAATCCGGGAGGACATGGCTGCGGACGATGCTTGACGATCTGGGAGTTCGGGCACGTTTCGATCACGCCGAGGCAAATACCCTCTACTCCGCCGAGAAAGCGTTTGTTCCCGACACGGTCGATCCTTCGGACATACCCGAACGTAAGGTTGTGCTCCTTCTCAGAGACCCGCGGGACATTCTCGTTTCCAGCTACTTCGAGGCCACGAAACGCCAGAGGGTGTTCTCAGGTACATTGTCGACGTTTGTCCGGCATCCCGGGTTCGGCATCGAACCCCTCCTGCGGTTTCAGGTCAAATGGAAGCGTGCGGCAGAACAGTCGGATCGGTTTTTTATCGCGCGGTATGAGGAGTTGTTGCATGACGGGGTCGGGACGCTGGGACGTATCGTGGCGTTCATTGAAGGAAGGTGTCTCCCTCAGAAGAGAATCGAATCCACGCTCAAGGCGTTCTCGTTCGACCGAATGAAAAGCATGGAGAAGGCAGGCCTTCTCAGGGTGTTTTACGGGAAAAAACTGAAAGCCGTCGACCCGAACGATACCGATTCCTACAAGGTTCGAAGAGGAGGGGCGGGGGGCCATGCGGCATACTTGTCGGTCGAAGACAGAGAGTACTGCCTTGCGCTAATGAGAAAACTCGATTCGTGGTACGCATAGTGTTTCCTCCGGCGTTGTCTCGCTTTGATGCCGGAGAACGTCGCGGAGGGCTCGTGAACGGGGCTGTTTCGATGGTCTGTGAGTATAGGAGAAGGTAACGGTATGAAGATCAGTGGTTTTTCATTCGCTCGCAACGCCGACATGCTCTATTACCCGGTGGCCGAAGCAATCCAGTCCATTTTGCCGATATGCGATGAATTCATCATCGCCGTCGGGAGAGGGGACGATAGTGACCGGACGCGGGAGAAGATTGAAAAAATCGGCAGCCCCAAAATTAGAATTATCGATACCGTCTGGTCCGAAAGGGAGAAACTCAAGGGGCGGATACACGGACGGCAGACCAATATCGCGCTGGAGCAGTGCTCCGGTGACTGGTGTTTTTACATTCAGGCCGACGAAGTACTCCACGAGCGGTATCTGCCGGTCGTGAAGGCTCGGTGCGCCGAACTTCTGGACAACGATAAGGTCGAGGGGCTGCTGTTTGACTACAAGCATTTCTGGGGTGATTACGACCACTACATCGTCAGCCACGCATGGTATCCCCGCGAGATCAGGATCGTACGCAACGGCCGCGGCATTCGTTCATGGGGCAGCGCCCAGTCGTTTCGACGCAACGGAAAGAAGCTCACGGTGGCCGGCTCCCGCGCCGAGATCTTCCATTACGGCTGGGTACGGCCGCCTGAGCTTATGAACGCGAAACGACGAGAATTCGCCACAACTCATCACGGAGCCCAATGGGTGCGCGATCACTACGGCGAGATGCCGGCGGAGTTTGACTACGGTTCGCTGGAGAAGCTCCGGGTCTACGGAGACAGCTACCCCCGGGTAATGGAGAAACGGGTCTCGGAAATGTCCTGGCGCAACAAACTTCGGTACAAGGGACGGTCGAGAACGCGGCACAAGCATGAGCTGACGAAATATCGGATTCTCACGGCGCTTGAGCGGCTGTGCGGCGGAAGGCAGCTCGGCGGGTTCAGGAACTACAGGCTGCTGAAGGTATGAGTGTCGGGACCCGACCAAC
>CAZNDN010000070.1:4585-9002 GCA_964571815.1 uncultured Fibrobacterota bacterium | reverse complement strand
GGCGGGTTCAGGAACTACAGGCTGCTGAAGGTATGAGTGTCGGGACCCGACCAACCCCCGCGCTCTGCTTCATGAATTGCTCCAGGTCATGGGGCGGAGGCGAGAAGTGGCATCTCGACGCGGCCGTTGGAATGCAGGCCCGGGGGCGCCGGGTAGTTGTCGTAGCCGATCCCAACGGGGCCTTTCGTCAACGTCTCGACAAAACGCAGGTCAAACTGTTCCCGCTGTCGGCCGGGAACGCGAGCTGGCTTAACCTTCTCAAATTATGGAAGCTGCGCGGGTTCTTCCTGAGAAATCGTGTGCATACCGTGGTTATGAATTCTCCCACGGAACTGAAGCTGGGCGGGTTGGCGGCAAAGGCAGCCGGTGTCCACAGGATCGTCTATCGACGTGGCAGCGCCCTGCCGGTCGGCAACAATGCTCTGAATCGATTCCTGTTCGGCAGGGTGCTCACCGACGTGATCGTGAATTCGGAGGCTACGCGTTCCACCATGCTTGCCCGTAACCCCCACCTTTTCCCCCGGGAAGGCATGAGAGTGATTTACAACGGACTTGACCTTGCGGAATACGACCGACTTCCGTGCGAGCCGCTGGTGATCCGCGACACGTCCGAAGTATTGCTGGGGAGCGCCGGGCGACTCACTCGGCAAAAAGGGCAGCTTGTCCTCGTGGAACTGGCTCGGGAACTGATGCGGCGGGGAAGGAGCGTCAGGATCCTGGTAGCAGGCAAGGGCCCGCGGCGCGACGCGCTGCTGAACCGGGCACGGGAACTGGGGGTGGAGAAGAATATCATCCTCACGGGTTTTGTCAACAACATGCGAAGCTTCATGGCAACGATCGATATCTTCCTGCTCCCGTCGCTCTGGGAGGGATTCGGCTACGTGCTTGTCGAGGCGATGGCCTCGCGGTTGCCCGTGATTGCCTCTCGGGTCAGCAGCAATCCGGAGGTCGTTGTTGACCGGCGGACAGGGTTTCTGATCGACAAGGTCTCGGCGGAAGGATTGGCCGAAAAGGTTGAGACCCTGATAGACGATCCGGAGCTTCGCCGGGAGATGGGCGAGGAAGGCAGGAAGCGGGTGGAAGAGGAGTTTTCGCTTGACGGGATGATGGAGCGCCTGACGGAGGTGCTGCATCCGCGGGGGAATTCGGATTGAATCATGAAGAAATGCTCAAAGCTTGAACGGATTATTCCGGCCTTCGTTTTTGTCGGAGTCATCCTTCTCTCGTGCCGGCAGGCGTTCGGATCCGGTGCCGGCGGGCATATCAACCTGCTCGCGGGCCGGTTCATGTACAACAACAGACAAGGGTATTTCGATTTCGGGCAGCTCCGTCAGGACACTGCCCTCTCCTCCTTGCCGATGTGGGGCGGGACGGTGGCTCGGCGCTACCCCCTGGCTTCATGGGTGAGAGTGCAACTGGGTGTGACGGCGTCTTTCGGGGGGGTAGACAAGGACACTACTGCCGATGTTCCGCTTCTGGTCGACGGTGGAGCCGAACGTCATGAGGTGGCGTGGAAGGACGGTTTTTTTCATGTCGGGATTGTTCCCGAGCTGCACTATGTCTTTCCTCCCGAACAGCGTTTCGTGCCCTGTCTCCGGGCGGGGACGGGTCTGCACTACATGCGAATGACCGAGACCTTGAGGACGATCGACGAAGACACCCCGAGGTATGTGGACGTGGAGGGTGCCATGGAGGGCTCGCGTGTCGGGGCAAGTATCGAAACAGGGCTCGGTGTTGATGTGGTAATCAGTGAGCAGTGGTCGGTGAATATCGGCTATTCGTATCGGTATTGGCATCCGGTTGGATATGAATACACTCGGGACCTGCCCAGAGACGGTGTTGATTACTGGGAGTCGTTTCGCAGCCATATCCTGACGCTCGGGATCCTCTGGGGCCGTCCCTCCCGGTAGAGCGGAGGAATCAGGAAAGGCCCGTGCCGGGCGGTTTCAGAAATTCATGAACCCTTTGCGCCCGCTTCTCTCACCTGACTGCGTTCAGTATCCCCGATCAGACCCGGCAGTTTTCGCTGAAGAGCGTGTGCCAGCGCCGCGGCCTGGATAGGATATCCTTCCTGCCTCAGACTGGTGCAGAACAGGGTGTGGCTGCGTCCCTTGCGGTAGTCGGGCTCACGAGGAGGGTGCTTGAGGTATCGATCGAGCAGGGACATGTCGGGGTCGACCATGAGCGAGGACTGATAATAATAAAGAAACGGCCTCTGCGAAAGATAGAGCGAGCTTCCGAGGATCTTCCTTTCGCCCACTGCGAGGTCGCTGAGGCCCCGGTGTTGCGGGGTGGGAAGTTTCAGCTCGGCACACACCCTGATGATGCCCTCGTGCACGCGGCCGAATATGTCGCGAATTACATCATCCCTCTTCCGCCTCCCGACGACGACCGTGATGACCATCCCCGGACTCAGTACAACCGTACCACCCCCTCCTCGTCGTTGCCTCACCGCTACGCCGTCGCGATCGGTAGCATCCGGAAGAATTTCCTTCTCCGGTTTGCAGGAAGGGCCGCCGACGATCTCGACGTACGGCTGCTCATAGGCCAGAACCCATGGTTTCGGCCGCAGGGATCCGAACAGGAAGAGAGCATCGTTCCTGCGGAGATGTCCCGGGAGTTTGGGTGGCGATTCAGTCATGCCGATTGAATGGAAGCGGTTACACGCCGCTCGTGCAGTGATACGCTCTCAAAATACGAAAGGTACACTGCCGTGGCTTCCCGCCGGGAGTGAGGGATGTATTTTCGAATGTTGTCGGAGGGTGCGTATCCGCGAGGAAGGGACTGAGGAGTATGTCGCAACGACCTGTCGTAGTGCTTACCGGGAATGAGCTCACCGTCGAAGATGTTGTCGCAATCGGAGTGGGGGACAAGCGAGTAGCCCTGGACCCCGATGCGCTTCAACGGTGTCGTCTGTCGCGTGAATTTCTTCAGCGGGAAGTCGAAGCCGGGAGAATCATCTACGGCGTCAATACTTCGTTCGGTCCGATGTGCAACCGGATTATCGATGTCGGTGAGCTGGAGACGCTGCAGGTCAATCTGATCAAGAGTCATGCCGCCGGACTGGGAGATCCTCTGCCCCACTATATTGCACGGGCGGTGTCGGCGGTTCGTTTAAATGCCCTCGTCAAGGGCTACTCGGGAGTTCGTGTCGATCTGCTGAATCACCTCTGCGAAATGATCAACCGCGGGATTGCCCCCTTCATGCCCGCCTGCGGGAGTGTCGGAGCATCGGGAGACCTCGTGCATCTGGCGCACGCGGCCCTGGCCGTAATCGGGGAAGGGAAATGCTTTCACCGGGGACGTCTTCGTCCGGCCGCGGAAGCACTTCGGGAGGAGGGACTGCACCCCCTTCGATTGAGCTACAAGGAAGGTATCGCGCTCATCAACGGTACCGGGGCCATGACCGCGCTGGGCGCATTCGTGAGCTTCACCTGCAGGAAACTGCTTCGACTCGCGTGCGTCAATGCGGCGTTTGCCATGGAGATTTTCGGCGGGATCGACGACGCCTTTGACGAGGATCTGCATCTTGTCAAACCGCACGAGGGTCAGAGGAATATAGCCGATATCGTAGCACGGCTTTTCAGAGGGTCCCGCAATATCACTCTGAGAAAAGACATGCACGAAAAAATCGCGGAGCAGCGAAGTGAGGGTCCGGTGTACGAGACAAGCATCAACGTGCAGGACGTGTACTCGATCCGCTGTATTCCGCAAATTCTCGGACCGGTCTGGGAAGCGGTGGAGTATGCCTCGCGTGTTGTGGAGACCGAGGCGAACTCCTGCAACGACAACCCGGTGGTGGTCCCTGAGAAACGTAAGATCATCCACGGCGGTAACTTTCACGGCCAGGGTGTCGCCTTTGCCATGGACGCCCTGACCATGGCCATTGCGGAGATGTGTACCATTTCGGAGCGGCGCCTGAACAAGCTTCTGGACAGGTCGCTCAACGAAGGGTTGCCGGAGCACCTGATTGCCGGTACGTCGGGCCTGACCATGGGATTCATGGGAGCCCAGTATCTCGCTACTTCCACGACGGCCGAGAACCGGCAGCTCGCCAACCCTGTCGGCACACTCTCCATTTCGTGCAATGCTTCGAACCAGGATGTCGTGAGCATGGGTACGGTAGCCGCCAGGAAGGCATTCAGGGCGGCAAGCAACGCGAAGCACGTGCTGACCGTCGAGACGCTCGCACAGCTTCAGGCCCTCTCCTTTCGCAATGCCGACCGGATGGGAAGAGGTACGTCGAAGGTTTACCGGCTCCTCAACGAGCATTTTGAGGTCTACCGCAACGAGCGGGTGTTTCATGATGACCTGGTGAAGTTCAGGAAGCTGCTGTTTTCCACCTCACTTTTTGACGATTTGTCGGAATACTGGGACTGACGGCAACGGGGAAGCCGCTTACGCGGAGACGGTGGCT
>CAZNDN010000070.1:0-4485 GCA_964571815.1 uncultured Fibrobacterota bacterium | reverse complement strand
CGGGCTGCCGAGGATAGCGGCAATCTCCCAGGGACCTGCCGGAAAGGACGCCGGCGCGCCCAGGAAGGGGACTTTCTTTTCTCGACTGCCCCACCGTCGATCGCCGAGCATGCACACGATCTCGGCCCGTTCGAGTGCGCGTCGAATGGGTATCATGGCCGAGACGGTGTCCTCTCCGGCCGGAATAACCGTAACCCTCCGTCGCTTCGTGGCGGTCTCCAGTATCCTCCTGATCTCGGGCCGTTCCGCATCACGCATAACCACATTGACCCGAGTCGACACTTCTTCGGCGAGCATATTCCCCGCCAGTTCCCAGTTGCCGACGTGCGCGCTTACCACGATCAGTCCACGACCAGGACTCAGGGCTTCGATGAAGTTGTCCTTTCCGGAGGTTTCGAAGCTGAATTCCGGAGCACGCTCCAGCAGGAATGCCAGCCGGTCGATGAGACTGACCGCGAAGTAGTAGAAATGGCGCCAGAGGTGGATTGTGTGAGTGGGCAGGCCAAGCCGGGTGCGAAACGACCTGATCGCGTCGGCCGAAGCACGATCGCACAGGGCATAGCGCAGCGAGACGAAAGCCGCAAGAAGGTATGCAGGGGTGACGCCGAAGCGGGAAATGAGCTGTATGAAGATCCGGTTTCCCGCGGGGCTTCCCCTGGACCGGCCCCAGAGGGACTCCTGGCGTGATCGATTCATAGCGGTTTTCCTCTGCCGCTCAATGCGGAAGGGAAGGCATGAGACAATGGAGTTAACCGTTGAATGCGCGTGCCGGCTCTCGACAACGCAACAAAATAACTGATCCCTTCGAGCATGGATGCCTTTCCTGGGCCGCGGTCCTTGTATTTTCTGTTGTTCCGGATGTTGGTATGACCGTACTTCATGTTGACATGGATGCGTTCTTCGCATCGATTGAGCAGCGCGACAACCCCGAACTGAAAGGAAAGGCTGTCGTGGTAGGTGCGCGTCCCGGTACCCGTGGCGTCGTCTCGGCCGCAAGCTACGAAGCACGGAAGTTCGGAATACACTCGGCGATGCCGATCGGGGAGGCGTGGTCCCGTTGCCCGCGGGCCGTTTTCGTCGGACCCCGCATGAAAGCCTACGCAGCCGCGTCGGCACGGCTCATAACGATCCTTCATCAGTTCTCTCCCGATATAGAGCAAGTGTCGGTCGACGAGGCGTTTGTGGACCTGAGCGGCACGGGGGGACTCTGGGGCAGACCGGTCGAGGCGGCCCGGAAGACCCTCGCCCGGATCGGAAAGGAGCTGAGCCTTTCGGCTTCGATCGGGGTTGCTCCCAACAAATTTCTTGCCAAGATCGCTTCGGATATGGACAAACCCGGCGGGATTACGGTGGTTCCCGACGACCCGGACGCCGTTGTCGAATGGCTCGCACCGCAACCGGTTGCCGCCATTTGGGGTGTGGGAAACAAAACCCGTCAACGCCTTCAGCGGTATAACGTGCATACCATCGGCGACCTGCAGAAGCTCCCGAGGCGGTTGCTCCGGGATCGTTTCGGCGCCCACGGAACCTCCCTCTACAACCTTGCGCGCGGTATCGATCACCGCCGGGTGGCCGACGGGGAGCGGGCGAAGTCGATATCCCGGGAACATACGTTCAACGAAGACTGCAGTGACGAAGCGAGGTGGAAGAGCACCCTTCTCAGCCTTGCCGGCGATGTGTGCCGCCGGTGTCGACGAGCGGGCGTCAAGGGCGGTACCGTCGTCCTGACCTGGCGCACACCCGATTTCGCGCGTCATTCAAGGCGAAAATCTCTCCCCGTGCCCACCGATCTGACCGGTGAGCTCTATGCGGCCGCACTCGAATTGCTCCGGCGTGCCCGCGTCGAAGGCTCCGCGCTTCGCCTGATCGGGGTCGGGATGACCGGATTCAATGTTCCCGTTCAACTGGAGCTGTTTGAAGAAATCGAGCGAAAGAAGGAATGGGAAATGTCCGAAAGCGCAATGGACGCCATAAAGGAGAAATTCGGCGAGAATGCAATATTTCTTGGCGGCGAAAACAGGCCATGAACTACCGGGGAAGGTCTTCTCGGGTGGAAGCTGAAATAGCCGGGTAACAGGGTTGCGAGACTTCCGCCGCGGGCGGTATCATTAGGAGGATGATGATCAGCGTAATCGTATGCTCTCGGAAAGAACCCGCTTTCGATGTCCACGAGCGGAACGTGGCCGCGACCGTGGGATGCGAACATGAATACGTGCGCATCGACAACCGCGATCGTGAGGGGGGTATCGGACGGGCGTACAACGAGGGAGTGCGAAGGGCGGCGGGTGATGTACTGGTTTTCATGCACGAAGACGCCTTTTTCATGGAGCCCCTGTGGGGACCTTCTTTGGAGAGGAAATTCTCCGAGCACGCGGATGTGGGACTCGTGGGCGTTGCCGGTACACAGTATCTTGATACCGAGGACCTTCGATGGCACTCCGCGGGAAAACCGTTTGTGCGGGGAAGAGTGGTGCATGACCTCCCGCACCGGGATATCTTCGCCCTGACCGTCTTTTCGTGGGATCGCAACGATGCGGAAGTGGTGGCGGTGGACGGACTCTTCTTCGCGGTAGGCGCTTCGCTGTTTGAGAATATTTCCTTCGATGAAGAGCGCTTCGACGGGTTTCATTTTTACGACCTGGACATCTGCATGCAGGTTCGTGAAGTTGCCCGGTGCATAGCCACCTGGGATTTGCTGATCAAGCATTTCTCCGAAGGGAAGAACGACCGAAGCTGGCATGAGGCGGCATCCCGGTTTCGAGAGAAGTACGCCGACAGACTCCCGGCCTCATGTGTGGAAGGAACGCCGGGACCGGGGAAAAGAGATGGGGCTGAGAACTACGATCTCAGGGGCAAGGCGCCAAGGGTAGTCATTGTATGATCAGTGTTGTGGTATGTTCCCGTGATTCCGAAGGCCTGCCGGCCCACCGGCGCACTATCTCCGGCACAATCGGAGCACCCTTCGAGTACATTCAGATCGACAACAGTGACGGCTCACGGGGTTTGAGCGCGGCTTACAATGAAGGTGTTCGCAGGGCCGGCGGGGATACTCTCGTGTTCGTTCACGACGACGTGATGATGATGGAAGCAGGATGGGGGCTTGCTTTGCAGGGTAAGTTTGCCGCCGACGAAAGGCTCGGGCTGGTCGGGGTGGCCGGAGGACAATATCTGTTTGCCGGCACACGACCCGGTTGGGTGGCCGCGGGACGTCCTTTCATCCACGGCAAGGTTCTTCACGAGAAAGACGGCAGGTTCCTTCTCACGGTATACTCACGGGACAGGGGTGACGTGGAGGTTGTGGCGGTCGACGGGCTCTTTTTTGCCGTGCGGGCCTCTCTCTTCGAAAGGGTATCGTTCGACGAAAACACGTTTGACGGTTTCCATTTCTACGATCTTGACATAGCCATGCAGGTTCGAAAGACGCACCGGGTGGTGGTGACCGACGATATCATGGTTCGCCATCGTTCCGGGGGCTCCTTCGACGGCATCTGGCGCGGATACGCGGACAGATTTTTCGACAAATACCGTGGCGAGCTGCCGGCTCGATGTGTCGATGCCTCGCCCGACCCGGCACATATCATCCCGTTCGAAACGTTCGATGTCACCGAGCGACTGACCCGGGGACCGTCCGGACGGTGAATTCCTCGATCCTTCCGCCCTTTTTCCCGGGTGCGGGGGCACAATGTTATTTTTCGTGGGTGTCTCGAAGAAGCCCGCGGCCGGTTTTTCGCCCGGTTCGACCCGTATTCGAGGAACAGGTGAGCGCGGGGAGTCGTTGTGCGACTACCGGCACGCTCGGTTGGCTGCACGGGCGAGCAGCCGAGGAGTTGCAGTTGGCATGCGATGGTGTCCCCCGGAGGCGACTACAAGAAATGCGGACCGGCAATGTCCTATCGAGGTGAGCGACGCGCCCGGTCGAGAATGACCGTCCCGCTGCTGGGAGAGGTTCGTGAAGGCCCGGCCGCAATCCCCACCCGGAAACTGTTGAACCTGGGAATCATCCACTCCCTGTGCGGCGGCACGCTGATCGTCGGGGGATATCTTGGCGCCGCCATTCCTTTGCTGCTTTTTCCGGCGGCCGTTCTCGGCCTGCTGTGGTCGACGGCGGTAGTCTACTGGATCAAGCTCCTTACCGATGTGCAGGCCAAACGGATCGAAAGGGCCTCGGTGACATCGAGACGATACCAGAATATCGCCAGGTACTTCGAAAGCATCCTGCAGGACTCCACCGATATTATCTTCACCACCGATTCCGAAGGGCTCATCCTGAAGTTCAATAAGGGCTCCCAAATCCACTTTGGGTACAGTCAGGAGGACGTGGTCGGCACGCCGCTGAAGGAGCTGTTCGTCAACGAGGCCGACAGCCGGAAGATCCTCGACGATGTCTTGCGGTCGGGGAAGTCGATGAACGAAGAAATCCCCATGAAGACCCATGAGGGAGAGATCATCCACCTCAACCTCAGTATATCCGAGATGAAGGACGAA
>CAZNDN010000069.1:11544-20470 GCA_964571815.1 uncultured Fibrobacterota bacterium | reverse complement strand
CCACTTTGTGTGGCACGGTCGTCCCCGACCGTGTTTGCACCACGACTACTGGACTGCAGCCCTCGCTTGCTGCTCCTCTGCCTTCTGATTCTGCACCTCTGATCCTCACCCTTCCTCTCTCGGGTCCTCCACCTTGCCCATGAACAGGATCACACCCGTTTGGGTGTCCCGTATGCAATATACAAAGGGACGGTCGGCAACGAATCGGGGAATGTGGGTCGGCACCGAAGTTGTCCCGATTATCACCGCGGTTGCCGCGGCCGCTTCGGTACCCGCTTCATCGACCGCGATGAACGCCTTGTGAAGGATATCGAATACGTACAGATCACGTTCCCCGTCAATACCCGAGAAATCGGCCTTGTTCGGATCGAACGCATCGCTCATGCCCAGGGCACGGAATGCCTTTTTCAACGAAATGGCCGGCGACGTGAACGTGAAGCGCGGCAGGCGCACCGGAGGGAGTTTGGTAACGAAAAGCCGGGAGATCATACTCTGGAGAAGCTCGTGCGAGAGCGCCTCCTCGAAATCCTCAAACGCGTTGGTGTCGGGAAGGAAAAGTGTCATTGCCATGCGGTCGCCGGAGTACGGAAGCTGCAGGGTGCGGACCTTGTGCTCGGGGTCCCAGGCGTACTGAAGCTCCACCTGCGAGCTGTTGCCTTCAGGCTCCAACTTCATCATCGGCACCGCCACCCGCGAACCGTCAAGCAGCCTGAACGACTCATCGGTGGTCAGGCTTTTGTCGAACTGGTACACCCAGTCGGCAAGGAAATACACGGCATTGGTCAGGACCAGCCTGGTCAGGGCGGTAATGGAGCCCTGCGGCAGGAGATTCGTGATCTTCTGATTCGTCTGATCGGCGATATACGTGTTGATTACCACGCGGCTTTCATCGGGCCTAAAGATAAAATCAAGCAGATTCACCCCGGCGCCGTAATAGCGGGACAGGAGGTCCAAATAGTCGACACGGAATTCCCACCCGCTCTGCACCCAGGCATCGTTGGCCACGGTCACGGTCAGTTTCTCCGTGGAAGTGGAGTGCTGCTCCAGGCTTTGATCGATCCCGTTGAGAGCGGCATGGAACTCGTCTCCCTGAAGCGTCACGCTGAGCGCCTCGCGAATCTGCCGGTCGGTCTCCGCTTCGGCGCCGGCCGCGGTCATTCCCAGGGCCGAAACGATGCTGTACGGCGAGAAAAAGATGTTGCCCTCCTGCTCGGCGGCAAGTTGGGCGTACATCTGCGCGGCGAACGTGTTGATCGATGTTGCCTGCTCCGCAATCAACGCATCCGCAACATCGCCGGTGGCCCGCTCGACCGATGCCGATTTGGCCACCGCAAACGGAGCCTGCGTATCGTCCGTGTTCGTGGCTGCCGGATTGGATTCGGTGCAACGCACGCTCAGCATCGAAAGCGCACAGACCGCCGCCGCGAAAAACCGTGTCGACTTCATACAAGCCTCCTTGAAGAAATGACAAACCATCGGTCAGCACCACCACCGCCCACCGGTACTATCCGTTCCATTTATAATCTACATCAATATCGGCCCGAATGCAATCACTATAACAACAAAATGCTTCCATGATAAGGAAGCACCTTGATCCGGTTTGAGCGATCCGGAACAACCGTCCCGGCCATACGTACCACCAGACTCCATTTCGGTAAAATCGCCCGCAAATGCTCAAGAATTAACCTCTTTGCCATCCAAATCCGCTACACCCAACCTCCACGGGAGCAGAACGGATGCCGGGGGCTCTGCAATCACCATGGCGCGTAAAGCAAAAAACTGAGGTACGATATGGAAGCATATTGGCAGGATCGGAATACCCTCGTACGTAACGTCGGGATCGCAGGTCAATCCCCGGACCGGAACGTCTGTGGAAGCCTCGGTTACGTTCAGGGTGACCGGCATGAGGTATCCGCCCTGCCCCTTTGGGTTGTCATACCAGATCTGCCGCCATGTGGTATGTGCGGAGTAGACAATCTGAGGAAATCTGTCGAGATACTGTTCCATAATAGCGACGTTCTCCGAGGTGTCGGTTTCCAAGGCGTTAAGTAAGGAAGAGCCTTCAGCGGCTCATTTTCCAAAGACATTGCCGGGTTTGGGCAGGGTGGTTTCCTCGTGAGTCCGCCGGCGCAGACACTCGCTTCCATACCTGAGTAACTAAATGCAATAAAAGTTACCCCGTCCCCGATGTCATGCCTATGGACTCCGTACGCCTGCAAATAGTATAATAAGGGTACACCAATCCGAGAATTGCCCGCGGCGGCCCCGTTTTCGGTCGGAGAGTTGCCTTGCACCGATGAGACATTTCAGGACCTTACTACCGCTTGCCTGTCTGCTGCTGACGGTCCCCGGATGGTCCAATGGAACCATGCCGGTCTTCTGGGAGCAGCCTCTTCAGCGGGCCCTTCAGGTCAGAGAAGACTTCACCCGTCTCTACGATCTGGAAACGCCGGCAATACGATACGGCCTCGACACCGCCTCGCGTCGCGAGGAGTTTTCCCGAAAACTCCATCGCAACCCCCTGGGCACGAGCCTCTGGTATCATTTCTTCTCGGGGCTTCTGGGCCGGTTCTCCGACCGTGATCCCGCCCGGCAATTCACCAACGCCCTGCGGCTCGCCGAAGATGATCCCGGGAGTCTCTGGTTGCTCTATGTCGAGTTCCGCCGGTTCGGACTCGTCGCGTGGTGCGAAAAGACAATCGAGAAGCTGGAAAAATGCCTGCTGCAAAGCGGCGCTCTGGCCGCCCCCGTAATCGCGCAGCAGTTGATGATGAGGGCGGCCACGGCACGCAGTGCCGCCGAAGGGCTGCCGGCAATGCAACGCGCCGCCCGGTTCGACCCCCACACGCTCAGTCCGCTGTTGTGGGAAGCCCGTGCCGCACTCACCTCCTCCCCCGCTGAGGTTCCGGGAGCCCTGGCGAAAACGATCAAAAAAGTATGGGGTTCATGGTGGCTGCAGCTCGCTGCCCTCAGTACGACCATCGACGTCCTGCTGGTGTCAATCGGCATCCTTGCGTCCGTACTCTTCCTCGTGACGATACTCCCGGGCCTTCCCGCCGCGGTTCATCGCTTCTCTCATGTGTTTCCCCTGAGCGTATCGCCCTGGCTCCGGCACGCCTATACGCTGCTGATCCTCTTCTCGCTCGGTTTCCCGGGCATACTGCCGATGCTCTGGCTGTGCCTCCTGTTGACATGGAGCAGGCTCCGCGGGCGGGAGAAGATCATTGCGGGGATATGCGCGGGGGTCCTTGTTGCCGCTCCCTTCGCCGTGCACATCCGGACAACTTTCCGCGGCGCTCAATCGCTCGCGAGTTCAATCGGGCTGTTTCGGAAGGCGCACGATGAAGGCTACTACCGTGATTTGTACGCCTATGCCTTGCGACATCAGAAAGACAACCCCGACGACTACCTTGCCCACGTGACCGCGGCAACCCTGGCACTGAAACGCCACGACCCCGTCACGGCGCGCAAACACGTTGAGCGCGCCGAGAAGCTCCGTCCGCTCGACCCGCTCGTTTTGCTGACCGCCGGCAATATCCACTACTTCGCGCAGCACCTGGAGCGCGCCAACACCTACTTCGAGAAATCCTTCGAACTCTACCCCGAATACGAAGCTACCTTTTTCAACCCGTGTCTGTTCTACTTCGGGGAAATGAAGATCATGAAAGGCATAGAACTCCTGGAGAACGCAACGCGGATCAACCCCCGGAAAATCGGCGCGTTCATCGAGCAGAACGACCGGCATTTCGGCGCGAACTGGCCCCGGATACGACACTTCCTCATGCCCGATTACAAGCCCTCCTATTTCTGGTTTCATGTGTTTCCCGGCGCCTTCGCCTCCCGGGGCCTCACGGCAAAGGCGTGGGGAATGAGCTTTCTGGGCCTCGGGCCCGCCCTGTATCTTGTCCTCGCTGTCGTCACCGCCGTTGTGCTTCACCGGAAATCGGGTCCGGGAGGGGTACGAAGGGAACTGCCGTGCAAAATTTGCGGGGTTCCCGTATGCCGGAGCTGCATGCGGAAGCAGCTCTGCACACACTGCGCCGAAGCCTCCGCGGGGCTTCTGGACAACGCGATGAGACGACACGTACAGAGAGGGCTTACCCTGAAGCGCCGGCGGCTGCATTTCATCCTCCCGGGCATCCTCGACGCGGTCTTTCCGGGAGCCGGCACAATGCACCGAACCAATCTGTCGGCAAAACTCCGTGTTGTCCCGTTCGTGCTTATGGCCGCCTCGGCCCTGGCCTACGGTATCTACTGGAAAGCCCTGACCATCCAGTTCCACTATCCGTTCCGGCTCGGCGCGGGACTGGTGACCGTGGCTGTGCTGCCGGCAATCGGGTTTCACGCATACTGGCTCGTCAAGTCTCTTCGGAAAATGGTACACGAAGCGAAAAGTAACTGAGAAAGCGGGAAACGACCATGGCCCTCAGCGGAAATCTCAAGGAATTCGAACTCCCCGATATTTTTCAGTTGATCGGCGGGCAGGCCAAGACGGGCCGCCTGGAGCTTCGTCACGGTTCCAACGAAGCGTACGCGGTGTTCTTCGGCGGCGCGGTGATATCGGCGGGCACAAACAAGTTCGGCGTGGAAGCCATGCTTGTCAACTACCTTCTCACGACCGGAAAGCTGACCCGCGCGGCCGTCAATCAGTATGTCGACTTCTCGAAGGGCAATCTCGGTCTCCTCACGCAGACACTTCTGAAAAACGCCTGCATCTCCGAAGCCGAGCTTATGGCGCTCACGCAGATGGGTATCGAGGACCTGACCTGTGCCCTGTTCGGGTGGCACGACGGCATGTATCGGTTCGAACCGGTGCGGGATGTCGGCATGTATCGGATCGACGATATCGCCTTCTCCACCGATGCGCTTACCATGGAGGCCATGCGGCGTATCGACGAAAACGCCCGGATGAGACGGGCGTTCGGCCCCGACACCGTCTTTGTCCGCTCGGCAGCGGACGCCGGCGACCGGCCCGAGGCCGATTCTCCCGCGCAAAGCCCATCGCTGTTCGTACTGGGGCTCCTGGACGGCACCAGGAGTGTCGCCGACCTCTGCAGAAATTCCTTTCTGTCGGAGTACCGAATCAGGGAGATACTGTTCAACCGGTGGCAGGCCGGAGCGATCGTTCCGCTGACGGTGGACGCGCCGACGCCCGCGGCGGAGGAAGGTGAGGAGGAAGAGGGTGAGGACATCGACGAAGTTCTCAAGACTTCGATATCGGTGATTGTCACCGCGGCCGTGGTCGTGGGGATCTTCTTCGCCGGCCGCGTGGTCGTTCCAAGGCTGATCTTCTCCGGACGTTCGGCGGAAGCCGCACAAGTCGACAAGCGACTCGCCCGACACCTGGCCGACCACAAGCTCGCCGTTGCTTCGCTGCAGTACCGCGCCGAATACGGGACACTCCCCGAAACGGCCGGTCGACTCATTGCCGCCGGTATGATCACAACGCGGGACATCGCCCCGCTCGGAGGTGAGAAGTGAAAAGCGAAGCGGCAAGGATTATCGGACCGGGCAATGCGCCCGCGGATTGCGTCTTGCATGATACCCCAAAGAAGAACTATTTTGATAATTCGGGATACTAAGGATATATCGGCCGGTCTTCCACGACTGAAGAGCGGGTAGTGGTGAGAATGAATTCAGCTTAAACGGCACTCCGCAACGGAGATAGAGAAAAGGATCTGTGAATGGCTTCGATCAACTACGGCGCGCGTGAAATCAGCGTGAAAGTTGTCTACTACGGCCCCGGCCTGAGCGGCAAGACGACGAATCTGCAGGTTGTCCACAAGAAGGTGCCCAAGGGCAACAAGAGCAACATGGTTTCGCTGGCGACCGAGACCGACCGGACTCTTTTCTTCGATTTCCTTCCGCTTGACCTCGGAAAGATAAAGGGGTTTTCAACAAAATTCCAGCTCTATACGGTTCCGGGGCAGGTGTACTACAACGCGACGCGAAAGCTGGTGCTTCGCGGAGTCGATGGTGTCGTGTTCGTGGCAGACTCTTCGCGCACCAAGATGAACGAGAACCTGGAGAGCTTTCAGAATCTGCTTGACAATCTATCAGAGTACGGCTATGATCACACCAAGATACCGATGGTGATCCAATACAACAAGCGGGACCTTGCCGACGCCATGCCCGTGCAGCAACTTGACCAGGCGATCAACCGCTATCACGCACCGTCCAACGAAGCGGTAGCGGTTAAGGGGCAGGGAGTGTTTGAGTCCTTGAAGATGATCGGTAAGATGGTGATCGATGAGCTGAACCGGAAGTACTCCCGACGTTCGAGTACTCGTTCGGCCATGACCTCCCGGGCGCAGCAGGGGCCACCCACTCCACCTCCCAGTCAGGCCGCGCCGCAACAGCGGCCGGCCACCCCGCCGCCACCGCCGCCGCCACCACCCCGGCCGCAGTCGCCGCTGCAGGACGACGAACCGTTCCTTTCGAGGCCGGGCCCGTCGCAACAGCCACCGCCGCAACAACCGCCTTCACCGCCGCAGCAGGCACGGCAGCCCGGGCCGCAACAACCCGAACCGGACTTTTCACCTCCTCCACAGTCCGAGCCTCCGCGAGCCGCGCCCTCACAGGCCGACTACGGGACGATTGACCTGGAGCCGATGTCCCCCACCATGGACGAGCCGGCGGCCGGGCAACAAACCTGCGAACAACAACAGCCCGCTCAGGGCCGGCCGGAGCCGTCCGACGGCAATCAGAAGACGGATCTTGATCTCGAAATCGAAAAGTACCAGAAAGAAATAGAAAGCAGGCAGGGCACCAGCCCCGGGCAACAGGGATTTGCACCGCCGCAGCAGGGAGCTCAGGGGGACAGCGGCGGGTTCGAGACATACTCCCCGCCGGGTCAAAGTGCGGGCCCGGCCGCTCAGCCGCCTCAGCAACCCCCGCAATTCGAGGGATTCCCTCAGCAGGGGGATCAGGCCGGGACCGAACAGTACGGCCCCGGCCGGCCCGACACCTCCCGGGGCTACCCCCCCCGGGGCGAGGAGGACGATGCCGGTGCTTTCCAGGGCTACGACCAGCCTCAGCAGCCCCGTCAGGAAGGCAGCCCCATGTACTTCACGTCAGTGAACACGAACCGGCGCAAGACCACTCGACGGCCCGTCAATCCGAAAGAGCGAGGTCAGAAGGGACTGTTTGGAAAGCTTTTCGGCAAGAAGGATTCGGATGAGTGACTTCGTTCTCTACGAAGAGGATGTCAAACGTCTGAACACGATACTTGCCGGCTTTGTTGACCGGGCGCAACTCGACTGCACGCTTCTGACCAACAGGGAAGGACTCCTGCTTACCTGCCGCGGAGCAACCGAAGAAATCGATACCACATCCGTTGCCGCCCTCGTAACCGGCAGCTTCGCCGCCACCGTCACCATCGCCAACCTCATCGGCGAATCCGAATTCAATACCATGTTCCACCGGGGGAAGAAGCGTCATATCCATATCACGCAGGTCGACAACGATCGCTACCTGGCGTCGATCTTCGGCAACAAAACACGCCTTGACAAGGTATCCTACTACGCGCGACGATACGGCGCCAGGCTCAAAACCTACCTTGCGTCAATCAGCGACCAGGCGGACAACGCTGTCCTGCCGGAATTCGACACCGACGATTTCGGCGGTGAGGCTGAAGGTGAATTGCCGATGTTTGCTTCCCAAAAAAACGATCGGCAACAACCTCTCGAAACCACGCAGCAAAGCAAAAAAGCGACACCACCGGAACAGCCTTCGACCGGCCCTGAAATCCGGTCCGAGCCCTCCCCGCCCGCCGGCGCCGCCGTTTCACCGGCGGTCCTTGCGCTGCTGAAACGAAAAGCCACCGAAGAGGGAAAAGCACGACGAGGACGTAGAGGAAGCGGGGGGAGAAAAAGGACCGGCAGGAAACGCAAAGCTGTCACCGCTTCCACGAAGACCCGCACCTGAGCGTCTCACGCATAATCAAGCAGGGGTGTCAACAACGCAAGGCGACTCCCGCGCTCGGGATTACCTTCCGGAACCCTACCTTCCACGGTCCTCCGCCGCTATCGGGTAGACCCCGGCGGCAACCTCGCCCGATCCCCATCGTACCGCGCCGACAGGAGATCCCCGAAGCGTATACGCACGATATCGTGTCGAATACCACGCCCCCCGGCCGGCGCCGCGGCGGTACCCCGCCGGCCCGGTGCCGGCAATCACGGCAAACGGCGAGCCCCTCGGAAGGAACCCGGCGGACAAAGCAGGCCGTGGTAGTGCGGCGTTGCCCGGCGGCTGCTCCAGCGCTTCGCTCACGTACGTAAGCATGGCCGCACTGAGCGCCTGCACGCCGTTGCTGTGAAAATGCACGCCGTCACCGGCATGAAACGAAGGGTCAAGCCTGGCAACCATGTTCAGGTCGTTGATCGTCAGATTGTTCTCCTCCGCATGGCGAATCGCACTCTCGTTCCGTTCGTCGATCCGGCTGTCCTGATCGGGCTTGTTGAAATCGGGGGTGGTCAGGCCGACAATAATCCTGCTCCCGGGGCTCACTTCACGGATAGTGCGAATCGTTCGCCCGTAACCCGAATCGTATTCGGCCTCCGTGTAGCCCCATCCGTGCAGACCGTTGTTGAAATGGACAACATCGTAGTGATGCTCCCGGAGTATCAACTCGAGCTGAATGTCAAAGCCCGGATCCGCCACACAGAACGACGTGGCCAGAAGCGTGCAGTAGGCTTCGGCGTCCAGCGCGCTCACAAGAGTGGGAAAGCAGCTCCTGACAATCGAATTGCCCACGAAGAGCACACGGGGCAGCGAAGATTGATCGGCTTTGTGTATCGAAATGCCGCTCCATTCTATCTGCTCCCGCGAAACCTTCGCTCCACCGTAAAGGCGGTAGTCCGGCTCCGGCTGCTCCGCGGCCGCTTCCAACACGGGGCGCAGGTACGATGCCGTCTGTTGACCGACC
>CAZNDN010000069.1:8142-11444 GCA_964571815.1 uncultured Fibrobacterota bacterium | reverse complement strand
CTCCGCGGCCGCTTCCAACACGGGGCGCAGGTACGATGCCGTCTGTTGACCGACCACGGTCATACCCTCCGAACTCAAACCGTACCCGCTGCCGGTGAAATACTCGGGATGATCACTGGTCAATTCGTACAGATCGTTTACCGCGAAAAACGGATCGTCCGACAACGCCTCCAACAACAAACGATTCCGTTCCCGCACGCGCTCGCGTTTCGTTTCATCCAGGGTCGGCATACTGGTGGCCCAGATAACCTTCGCCGAACGGGCGTTGTCTTTCAACGCGGCCATAACCTCCGGCAATGCAGCGGCATACTGATTTTCACTGTAGCTGAAATTGTGCATGCCGTTGGTGAAATGAATCACCGAGTAGTGGGCATTGTTGAGGAGAAACTCGATTTCCGCGACAAGCCGCGGGTCTCCGATGCATGCCGTGGTGGACCACCGGCTGTCGGCGTTGCCCACGTCGCTCAATTTCCCTTCCGCCGCCCTGCAGATATCCATGGTCTCGGGATGGCCCCCCATGTAAAGCGCGCGCGTTCTCGTCAATTCGTTGGCGCCGGCGCTCCACAAATGAATCTCCTCCTTCGACTCCGGTGTCTGAGCCGACAGCAGAGCGGCATGCAGACAGAGTGCAGCAACACAACCCGACAGACTTCGTATCATGCAGCCCTCCTTCTCCCGCAACGGCGGTTGTGCGCCGAACACGCCGGCCTAGTAATCAAGTAAACACCTTCGGATCGTCCGCGGGGAACCCGACATACCGACGATTCGAATCAGATACACGCCCGCGGTGGGTGCGGGAAGCGTGAGGCGAACAGACCCGGAGCCGTCAAACGACCGCCGCGCAACGACACGGCCCCGGGGCGAAACGATACTCACCCGTCCCCGGCTCGACAGGCCGACCCGCTCCACCACTACTTCGTTGCCCGCGTGCGACACACGCGGCGCCGCGGCGTGTCGGTGCGCCGCGGCATCCGTAACTCCTTGCCACCTGCCCCGCGATACCTCGCCCGCGTTCCAGGGCTCACGCACCAGCTCGGGTGAAGGGGGCACCAGGCTGTCCGGAGGCACCGCAAACCACCCTTCATCCGAGTACGGCGACACCAACCCCTCGTCGGTGAACGCCCGAATACGGTAGTGCCCGTTCTTGTTCTCATCGGTATAGTCGAAAAGCGGCGAGAGGTACCGGGTGGCGTTCGGCGCAAGCGTATCGATAACTTCCCAGTCCCTTAACCAATACTCATGGTGGGTATAAAACTCAACACTATACCCGTCCTCCCCCTCCGCAACATCGTCCCACGTAAGCTCCGGATACGCGAACGAATCGCTCATGTTCGCATGAAACACCACGAAATTCTCCGGCCGGGGAAGCATGGTGTTGTCGGCATGCACCGTAAACGAAGCCGTGTTTCGCGCCGTTTCCGCGCTCACGATTACCTCGGCGCTCCCACTGTCCTGTGTCAGCGCCGTTGGATCAACCTTCAGACTCAGTGTGATGGATGAGTTGGTGGTGGTCCCAACAACCGCATCCAGCCACGAGGCGGCACTCTGTGGTTCAACCTTCACGGCAACCCCTTCCAGTGCGCCGTCATCGATATTGCCGACCCGCACCTCTCTTTCCATCGCCGAGGTTTTTTTCGCGGTCCGAAAAGTCACATCCTTGCGGTACGGAACCAGGCAGGCGGTGTTGTCGTCGTCAAGCGCGGGCAAATCGTAGCCTTTCCAGATCCCCGCGCACCGTACGGCACGGAGTGATCGGCAGCGCTGCATCCACGTCCCGTCTTCGGGGCCGTGTATCTTCACGCGCTTGTTGGTGCGCCAGTTCCACACGCTCTGAAAAAAACACCGCTCGTCCGTTCCAAACAGCTCTCCGTGACCGATCTTGCGCGGACGGAAATACATGTAGATCCACACATTGCTGTTGGTCACGTATCTGAGCGCATCACCCTGCGGATAGCTCCCGCACGCGTCATCGTAGTTGGGCTCCGGTATCGGCGTCTTCTTGTACAGTATGTCCGCGGTCCGCTGCCCGTCATCATGGCGCACCAGCCAGATCCCGTCGTGGCCGAAATTCTGGAAGAGCATGTGGCTTCCGTCAAGCGAGATCGTCTCGTGATGCCCCCACCAGTTGCGGGAGTGCAGCCGCGCCGGACTCCCGTCGTCGTTCATGATGAAATACGTGTGGCAATAGTCACGATACAGCTTGGGCCCCCAGCCGATCTGCCTTTGAAGGGCGCGGGTCCATACTCTCGCGCCGTCTCCCGACACGAAGCAATTGAAGGTGCCCTTCTCCCCGGGAATCGCCAGCGGAGGGAACGGCACTACCTCGTAGTCGCCCGTATGAAGGTCGTAGCGCCTGAGCTGCTCGTCGAAAACAGCGTAAAACCCCAGCTTCGACCAGAAAATCTGTGCCCCCGGCGGATAGATCGTCAAGGGCAGCGAGGACGACAGCTTTTGGTAACCCGTGCCGTCGTTGTTGATCATCCCGTTGCCGATGCTCTTGGCCTTGAACACCAGTTGCTTGCCGTTGTAGCTCAACCCGCATCGCTCAATGAGGTATTTCTCGCTGTTGTCGCCGAATATCTGCTCTTCCTCGCCCGTTGCCAGATCGACACGCCATATCCCGTCCCGCGCATGACAGTTGGTGGAATCCTGGTAGGAGTCGACGTAGTAAAAGAAACCGTACCCTTCGAATGTGTACTCTTCGAAGGAAAGCAGTCTGCTCCACGGAAGAAGGGCGGCTGCGATCAGAATCAGTGCGAACGTTGTCCGGGGGAATCGGTGCATAAGACATGTCCTTGTATGCGGTTTGCGCGATCATCACGTGATCCCGCGAAAGGTGCCGCTTCTTCCTCGGACCGCCCGAGTTACGGCACTCCCTCCGGTATTGGAGCGCGCGCACATCCCATGCCCGCTACGGCCGCAACGGAATAACCCGTCTCGCCCCGTGTCCGTCAACGAGCCGCACGACCGCACGAGCGGGGACTCGTCGAGCGTGAGGCGCCGGTACGCGCAGGCCTCGCAGCGTAAAATGGAGCGGACCCGCCCGGTCGCCCCATGAAGACGGACGAGTATGTATGCGATCGGGCATTCGAAAAGGCCGTACCGCGCTTGAAGGCGTCACCAGAAAGGGGCCCTGCGTATCCCAGACCAGATCGTTGTATTCGCGCACCTGCACATAAATCTTCCGGTTCAGCAGGGAGTCGGGAAGAGTCAGCGGGAAGTTGTTCCACTCATCCTGCGATGTCCTCACCGGGCCGTCGTTGTATTCAACCGGATTCAAACCCAGGGAATCCATCACAATA
>CAZNDN010000069.1:0-8042 GCA_964571815.1 uncultured Fibrobacterota bacterium | reverse complement strand
CACCGGGCCGTCGTTGTATTCAACCGGATTCAAACCCAGGGAATCCATCACAATAATCCGCGTCTCGCTGACCTTATTGGAGATCCACTTCACCCTGACCGTCGCACCGGCGCTGAGCTCGTTGCTTCCTCCCTCTTCGTACAGCGGAGCAGTCATATAGATATACGGCACGCCGGTAATCTGCGCGTAATCTTCGTTGGAGTAGTCGGAGTATTCGTCGCCGGCGAACGCACGCACGCGGTAGTTGTAGGTTGAACCGATATCCAGGCGCTCGTCGACCCACGACGTCGCATCGGCCTCCGTGCGGTCCACCTCCTCCCAGTCTCCTTCATTTTCCTTGCGCTCCACGGCATAGCCTTCTTCAGTGTCGGCATTGTCGGTCCAGACAACTTCAACGTCGCGCAGACTGTCCCCCTGGACGAACGTAATCAACGATGTCGGCGCAGGGAGGGCCCCGGCGGAAACAACGAACCAAACGAGAATCGCCAGCGCTGCACGCGGCCCGCCATGATCCAGGAAGCCGTATTCATTTCGGTGTCGAGATGCGGACGCCTGCATTGGGTTATCTCCTTTGTGGTGTGACCGGTTTTCGTGCGGTAACCAGCGATCCGGATGAATCGACAATTCGTATCATGACGATCCCCGTTGCGCAGGCAGGGAGTGCACAGCCGATTGTTCCTCCGTCGGAGCAACCGAATCGCCGCTGCGCAAGAATGCGGCCGTCGGGCAGCACAACCTCTATCCGGCCGCCGCCGCGCGAAGCCCCGCGCTCAACCCGCAGCGTTTGCCCGGTCAGGGAAATGTCGAGCCGCCGGGGGCCCGCCGAGCCATGGGAGACGGGCTTCTTCCACTCCCCTGCCGAAATATCGTCGGACTGCCAGACCGGCAGAATCTTCTCCTGTGGCGGCGGCACCAGACTGTCGGGCGGCACCCCGAACCCTCCTTCGTCGGAGTACGGAGAATAGAGCCCGTCGTCGGTGAATGCCCGGATACGGTATTTGCCGTCCCTGGTTTCGTCCGTGTAATCGTGCAGAGGCGAGACGTAGCGTGTCCGGTCGGGACCGAGCGTATCGATCACGTCCCATTCGGTGTTCCAGTTGTACGTCGTGAAAAATTCGACATAGTATCCGTCCTCGCCCTCCGCCGCATCATCCCAGGTAAGCTCCGGGTACGCAAACGAGTCGGTCGTGTTGACATGGAACACGACGAAATTCTCCGGGCGGGGAAGCATGGTGTTGTCGGTGTGCACCGAAAAGGAGACACTGTTGCGTGCCGACTCCGCGCCCACGGTCACGTCGGCACTCTGATGCTCTTCGGTCAGCGCGGCGGGCTCGACGTTCAGGGTGACGGTAATCAATGAATTGGTTGTTTTCTCGGCCGCGGCTTCGAGCCATACGGTTGCACTCTGAGGCTCGACCGCTGCCGACACCCCTTCAAGTGCGGCATCGTCGATATTGCCGATCCGCACCTTCCTCTCCATTGTACCCGTTTTCCGGGCCGTATGCAACGTCACGTTCTTTCGGTAGGCGACCAGATAAGCCCCCTCTTCGTCGGGGGCGGGCAGGTCATAGCCCTTCCAGATACCCGCGTACTGCACCGCGGTCAAGGACCTGCACCGCGGCATCCAGGTGCCGTCCTCCGGGCCGTGGACCCGGATACGCTCGTTGGTTCGCCAGTTATACACCGACTGCATAAAACAGCGCTCATCGGCTCCGAACAGTTCCGGGTGACCGATAAGATGCGGCCGGTAGTACATGCAAATCCACACATTGCTGTTGGTGATACTCTTGAGATTGTCGCCCTGCAGGGGCTGCCCGCATACGGTCGCATAATTGCCGTCCAGAATCGGCAGCTTCTTGTACCACACGTCACCGATATGCTGCCCGTCTCCGAAACGAATAATCCAGATTCCGTTGTGCCCGAAATTCTGAAAGAGCATGTGTCCGCCTTCAAGCGAGATGGTCTCGTGGTGTCCCCACCAGTTGCGGGAGAACATGCGGGAAGGCACTCCTTCATCGGTCAGAAAATAATAGGTCTGACTCCTGTCGGGCCTGTAGTTCTTCGCACCCCAGGAAAGAATCGACTGACCCGCGCGTGTCCAGACCCGGGTACCGTCTCCCGATGCATAGCAGTAAAACGGGGGTGTGACTCCGCCACCAAGCAGATTAGGGAATCCAAGCTCTCTGTATTCGCCGGTTTCTACATTATACCGTCGAAGCTTGTCGCCATGAAGGGTATAATACCCCAGTTTAGACCAGAAGATGTCCTGACCGGGCGGATACATCACCAGCGGCAGTTCCGCGGAAATCTTTTTGTAATCCGTCCCGTCGCTATTCACTATCCCGTTGCCAATGCTCTTTCCGCTGAAAATAAACTGCTTGCCGTTATAACTCAAAGCACACTTTTCAAGCAAATAGCGCCCGCTGTTATCACCGAATATCTGCTTTTCTTCGCCGGTTGCCAGATCGACCCGCCAGATACCGTCCCTGGCATGACAGCCGGTAGAATCCTCGTAGCTGTCGGAGTAGTAGTAGAAACCGTATCCTTCGAACGTGTACTCTTCGAAAGCCCATGCGCCGACGACCGCAAAACGTGCCCTCTGCCTCATGCAGCCCACCTCACTTTTCCTCATAGTCCGACCCCTCGGGCAATCGAGGAAAACCGACTGCCGCCCGATTCACGGACCGGACTGGAACTGATTCGTATTCGCGTACTTCCGACAGACTATCCCCCCGTCCTTCAACGCCTGCCGGGGAAAAAACCGCCACCAAGGGGTAGACGCTGGGGGGGGGAAGAGTGGGCGCCCGCCCCTGGCGGCGATTGTTTTTATGTCATCGAAAGCGTGACGACTTCCCTCCGGCAATCGACTGGTAATCCGGTACGGTACGCACATCCCGCGGGCGATTCGGTTCAAATCCCACGAACCTCTTCATTGACCAGATTGTCCCGACCCCTGAAATTCACTATTTCCTTACGCTAAATAATATAATACAGGAGAATCCTCAAAGCTGGATAAAAAAAACTTCCCCTGTTGGCACGGAAGGTTATAAGAATTATACTATCGTATCAGAAGAGTCTGGTCCGCCCGTTCGGTTCGATATGTATCGGGTTTGTTGCAGCGACCTGCTTACCGCCGTGCCCCCGATGCGAGAAGGTTTTGTCCCGGCCCGGCAGGCTCGCCCGAGGTAGTCATCCGCTCAACGATCATCCCCCTGACTTCCGTCACACTCCCGGCGCGGGGGGCGGCGAAATATCCCGATCTCAGGAGGTAGCCCATCAGGGCATGCGCAAGACCGGTCATGTTGAAATCGTAGGAAGTAATCAGCCTGTTGGCCGCGTCGTACGTATTGTCAAAGGCAATCAGCGAAATACGGCCGGGCACCGGAATACCGCGGGACTGCAGGTAGTCACGCGCGCAGACCGCGACCGGGTCGTGCGCGCACACCCACACTCGTATGTCGTCGTGCTCCATCGCCCTGTCGAAAAGCGGCTCCAGCCGGAGGGCGTTATCGATGGTGATCCAGCCGCTGGTGAAGAAATCTTCCATTTGCCGTTGAAGAGGGCGTAGCATTGCGCGCGGGAGGCCTTTCTCAATGTTTCGCAGCGCCTGCTCCAGTCCGGCCACAACGTGTCGAGACTCCCGACTCATGTCGGTGCTCGACGGCGGATAGGTTGTGTTGTCGAGTGCAAACTCGACGATACCGTCGGAGATCCCCGCGTCCCGCAAGGCCTCACGGACCCCGCCAAGCCGCTTCTTCGACCAGTCAAGCGTCGGGAACGCCGAAAAGAAAGCAACCTTTCGGTGCCCGCGGTTGAGAAGAAATTCGCCGACCTCCCTGCCCGGCGTGGCGGTCGTCCCCGTAACGAAATAGCGAAACACTCTCTGGTTTTTCCGCGGAAGAGGCAGGTGAGAGCGCCGAAGGTTGGACAGAAGCGCCACGGGTTTTTTCATCAGCGAAAGCCACTCCATAACCCGATTGTGACTTGATTCGCGGTTGACCGCCATTACGATATAGCCGATCACTTCAGGCCGGTCTCTCAATTCGTCATACTCGCTCCCGGTCGGGATATCGACAAACACCAGGCGCGGCCCCTTCGCGAAATACATAATCCGATCCAGAACCATGCCGCCTTTGGCACATTCCTGCTCCAGAAGATGCAGCAGGAGCCCACCTCCCAGATCGAGTCGCATGGTTTCCCCGACCTGCCGGGCGGCCAGAAACACAATCCTCGATCGCGGCGTGCTGCGACGAGCATGCCCCGGTAACGCGTATCCCCTTTTCCAGGCAACGATAACCCCTCTGCGCTGAAGCTCCGTCAGAGCCTTTTTCAACGGACGGTACGAAACGCCGAGTTCACTCTGAAGTTCTTTGTACGATGGGAGCCGATTGCCGGGCAGATAGCGGCCCTGCACGATACTGTCTTCGATTGCGGACAGCACACGACGTACGACCGGGGAAACCTCCTTCGCCCTCCCCTTCTCGCCGGTCTGCTCCGCGGAGAGCGGCGGAACAGAGCGGCTTCGCTCCCCCACGCGGGTCGGCCGGCCACGCATGCAATCGAGGACACCACGGTCTTTCAACGTGTTGACCGCTTTCCACATGGTCACCAGCGAAACACCGGCAAGCGACGCCAGCCGCTTCATACTCGGCAGCCGGTCGCCCCGGGCAAACGCACCGGACGCTATCGAGGAGACGATGTAGTCGATTGCCTGCTGTACCGCGGGACGGGATTGATGGTGCATGCCGAAAAGCCCCGAGTTCACGAGCGAGTGCGGAAAAAGTGGATCAGCAAAAGCACACTGCCCATTGCTGTATAATAAATATAACACCTACTAGCCCCCGAAAGCAATTATTATTGAATGGAATCCAGTTTTATAGAATTATATTACCATATATGTAAGCACCATACGACTTTGAATGGTGCGCGGAATGGCTGTTTCGCGAGA
Source organism: uncultured Fibrobacterota bacterium (assembly GCA_964571815.1). Taxonomy (GTDB): domain Bacteria; phylum Fibrobacterota; class Chitinivibrionia; order Chitinivibrionales; family WJKA01; genus CAZNDN01. Next base: position 3,094 of record CAZNDN010000069.1, on the reverse strand, counting down.
CGCATGCAGGATGGAGGACCGGCGAACCGCGGAAACCGATCCAAAGCAGGTGGCCCGGTGTGAGGTCGACATTCGGCCTTCGCACGGGCAACCCAAACATACCCACCCGTGGTGCGCCTATCCGTTCGTCACTATACTGAAGGATTCTTCATGAAAACTCTTTGGCCGCTTCGTCTGCTTCCATTGGTCCTGTGTCTGAAAGGAACGATTGTTATGTGCGATTCCCCCGTGACGGTTCCCAGGGTCGGATGTTCTCCTCATGTCCTTTCTCTTGCGCGCGATTTCGCCGACGGTACGGGGGCGTTGAGTGTGCTCTACTTCGGCAACAGCCGCACGTTTTACTGCTATGCCGCCGGGGGCCTGGCGCGTTTTGCCCGCGAAAGGGGCATCCTCACGGGCTCGTCGCTGGTCATGGGAGGACCGCGCGCCGTCTATCAGAACAAGATCCACGGATCGGTCATCAGGCGGTATACCACCGACGGCGAGCCGTTGTGGACACCGGAGCACTGCGACAGCACCTTGACATACAACACCTATCATACCGATGGATTCATTCTGCCCGAGTCCGGCCGGTACATCCAGCCGTATCCGATCGGCGAACAGACGGGTATCGACCCCTCCGACACGCTCCGGTGCAATTTCCTGTTCCGGCGGGGGCCCGATGAAGGCGCATGCGAGGTCCTGCTCCGCGCGGGCAACGATTCCGCTTCACTTGAAACGTACGACTCACTCGAGGTGAGCGCCGCGGACACGGGCACACCGTACACCGATCTTGTGAGTATCACGCTCAAACCCGCTCCGTGCCGGACGCTGAAGATTCGCTGCACTTCAGGCCGCGTGATCATCTACGGTTTCAGCGCCCGATCCCTGACAGCTCCCGGCTGGATGACCGGGCAGATGTCAATAGGTGGAATGGGATATCCGGTGCAGATGAGAACCGAGGAATCCCACGAAGACCCGCGCTGCCCGCGTGCCGACTATATCGCCCATATTCGGAGCGCCGATCCCGATGTTGTCATTATCCAGTATGCCAACAACCAGCAGGCCGGTGGAGCGGAATGGAAAAGCTCGGTGCGGGAGCTGCGGGAGCGGATTGCGGAAGCGAAACAGGGAAAAGAGTTTCTTACCGTCTTCCAGATCGATAACACCCTTCCCGACTCCAACTCCGGACGCCTTCGTGACAGCAGTATTGTATTTTTCAACCAGATAGCGGCTTCATGGGACAACTACGTAATTGCCGACCCGCAGCCGCATCTGCCCGACGATTGGCCGCGGCCCGGCGAGGAGGGCGCTGGTTATACGATTAACCCGCCGCACGAAAACGAGCGCGGATCGTGGGAAGTTTTCAACGCGCTCCTTGCCGATATCCGGCAAAGCCTGCGCGACCTCCCCGTGCGGCATTCCCCCCCGCGGGGGCGGGGCGCAGAGACAACTGCCGGTTGGCCGGCAGTGCAGGTCAGGCAAGGGGGTGTTTCGATTCAATCGGAAAAGGGACAGTTCAATGCCGGTGGGCAACGATTGAAGCAAGGCCTTGACGGAAGTCGCGAGGGGGGCAATCGACGAAAAAGGGACCACCAATGAGACATTCCACGACACCGCCACCAAGGAGAGCACACATGGTTGGAGCAGCACGAGCTTTGGCGTGTATTCTTTTCGGATGCATCGCAGTTCCCCGTTTCGCCGATATCAACGGTCAGCCGTCCGTACGCATCGCATCGGTCGAAGAAGTCCGTTCGTTCTGTGCCACCGATCGGGTCAAACTGATTTTCAAGGCCGACAACGTGGGATTGTGCCTGGTTGACTATACCGGCGTGCAGGAGGGGTCTCCCGAAGTGCGGGTGCTGCAGGGAACCGCCGACGCCATTCTTCCGGTGTTGTCGCCCGACGGTGAGTGGGCCGCGTGGGCGACCGGTCCCAATTCGGAGTTTGTCAACACCCCGAGTACTTCGTGGATGCGCAGGGTCTCGGGAGACGGCTCCGACATCAAGGTGGCCGACAATGCCTACGTTCCCCGTTTTGTCAAGGAACGCGGGGATCCCGCGATCGTTTTCGGTACGTGCGGCAAGCACGACGATGCGGACAAGCTGACACTTGACGGCTGCGGACAGACAATGAAAAGAGCGTGGAACGGCGCCTCGTGGGATGAATCGACCTTATGGACTTACGGTTCGTTCCTCGGCGGGCTTTCCCGCGACGGGAGCTACGGTGCGCATGCCGAGCAGGCGCGCCACTGCTTCATGGTCGAGCTTCAAGGAGAAGCCGGCAGCCGGGCAACACTCCACAACCTGCCGGCAACAACACCCGCCGGCGAGGATACGATCGTGACCTCACAGGTCTGCAATTCGTCGATCTCCTCCAGCACGCACTTCACCAACGCCATGCTGTACCTGGATTTCGGCTACCGGGAGGCAAGCGTGCCCACCATATTCGGCACCTGGGATTTTCACCAGCGCATGTTCATAAGCCGGTTCAGCGGTGAAATCGTCAAATCGTACCCCCTCCCGGAGGACATCCCCACAACCGAAGTCAGTCCCGAAAGCAACGGTGAAATAACCGGCCTTGAGTGGAACTACCCCGAATGGTCGAATCACCCCTACTATGCCGCCGTCGCCGTCAAGACAACTCGTCTCTGGTACGACCAGAGCGCCATGCCCCCCTACGTTCGCAAGCCGCGCAACGAGTTTCTCTGCCTCATCAACCTCACGAGCGGAGAGTACCTGAAGCTGGTCTCTTCAAACGATACGTCCCGCGATGCATCCTCAAGCCTGCACTGGCCGTTTGCCTGGGTGGAGGAAGCGGCCGGTTTCGAAGAAGACCAAAGCTGGCTCAATCCGGGCAATGCCGCTGTCGGTGAAACAATGTACCGGCCGGCCGCCGCGGTCGACACGTGGATACGCAACGGCAGAATTGCCGGCAGTGAAAATCTGGAAAGCGTCAAGGTTTTCTCCCTTTCCGGTCGCTGCGTTTTCAGCGCGGACAACCTCGAGCCCAATCAATCCGTAGCCCTTCCCACACGAACCATGCGTGGACTGCATGTGGTGCGGCTGCGGTTTGCGGAAAAAAGGTCGAGGCCTGTTTCGGTGCTCGTCTCACC
>CAZNDN010000068.1:0-20556 GCA_964571815.1 uncultured Fibrobacterota bacterium | reverse complement strand
CCACCCGCCCGCCCCGGCGGATAACGACATTCGGCAACGTGTTTTTTCGGCACATGAGTTATTTTTGGGTACTTCCCGGGTACCACACCGCGTGGGGGACTGCACGCAAGGATCGGCACGTTGGGCCGAGCATCTGATGAAACAACGGTTCTGCGAATTCTTGACGCCAACCTCAATCGTCTGCGCGAGGCCCTCAGAGTTGTCGAGGAATACTTCCGCTTCGTTGAGGCCGACAAGATGTCGTCGCGGACATTGAAGAGGATGCGGCATTCTCTGATCGACATGGAGAAGGCCCTGGGGATTCGGTTGTTGGTGCGAAGCCGCGACACGTCATCGGACCCCCTCGCGACGGGCACGCGCCGGGAAGAGATGCGGCGGGAGAAGGCTGAAGATGTTCTGGATGCCAACATGAAACGGGCGCAGGAAGCGGCGCGGGTGATTGAGGAGTACGCCAAACTCTCAGCGTCGCCGGAGCTTTCAATGCGGGCGAAAACCCTTCGATTCGATCTCTATTCTTTTCAAAAGAAATGCAAGGAGGCGTTTGACCGTGCCTCGACGGAGTGAAAAGAAGAAACCGGCCGACGATCATCGGGACGTGATACCTCAGATCTGGGGCATTGTATTCAGTGCCATCGGATTCATGGTCCTGGTCGCTCTCATCTCCGAGGTGGCCGGAGGCGGTAATATTCTGGGACCCTGGTTCGGAGCGGCACTGGCCGACGGTCTGGTGTACCTGTTCGGGCCGATAATGGCGTTTGCATTTCCATTGATGGTCCTGGCACTGGGAATCATGCGGTTTCGGGGAACCGGCCCGGGCAGACGCATCACGCTCTTCGCGGTGCTGCTGGCGGTCGAGCTATGCGTGCTGCTCGCCATACCCGGCATCCCGATCAGTACACAGGAGGCATTCACCGACAATTCCGTGGGCAATGTCATCACCCTCCTGCTTCAGTACCTCTTCGGAGGACACGTTTTCGGCCCCCTTTTTGTTACCCTGCTGACCATGGTGATCACGTCGCTGCTTGCCTTCCCCCGTCTCATGACCCGAGGAAGCGCCGCCGCATGGAAGGCCCTCCGGGTCGCGGCGGGTTGGGTGCTGAAGTGGTTCCGGCGCGGCATCGCCGCCCTGAGAAGCGGGGCTTGTTCCGTGTTCCGGAAAGCGAGTACGCCGCAACCCCGGGAGGATTCCGCACCGCCGGCTCCTCCGCCGCCGCCGACCGCCCCGAGAGAGATGAAAGCTCACGAAACTCCGGCAACCGAGGAAGAAAAGAGCGAAGATGACGAGGTGCGCCGGCGGCTGGAAGAGCAGCTTCGCGAATTCCGTATGAAGAAGGACGAGCCGATTACGATCAGTTCGCCGGACACTACGGAGCAGGCGCCTGAGGAAAGCGGGGGGAAATTCGAGGATGATCCGTGGGTGGAGACCGGGGACGCGGAAGAGCCGGTCGCCGGGGCGGAGGCGGAAGGGGAAGGAACGGGGCACGATGAGGGGATTCCGGATGACTATTACCGGGTACCCGGCAAGGACTCCGTGCGCAAACGCACCCGTCGGACAAAACCCTACCGGGTACCGTCGGTGGATACAATTCCCGATCCGCCGCCGGTCAGCGGTTTCGTGGATCGACAGGCGATTGAGACTCACTCGCAGACGCTTCAGAAAACCCTGATGAATTTCGGGATCGAAGGCAAGGTGGTCAACGTATGTCCGGGCCCGGTCATCACGCGCTACGAAATCGCCCTTGCGCCGGGGATCAAAGTCAGCAAGGTGGTGAACCTCCAGGACGACATTTCGCTGGCCGTCGGCGGGCAGAAGATCAGAATCCAGGCGCCGATTCCCGGGAAAGCGGCAATCGGCATCGAGCTGCCGAACGAACACCGCCAGATTGTGTATTTCAAGCATGTCCTGACCTCCGATGCGTTCGCGAAGGCAAAGGCGAAACTGCCGCTGGTGGTGGGAAGGGCTATCTCCGGGTCGCCGTTTGTTACGGATATTACCAAGATGCCCCATTTACTTATCGCGGGACAGACCGGCTCGGGAAAAAGCGTCTGCATCAATTCTTTTATCTGCAGTCTGCTTATGACCAGGACGCCCGAGGAGCTTCGGTTCATTCTGATCGACCCCAAGAAGGTCGAATTGTCGTACTACCAGGGCATTCCGCATCTTATGGCCCCGGTTGTGACCGAATCGAAAGAGGCGGTAAAGGCCCTGCAGTGGGGGCAGACCGAAATGGACCGGCGGTACCGCATTCTTGCCAGGGTGGGCGCCCGCAATATCGAATCGTTCAACAAACGGGTCAAGGAGAAGAGAATCAAGGAAGGGACCATTCCCGAGTCCGACAATAAACCAATGCCCTTCATCGTTATCATTGTTGATGAGCTGGCCGACCTGATGCTTACCGCTTCCAAGGATGTTGAGGCAAGCATACAACGTATCGCTCAGCTTGCCCGTGCGGTGGGGATTCACCTGATCATTGCCACACAGCGACCGTCGGTGGACATTATCACCGGCCCGATCAAGGCAAACCTGACCTCGCGTATCGGTTTCCGTACGATCCAGGCCGTCGACTCCCGGACAATCCTGGGACATCAGGGCGCCGAGAAACTCCTGGGTCTGGGAGACATGCTGTTCCTTCGCAGCGGTGCGCCCGATATCGAGCGGTATCACGGGGCGTTGATCTCGGAGGAGGATGTCGAGCGGGTGGTCGATGCGGTGCGGTCGCAGGGGGTCGAAGTCGAAAAGATCGACAGCTTCGGCGATCCCGGAGGGGACGCCGAGTCGGGCATGGCTGATGAGGGGGATCGGGATGAGTTGTTCGAAGATGCCGCCCGGACGATCGTGAGTATCGGCCAGGGATCGACTTCCCTGCTGCAGCGTCGCATGAAAATCGGGTACGCGCGCGCGGGACGGCTCATGGACGAGCTGGAGCGGGCGGGCATCGTGGGACCGTCGGAAGGAAGCAAGGCCAGGGAGGTGTTGATTACGTCGGATCAGATAGACGAACGGCTGATGTCGTTGTCGTAGGGGAGCACGCATGGGTGGAGCAGGGTGGCGAAGGCTGGCGGTGGGGTTGCTGGCGGGATCGGGACTGGTGTGCCTCGGTACCGCGGCTTCGATTGTAGAGCAATTGAAGCGGACCTACTCCCCTTCAACCTCACTGCGCACCGAGTTCACGCTCGAAATCTACTGGAAGGTTCGTGAGAAAACCCAGCGCAAGAAAGGCGAGTTGCTGGTCGCACCCGGCAACAAGTTCAGGGTAAAGCTGGGAGAGATGCTGTGGGTGTGTGACGGCTCAACGTATTGGCAGTACAGCAAGGCCACGGGCCAGGTGATTGTCCGGAATTTCCGGGACACGGATCTGTCCGCTCACCCCTCGCAGATTCTGAGCGCCTGGCTCCACGATCACTCGTTCGAGGAAGTCGCCGGCGACGAGGGCGGGGTAATGCTGCAATGGCGCCGCGAGGAAGGTGCGGATGAGCCGCCGATTGTGAAAATCCTCCTTTGGGTCGATCCCGCAACGAACGTGGTTCGCCGGATGCACTATACGAATGAGCGGGGAAACACAAGTACCTACACGTTCAGGAAGACCCGTCTGGGGGAGCACATCCCCGAGAGTGCGTTCACGTTCACCGTGCCCGAAGGCGCCGATGTCCTCGACAACCGCTAGACTCGTCCGCGCACTGCTCACGCCGCTGCTTCTCTGTGGGCCGCTTCCCCTCGCCGGTGCCGAAGGAGATACCGTGCGGGGCATCACCGGCAACGAAATCTACGGGTTGACCGGCTGGGCCGACACGGTATGGATGGTAACGGCACGGGGAATCAATTTCGGGCGGGACACCCTCCGGAACCGCTCCTCGGATGATGAGGCCGCGGGGATTGCCTGGTGGGGATACGAGACTCCGCGGGCCGCGTGGTCCGACTATCTCAATTACTCCACTTTGGCTTCGGGCGCCGGAAGAGTTCTGGTTGCTCTGCAGCCCCCCGGGGAAAGCGAACCCAACCAACTGTGGACTTTCAACCACCGGGCCCGTTCGGGACGGGAGTACTTCACATTCGATCTGGGCTGGGACAGAAACAATCTTTCGTTTTTGAAAGATTCGGTCAAGGCGGAGACCTTCCTTCAAACCTGGGACATTGCCCGGGTTGACGGTTCGTTCTGGCTGGCGTGTGCCGACGGCGGGCTGGTGCGCGTGGTGCCCGGCGAAATCCATCGAAACAACACGCCCGCGACCGCATTTTTTTCCGGAGAGGATTCCCTGAAGTTCCGCTTCGCTCCGCGAGGAGATCCGTTTCCGCCGGAAGCGCTAGCGAAGCGCTACCCGGCGTATCCCGACACGAACGCGAGGGTGGTTGCCGTGGAGGCCGGACGGGAAGGGGACTCGGCAGCGGTATGGGTGGCAACGCCCGCGGCGGTGCACCGTTTCGCTGTCCGGGAGAGTTCCTGGACCGAGCTCTCGAGCGCCTCCGCCGAAAAAAACGTGTCGATTCTTGAGTTTTTCGACCTCTATGTGCGGGATACGCCCGACACCGTGCCGGTCATACTGGCTGTTGCATCGGTCAGGCAACGAAAGGACACGACAACAAGCCTACTTCACTATCACGTCCCGTCTTCCGACTCGCTCGCCGGGGGGAAATGGGAAGTGGTACGGGAGGAGGCGCCCGACGATCTGGTTTTCGGCGCCGGCGACACGGTGTATGCCGTCGCATCGGAGCGCGTCTTCGTCTACCGCACCTCATCGTTGGCCAACGAACTTGCGGTAAGCGACGATTTCAGCGACAGGCTGTTTGAGGCCGACCCCAATATCGACATTCCTTCGGTCAACGCGCTGCTGTATGTGCCCGGGCGACGCGACAGTGCCGACTACCTCTGGGTCGCCACCGAAAAGGGGATCTATTTCAGCAGGGATGAGGGCGGTGATGAAAAGGAGAAGAATGCGTTCGTGCGGGATTTCCGTGCCCCGCCGCTGGCATCGGGCCTCAAGCGCACGTACCTGTATCCGAGCATCCTTACGACCGAGGTCAAGCGGGGGTTTTTCGCCTACAACCTGTCGCGAAGAGCCGAAGTGACGATCGAGGTTTTCGATTGGAACATGGACCTGGTAACGACCGTGATTCGCGACGCGGTTCGTGAGGCGGGAAGCAAGAGGAAAGCGGGACGGAGCACGGTGGAGCGGGAAGACTACTGGGACGGCACCGATCGCTGGGGCACGCCGGTATCGCCCGGAGTATACTACTACCGGATATCGACCAACAAGGGGGAGCGAGCGCGTGGCAAGATTATCGTGGCACGCTAGGTTCGGCATTGGTTCCCCGGCGGGGATAGTGTGCGCCGTTGTGTTGGCGGCTCTCTCCCCGGCGCCCCGCGCCTCGTCGTACGTAGGCGGACTTGCCGGCGCCTACCTTCGTCCCCCGGTCGGCGCGACGGCGGCGGCCATGGGCGGCGCGCAGAGCGCCGATCCCCGCTACCTGGCCTCATGGTGGAATCCCGCGGCCTTCGGTGTGTACCGATCCAACCGCGTCGCCATGGGTCTGGGCTACCGTGCCCTGGGCCGGACCGAGGGCTACGCGTCGTGCGGGCTGTACATTCCGCCCCGGGTCGGCGCGGGTGTGACCGTGCTGTACCGCGGCGATCCGTATATTACCGGGCTGGTGGATGAGGCCGAGGAAGAGCTTGACCCGGGCTCGTACACCACCGTGACCGCGAAGGTGGCGTTGGGGTACTACCTGACCCGCCGGATTTCGGCCGGCATCAACCTGGGCGTGTTTTATCAGAACATGACCGCGTACTACGACGAAAGCGGCGGCGTGGACAATGAAACGGCCTTTTCTATCGGTAACATCGATGCCGCCGTCCGGGTCGGGCTGCGCAAGGACCTGACAGCATCTCTTCTCCTGCGTAACCTGAGTGTGCCGGGGGATACATCGTCGCAATGGCAGTTCGGCAACTGGGGTGCCCAAAGCGAGGCGGGAACGTACGCTCCCACCGTGACCGGAGCGGTGTCGTACACGGCATCGCTGCTGGGACGCCCGTTTCTGTACAACAGCGACATCACGGTGTACGCCTTCGACTACCGGTTCAGGGGTTTGCCGCGCACGAGCGCGGTCTTCTCAAACGGCGTCGAGTGGCAAGGCTGGGACACGTTCTATCTGCGGGGGGGCATCGGCGATATCACCGTTGACAGTGACCTGCTCGGGGACACGCAACGGTACGGCCGCGGTTTTTCCATGCGGGTGACGGCGGGCTGCATGATCGAACTGTCGAACATGCGCGAAGGCATGCGTTTGAATTACAATATTGCAACAAACAAGACACTTGCGGGTGTCAACCAGCAGATTGATGTTGTCTATGATTTCTGATTATCGTCGCAAATCACGCAATCGGCTCGGCGCGCTTCTCGGGGCGCTGCTCGTAGCGGGCCCGGTTTTCCGGGCACCTGCCGCTGCTCCGCAAGCCGATACCACCGGCTTTCATTTTCTGCAGGAGCCCCTCAATCCGCGCGCAATCGGCATGGGAAGTGCCGCCACCGCCGTAGCGGGCCGCGGCTTCGCCCACTACAATCCCGCATTGCCGGGCCTGATAAACCACGATCATGTCGCCGCCGATTACGGGCTCTATCCCCGTGCCGACCTCACACGAGGCGCGTTTGAGTCGGCCCGGATCGGAAAGAAGTGGTTCGGCGCCGCTACGTTCAATTCGTTCTCGGTCGACGGCATTGTTTCCGCCGATGAACGTGGGATCAAACAGGACTTCCCCGTCTCGTGGCAGCAGTCAATCCTCTCGCTTGCCGCCGGCATGCGGCGCGGGGATATCGCCGCGGCCGTCTGCGTCAACGGAGGCCAGGACAGAATCGAATCGTCGGTCTCCTACGCCCTTACGGCGAGCGTGGGTGCGCTCGCGTGGCTCTGGCCGGGCAAGCTCTCCCTCGGCGCGGCCGCCCTCCACGTAGGGAGAACCACACCAATGCTGGGCGGTGATACGTGGGAAACGTTCGGTGAAGGCAGCGAGCTTCCGTTGTCGGGAAGAGGCGGCGTAGCGTGGATCGACACACTCCGCGGCGTAGGCTACACCGCCGCCTGCGATGTGACGTATCGACGCAGCGACGGACGGATAACCGTCCCGGTCGGCATTGAGGTTCGACCACTGCCTCCTCTGGCACTGCGAATGGGGAAACGAATCAACCACGACACCGAGTTGCTCGGTTTCGGAATGGGGCTTTCGGCCGGTCCCCTTGCCTTTGACCTGGGGTTTTCGCTCCCGAAGCTGGTATCCGATGTCGAGCTGAAGTGGCTGGCGGGCCTTACGTACCGGTTACGGGCGGGCGGTCCCGGGAAAAAGAAACCGACAAAATCGGAAGCCGCTTCCGAGGTGGACGAGGCCGGCAAGGCCGGTGAGGAACCCGTTCCCCAATCGCCGGACGACGCGGAAGACAGTGCTTCGGCGGATATCGATGAAGAAGAGGCGGGGCCGGTTGTGCCGGAGCAGCAGGAGGTGGAGAGCGACGAGGAGGAGAGGTCGACGCCTTCCGGGCAGGAAGCAACGCCCGAAGCCGGCGGTGCGGAGGATCCTGAGGAGCCTTCCCGGGACGGGCCGGCCGGGGAAGACGGCGAAGAGGGTGAGGATGGAGACTCGGAGGTTGATGGAGGTGCGCCGGAGACACTGTGAAAGCGCCGCCCGCGTGCCGTTCCAATTCCTGTTGATGCATCGATTGCAGTCCCGTGATCGACCATCGGCTCGTTGCAGAGTGACCTTTCCCGCCCGGGCGGGAACTGTCCTCTTTTCGGGTCCGGATCGACGGGGGCATCCCGCGGGCTGAGCGAGAAGTCCTGCCGCCCTGTTTCGGCCGCCGCGGGAAAGCGGGAAAGGTGTGGCCGTTTTTAATTACATATTTGTATAATGTCTTATAGTATTTTGGACAAAGGCTGTCAACCGACGTACGTGCTCGAACTCCGTGTCGCTCACGAAGCCAGGCGGTGCACGAAGAGCAGAAGAGGAACCGAAGGCCGGTTGTCCTTTTTCGAGCAGTGATCTTCCTCCGTGCAGGGAGCTGCGCAATGTGGTTTTCTCGATGGTTTTCGAACGACCTGGGCATTGACCTGGGGACGGCAAATACGCTGGTGTATGTTACCAAACGCGGGCTGTTGATCGACGAGCCGTCGGTGGTGGCCCTTGACAGGCACGACAAGAGCGTGAAGGCCATCGGGCTGGAGGCCAAGCGCATGCTCGGGAGAACGCCGGGGGACATTGAGGCGATCAGGCCCATGAAAGACGGCGTAATAGCGGATTTCGACCTCGTGGAGCACATGCTGAAGTATTTCATCAGGAAGGTTCAGAAGTCTCCGTTCTTCATCAGGCCCCGGGCCTTGATCGGCGTGCCCTCGGGGATCACCGAAGTCGAGAAACGCGCGGTTGTCGATTCGGCCGAGAGCGCCGGGGTACGTGAAGTGTACCTGGTGGCCGAGCCCATGGCTGCCGCAATCGGCATGGATATCCCCGTTCACGAACCCTCGGGCAACATGGTCATCGATATCGGCGGAGGGACCGCGGAGATCGCGGTGATTGCCCTTTCGGGCATGGTCTGCGACATGTCGGTGCGTATCGGCGGCGACGAAATGGATGAAGCGATTGTGTCGTACCTGAAGAAAACGTACAATCTTCTTATCGGTGAAAGTACGGCCGAACAGATCAAAATTCAAATCGGCTCGGCGTTTCCTCTCGAGGACGAGCTTGAGATGGAAGTGAAGGGGCGGGATCTTGTTGCGGGAATACCCAAGACCCTGCGGATTACTTCTACGGAGGTTCGCGATGCGCTCAACGAGCCGATCTCCACGGTTGTCGAGGCGGTGAAGCAGGCGCTTGAGCAGACCCCGCCGGAGCTTTCCGCCGACATTCTCGACAAGGGGATCGTGATGACCGGCGGCGGGGCTCAGTTGCGCGGGCTTGACGAGCGGTTGCGGCAGGAGACGAATCTGCCGGTCAATGTCGTGGATGACCCGCTCACGTGCGTGGCTCGAGGCGCGCTGAAAATCATAGAAGATCTGGAGACATACCGCCCCGTCCTGCTCAGCGGCAAGCGCGCAAGATAGGCCTTCGGGCCGGGGCAAGGCCCGCCATGCAATGGATACTTCAGTTCATTATCGGGCACCGCAACGGTTCCTCGCTGATGCTGACCGTGGTGCTCTCCCTGTGGATGCTTTCCGCCGATGAAACCACGCAGGCGGGAGTCTCCCGGGCGCTCATGCTTTACGTGTTCTACCCGGTGCAGTACGCGGTAGATATCAGCACCCGCGCGCGTAACATCTTCGCCGAAAACAAGCGGCTTCGCAGGGAACTTGCACGGATGAGTACGCGGGCGGCGGCTCTGGAGGAGATGGCTCGCCAGAACCACAGGCTCCGCAAACTGCTCGGTCTCAACGACAGATTCAGCCACGAGCTGGTCCCCGCCCATGTAGTGGTCAGAGAGCCCTCGGGGCACCTTCGAAGCGTGGTCATCGATGTGGGGCGCAACAACGGGCTGCTCCCCTATATGCCGGTGGTAGGTACCGACGGCGTAGTCGGGAAGCTCATACAGGTCCTCCCTCATCTGAGCCTGGTGCAACTGCTCAAGGACCCGGCTTCGCGAACCAGCGTGATCATCCGCCGCAATCGAACCGTGGGCATACTGGAGACCGAGGATGGGGAGAATTTTTTTGTCAAGTGCCGGACGCACATTGAGGTTGCGCCGGGCGATACGGTGATCACCTCGGGACTGGGCGGGGTGTATCCCAAGGGAATGAGGGTGGGGACGATTGAGAAGATCGGTGATGATGCCGACCCGTTGTTCAAGCGCGCGTTTGTCGAACCTTTCGAGGATTTTTCGCGTATCGAGGAAGTGTTCGTCCTGCGACTCTCGCCGCAGTGGGCTTCCTTTCGCGAGGCACTCGATTCACTGGAATTTGAGGAATGATATTTCGGATAGTGAAGTGGGTATGTGTGATTGCCTTCGCCCTGGTGCTGCAAAGCACCATCGTGCGCAAGGTCGCCGTATTCGGCGTTGAGCCCGACCTCACCATCGTTGCGCTGTTCCTCCTCGCCCTCAAGCACGGCGTGCTCCAGGGTCTTTATGTCGGCTTTGTCGTGGGCCTCACCCAGGATCTCTACTCCCCGTCGATTCTCGGCCAACTGGCCCTGGCCAAGACCCTGATCGGCTTCTTCGTGGGACTGTTCAACGAGAAGGTGATGCGGACCGATCCGGTAATGAAAGCGGTCCTGCTCCTGCTGGCGTTTGTGCTGCACGATGCCGTGTTCCTGACGGCGCAGGTGGTGAAGACGGCGGAGTCGGCGGCAATTATTCCCACGGGGCTCGCGATGGATACCCTGCCGCGCGCCGCGTATTCACTGGTGGTGGTCCTGCTGGTATATATTGGGAGTCTTGTGATGAAGCCCGCGGGGAGGCGATAAAGACAAGGAATGTACAGGGTCCCCCCTGATTGAACCACGTCCGGCATAAGCTGGATACGCCAGGTCAAATGCCGAAACCTTCGCACATACAAGACGATCAGCGAAGTCGCAACTTCCGCAGTCTCGTACTTTCGGGAGCGGCAGGGGCGCTGTTCCTGGTGCTGCTGCTCCGTCTGGTACAAATCCAGGTCCTGCAGGCACCGCTCAACAAGCGCCTGTCCAAGGAAAACCGCATGCAGTTGCATGTTGTGAAGGCACCGCGAGGACGCATGTTCGACCGGCACGGTGAGCATCTTGCCCGCAATCGTCCCTCCTATTCCATTTCGGTACTGCCTTACAACGTCAAGGATCGCGATGAGATCGTTCGTAAGCTGCTCAATATTCGCGACCGCGAGGGGGGCCCCGTCTTCGACAGCACGGAGCTGGTCTCGCTGATGCGGAAGGGGGCACGCCGGCGCTTCGACGCAACCCGACTGAAAGAGGATGTGGGAATAGAGCTGGTCAGCATTATCCAGGAGCACGCACGGGAGTTTCCGGGCATTGTCGTCCAGAGTGAAGCGCGGCGGGAGTACCCGCTGAGTGAAGCGGCGTTTCACGTACTCGGCTACATGGGTGAGATTCCGGAAAGCGACTTCGATTCGCTCAAAGAGCAGGGTTATCGCTACGGAGACCTGATCGGCAAGGCCGGGTTGGAGAAGCAGTACGAGTCTCTTGCCCGGGGGGAAGACGGACAGGAATTCATCGAAGTCAATGCCTACGGTCAACGCCTCGGGCCGATTCCTCACATGCCGATGGTGCCTCCGGTTCCCGGCTCCGACCTGTACCTCACCCTCGACCGTCGTTTGCAGAAGGTTGCGTTCGAGGCATTTCCCGACTCACTGAAAGGTTCGGTGGTCATGCTTGACCCGCGATCCGGGGAGGTGCTCGTGATGACCGGCAGCCCGTCGGTGGATCCGAATATCTTTTCGCTGGCCACGTCTCGTCGAACAAAAGAGTGGGCTGTCGTTGCCACCGATCCCGCGCTCCCGTTGAACAACCGTGCCGTTGCCGGCACGTACACTCCCGGCTCTACGTTCAAGCCGATCAGTGCTCTGGCGGCGCTTGAGGAGGGTGAAGTGGGGCCGACCTCGCGGATGCCGCGAGCCTGCACCGGTGCGTTTCGGTTCGGCAATCGCATCGCCCATTGCTGGTATGCCAAGGGTCACGGCTACCTGCCGCTTATCGATGCAATAAAGCTCTCGTGCAACGTGTACTTCTATCAGGTTGGTCTGAAGCTGGGAGACAAGAGAATCAATAAATACGCCGAAATGCTGGGGCTGGGGCAACGCACGGGAATCGACCTTCCCTCGGAGAAGTCGGGGTGGCTCTCGGGGGAAGAAGCGTACAACAAGCGCTTCGCGCGTCGGGGATGGAAGTGGACGCGGGGGCTGGTGCTGGATATGGCCATCGGGCAGACCCAGATCCTCACGCCCTTGCAGCTTGCCATGGTTGCCGGAGCGCTGGGCAACGGCAAGGCCGTGTATCGTCCCCACCTTCTCAAGGAAGTACGAAGCAGAAACGGCATCGTGATCGATCAGACCACCCCGGAGGTCACGCACACGCTTGCGTTTGACTCGGTGACGGTGGCGACTGTCCGCAAGGCCCTTCGCGTAGTGGTCGAGCGGGGAGGGACAGGGTGGCGCTCCGCCGTGAAAGGCATACCCGTGGGAGGCAAGACCGGAAGCGCGGAGAACCCTCAGGGAGAGAAGACACATGCCCTGTTCATGGCATGTGCACCGGTCGACAAACCCGTGGTGGCGGTTGCCGTGGTGGTGGAAAACGCCGGCCACGGAGGCTCGGTTGCGGCACCCATAGCCGGCAAGGTACTGAGATACTATTTTGAGCAGACCGATGAAGGGCGGGCGGTGGTTGAAGAATATGCCGAAGAGGAGCAGGCTGAGTAAGTGCGGACCACCGGCCCGGGTTGCGGGGAGCGATAGATCGTCAATGAGGACGGAACCGTATGCGTGAGTTGGAGCGAGCACGAGGCTTCGACGCAGCTCTGCTGCTGAATGCCGTCTTGCTGTGGGTGATCGGTATAGCGCTGATCCACAGTGCCACCCATATCCACCAGACAGGCCCGCTGGCCGGAGTCGCGCGGAGTCAGATGATATGGAGTGCAATGGGAGTAGTGCTGATCTTGATAATGGTCTCGATTCCAACCGTCTTCTATTTCTCGTTTGCCTACATTTTTTACGGCATTTCGCTCTGTCTCCTTGCGGCAATCCTGTTCTCACCGGTGGTTTCCAAGGGGGCAAGCCGATGGATGGCGCTGGGGCCGATTCGAATTCAGCCGTCGGAGTTTGCCAAAATCGGACTCCTCCTGGCCCTGGCCCGGCACCTCTCGACCAAAACCGTTTCGCTCAATCGGCACGGTTCGCTGCTGGTTCCCGGGCTCCTTATTCTGGTGCCCTTTGTCCTCGTGCTCCGTCAGCCCGACCTGGGAACGGCCATGGTGTTTTCCGTCATGGCCGTTCCCCTGTTGTTCTGGGCCGGCTTGTCGCTGAGTGAAATGTTTCTGCTGATATCGCCGGGGATTTCGCTCGTGCTCTCGCTCGTGCCGCTCATTATCGCATTCGGCACGGGTGAAAGCACCGGTGTTGCCGGGTCGGTTCCGTGGGGGCTGTTTTTCATCTTCGTGTGCGCGTTCCTTTATTTTATGCGGCCCCGGGTGCCCATACTGATTCTTGTGGTTGCCGCCAATCTGTTCACGGCGGGGATCACGACCGTGCTGTGGAATTCGTTTCTGGCAGACTACCAGAAGGGAAGGATTATCAGTTTTATCAATCCGCAGGCCGACCCCGCGGGGGCGGGATATCAGGTCATTCAGTCCAAGGTGGCTATCGGCTCGGGGGCGCTGTTCGGCAAGGGATACCTTCAGGGCACCCAGACAAGGCTGTCGTTTCTGCCGGAGCAGCACACCGATTTCATCTTCTCGGTTCTGGGGGAGCAGTTCGGGCTCCTGGGATGTACGGTCGTACTGATGATGTTTCTGTTTCTGGTGGTACGGGGATTTCTCGGGACCCGGTCGGAGAAAAACAGGTTTACCAACCTCCTTGTCGTGGGCGCATCGTCCATCCTTGCCTTCCACGTTTTTGTCAACGTGGCGATGACCCTGGGGATGATGCCGGTGACCGGTCTGCCCCTGCCGTTTCTGAGCTACGGCGGCTCTTTCACCGTAACCGTGGCGATTCTTGTGGGATTTCTACTCAACGCTCGTGTCAGCCCTCAGAATTTCTGAGGAGAAGGGACTTCCGGAGATGCATTCTGTGTTGTTTCGAGTGTTCGGTTTTCCGATTCACTCCTACGGTTTCATGCTCGCCTTGTCGTTCTTATTCGGTATATGGCTCTCTTCGAGGAGGGCAAAGGCGAGGGGCCTGGACCCCGCCGTGATTACCGATGTCGGCTTCTACATCATTCTTGCGGCGATTGTCGGTGCGCGGCTGTACTTCGTGGTGCTGCATTTTGAGGAATTCCGCGGAAACCTCGTTGACATAATAAACCCCTTTCAGGAAGGTACTGTGGGGATCGGCGGGCTGGTAATGGTGGGCGGGCTGGTCGGGGCAATCGTGGCGGGGCTGCTCTATTTCAACCTGAAAAAGCAGCCGTTCCTGCCGTACGCCGACGTGATTGCACCGAGTGTGGGCTTCGGCATTTTTCTGACCCGTATCGGATGCTTTCTCAACGGCTGCTGCTACGGCGCGCCCACAGAAGGGCCCCTGGGAGTGATTTTTCCCGCAGAATGTCCCGCCGGAGCGTATCAGCGAAGTCTGGCGCACGATCTGACCGATCACGCGATGCATGCGCACGGAACCGTGTCTCTCTACCCCTCGCAGCTCTTCCTGTCGGTGGGAGGCCTGGCAATCGGCATCGGGGTGCTTCTGGCGGGGCGGAAACGCCTCTTCGCGGGCTTTGAGTTCTACCTGGTCGGACTGCTGTACTCGATGCTGCGTTTCGCGGTCGACTTCACCCGCTTCTACGGTCCCGACGAGCGGCTGGGCGGGCTCAGCCACAACCAGGTTGTCTGTATCGCCCTGTTTGTGGTGTTTGCGGGCCTGATTCTGAAAAACGCAGGTCTCGGCACCGAGCAGGAAACCGCCGGCACGACCGGCCAATCGCCTTCCACTCCCCCCGACGAGCCCCCACCGGCGGACGGGGACCGGCAGCAGTGAGTTCCGCGGCGGCGCACGGTGCCCGGCCGTCCGGGCCGGGCGAATTCTTTCGTTCCCCGGTTGCCGTCGTTGGGCGGAGTATCGTCGAGCTGGCTTTCCCGTCGCTGTGCATTGTCTGCGACGCGCCGCGGCCGCGCGATGACCGCTGGCTGTGCGGCTCGTGCCGCGCTCTTCTGGGCGAGAACCACACGAACCGTGACCCGTGCCCGCGATGCTGCCTGAACCGAAAGATTGATGAATGCACGTGCGAGATTGTCTGGGACCACCCCTTCGAGCGCGTGTACTCGTTGTTTGACTACGATGATCGCGTGAAGGTGCTCATGCGGGAAATCAAGTATCGCGGCAAGGCGGCCCTGGCGTTTCACCTGGGGAAGTACTATGCCGGAATCGTGCCGGAGTCGTTCGTGGAGGGGGTCGATGCGTTCGTGCCGGTGCCCCTCCACTTCCGCCGGGCCCTGAAACGGGGCTACAATCAGGCCGCGCACTTTGCCCGGGGCGTGGTCGAAGGTCGTGGGGGGGAAATTGAGCTGACCCGGCCCTTGAGACGAAGACGCAATACACGAACCCAGACGAAACTGGACAAGAGCCAACGTGTCGCAAACCTGGCGGGGGCGTTCACGGTCCCTCAAAAGAAATCTGACCAGGTCCGGGGTAAGCGCCTGGTGCTGGTGGACGATGTCGTCACGACGGGGGCGACGACGGCTCAGTGCACCGAAGCGCTTCTTTCTGCCGGCGCCGAATGGGTACGGGTGCTGTCGCTGGCGCGAGACTGAAGGGGAATGCCGATTTCGGATTGCAGATTAGTCGTCCCGACGC
Source organism: uncultured Fibrobacterota bacterium (assembly GCA_964571815.1). Lineage (GTDB taxonomy): Bacteria > Fibrobacterota > Chitinivibrionia > Chitinivibrionales > WJKA01 > CAZNDN01. Next base: position 5,093 of record CAZNDN010000068.1, on the reverse strand, counting down.
TTCGGGACTCACCAAAAGGGGATGGAGAACAATCCTGGTTGAAAGGATCCGGAGCTACTCTAAACCGAAGTTCCCTGCTGAGTTTGCTTCCACGATCTGATTCTTGTCTTATGGTCTATGTACGTATTCCTGTCGTGACGCGAAACTCATGGATTTCGCTCCCACGGGATTGGCCGCGCATGTGTTATTTTTTTTCGGTATTCGGAGGATTAGGATAATTGGTAATCCAGCGGTCTTGAAAACCGCCGCCCTCTGGGCTTGGGGGTTCGAGTCCCTCATCCTCCGCCATTCACACATCGGGGACGGAGGCAATTTATTAAGTTATGCCTTCGTAAATCCGGACTAAATCCGGACCGGACTTAAATCCGGACCGGACTAACTTTATTACTTTATCTCCCCTGCCACACATCAGGTGCTGAGCACCTCTCAGCACGCGCCCCCCATGTCGTAACATATTGCCCTGCAATGAGATACGGCCCCTCCTTCAAAGAATGTTCCCTCACCGGAGGTCACGCGTAGACACATTCCACCTCACCGCCGAGCGAGGCCGGGGGCCACGAAACGAACCAGGGAGGAAGTGCCTAAACCTCTCCTCAAAGGTTTACAGAATCACGCGGCATTGTCAGCGCTGCTCTCGACCCGATGAAATCACCCTGGAGCCTGCGGACGCCGGCGCATTTATGCGCTTAGAATGGCCGGTTTGAATTTGGGGAGTGTTGATACGGAATTGAAGAAGGTAGTGTCCATCAACTGCTTCGTATGGACCACTTGAAGGAGATCGGAAGAAGATGTTGTCACAATCTTTTGAAGAGAACCGCATTTTCAAACCGCCCGGGTTTGCTGCAGAATCAGATCGGCGTTCGCATCGCTGTATGTCCGCCGGCAACGTGTTGCCTTACCCAATGCGGGTTGGAGATCTTCCTTCAACCCATAGAAGTATGTGGCTTTCTCAAGGTGAAGAGTCATGGCACTCCACCAAAATCTCTGACAGGGATGCCTCTATCGAATATGGCGCGTACGAATCGGAGACTAACTGCCTTCCAGTTTGTCATCGTTATCACGGGAAAGAAGCCGCTGGATTCTCCCCGTGCCACCCCGTATGAGATGATACGTCTCTTTTCGTTGTCCCACAAGACGAATTTCGCCTCACAAATGAGACTCTTTGACTCGGAGTAAGCTGGACCGCTTGTATAGGTGCCGTAGTAAGTGGTATGCGTCTCGAATTCAGTCCCGATATGAATCTCCCGCAAAATCAGTGTCCTCTCAGCAGTGTAGCCTCGTCCGCTGAATTCACATCCGTGGTCGGGAACCCGGATTTCGATCTCGCGCGTGCCGGGTATGAACGAGTACCAGTTCGTTTGCTCAATTATCTCGACATGGGTCGAGCAGGGGAACTCCTCATCGAAGATGCGGCAGTGCCGGATATTGGTGTTATCCTCAATGTCCTTTACGAGTTGATTGCGAAAGAATGAGTCGACCAACGCAGACTGTCTACCCTCGCCGAATTCCGGCTCAAGATTGCCCGAATAGCGTACATCGAGTCTGTCCGGGATCAGAATAGCCAACGTTTTTATGTCCCAGTTGTCGTTAACATAGATGGGGTTCACCTCAATGAGCTTCGTAGTGCATCCGCCGGCAACAAGGAGCAGACAAACGGGGAAGAATCTCTTCATGCATTCCTCCTATATGTCGGGCATGCCGCAGTCAACAGGAATGAAGATCGTTTCATCCGCTCCAGTTATGACCGCTGCCCGAAATCAGGAATAGAGCGGGCCGTTTGTTACAATATAGCCCCGGGCACATGTCCGCTGCAACCGCACACAAATCCGGACCGGACTAACTTTATTACTTTATCTCCCCTGCCGTGCGTGAAGGGCGCCACGACGTCTCACCGCTCGCCATGCACACCTTAAAGCACTGCCAAACAACAAGATACGCCGCCGATTGCGAAGAATGCACCCTCACCAGAGGTCACGCACAGATACAATTCACCTCACCGGCGAGCGAGGCGGGGCACTATGAGAGGAACGAAGGACGAAGTGCCTGGACCTCACCCCAGAAGTTTACAAAAGCATGCGGCATTGTCAGCGCTGCTCTCGACCCGATGAAATCACCCTGGAGCCAAAGATTTTGACATTCCTGGTTGCATGGCCAACCCGGCCGGCAACGAAATGTACAAAGAATGACAAGCCGAAACGTTGCGGAATCCCTTTCCGGGCGGCGCAGAACGGCCTTTCCTTAAAGTAATAAAGTTAGTCCGGTACAGGTTTCCGCGCCGGAGGCGGCACAGACTCAGGGTGTTGCGCGGGCAGCGCAAACATGGTATTTTTGCAAATACGAAGTTTGCCCTTGGATTTACACAGGGAGTGGGTAGGATTCCAAGAACACTCGCGCCTTACGCACGTGAGATGTCGAAGAGGTATCCGGTTGTCACGATCATGGGCCCACGCCAATCGGGAAAGACCACGCTGTGCACAATGGCCTTTGACGAAAAGCCCTGCGTCAATCTTGAAGATCCGGGGACACGTTCTTTTGCCGCCGAGGATCCGCAAGGCTTCATGAACACCTACTCGCATGGCGCGGTTTTGGATGAGATACAAAATGCCCCTCAGCTTCTCTCCTACATACAGGTAGTTGTCGATAAGGCCGGGCGCAACGGGCTCTTTGTGCTTACGGGAAGTCAACAACCGGGGTTGTCCGATTCGATCAGTCAGTCGCTTGCCGGGCGCACCGCATTGCTGCGCCTCTTGCCGTTTTCACTCAAGGAGCTTGCACATTACGGCGAGTTCTCCACCGACACGCTGCTCCACCGCGGTTTCATGCCGCGAATACACCAGGAGCAGATACCGCCGGATCAAGCGTTCGGTGACTACGTGGAAACATACGTGCAAAGGGACGTTATCGCGATAGCAAGACTCAGGGACACCAACGTGTTCCACAGGTTCCTCAGGCTTGCCGCGGGCCGCACGGCCCAACCACTCAACCTGAGTGGACTGTCCGGCGATGTCGGGGTGTCGGAAACGACGATTCGAGAGTGGGTGTCGATCCTCGAGCGCTGCTTCGTCGTATTTCGCCTCGAACCATACTACCGCAACGTGCGAAAACGCCTCGCTCGCACTCCAAAGCTCTACTTCCACGATGTGGGGCTCGCCGCATGGCTTTGCGGCATTGAGACGGAGCGGCAGATTAGCGCCCACCCTCTCAGGGGCAACCTTTTCGAAAACATGGTGGTCTGCGAACTCATGAAACGCCGGTACAACGCGGGTCACCGGCACAACCTTCATTTCTATCGCGATTCCAGCGGAAAGGAAGTGGATGTGCTCTATCCCGCCGGCGGCCACCGGCTTCCCATCGAGGTGAAATCGGCCCAAACCTACAATCCATCATTTCTCAGAGGCGTGGCCCCCTACGTCAGTGTCGCCGAGGCCGCCCCCCTCAAGCCCCTTGTGCTGTATGATGGGCCGGACGGGCAGAACAGGACTGATGTCCGTATTGCCAACTTCCGCTCCCTCGATCAGGTACTTGAAGAGTATGGAGTGTAGTTTCCGATGAGTGGAACCGTACCGGCCTAACCCGGCTCTGCCGGCACGGCTACGCCGGGTCAGGACATCAATGAGGATTTCAGGCGACGGCCGGCCTGGTGAAACTGTCCTGTTGCTCATGAAATACGCGAACCCCAGCCGACTTACAGGAACAGACGTGTCGTCTCCCGCAACTCCACAATGAGCTCCTTCAAACCGGTCACGGTCACATCTTCCCGCAGACTGTAGCGGCCGTCAACGGGCGCGACAATCCAGGTGTGACCCGGCTTCACGTCTTCGACGGCGGTCCAGAAGCCCCTCGAAACCACGGGGGCTTGTGCGGCTTTGCATTCAAAGGCCAGGCAGGAGTCTGCGCTGCGCAGAACAAGGTCCAATTCCGCGCCCTTTGCGGAAAGATAGTAGCAGGGTTCCACGGATGGTTTCAGAAAAGCGCAGATTGTCTCTATAACAAATCCCTCCCAGGATGCCCCGTAGGCCGGATTCCCCAGCAGGGCGTTCATCGTTTCAATGTTCAGCAACTGGTGAAGCAGACCGCTGTCCCGAATGCAGAGTCGTGGTGATTTGACGACTCGCTTCTTGATATTCGGTACGAACGGTCGCAGCAGGCGCACCATGAATGCACCGTGGAACAGCTCCAGATAGCCGCGCGATCGGGACCGGACTAACTTTATTACTTTATCTCTGCGACCACGCCTGAGGGGGGCAACACGCCTCAATGCCCGGCATAGTCACCGTAAGGCATTGCTTTGCAATGCGATACGCCGCAGGATGCCGAGAACAGGGTCTCACCCGAAGCACGCGCAGACACACTCAATGTCATTGGCAAGCGATGCGGGAGGACCACCAAGGCAACGAAAAAGCAAGCCCCCGGACCTCTCCTTAAAAGTTTATGAATCACCTTGCTGTTTCAGCCCTGAATTCGACCCGAGGAAATGGTGGTCGAGACCAATCGTCACGTATTCTTGAATTCAAAGACAGTCCGAGGACACCATGGTGTTTAGGTAACAACGAGTCGTACTTTCCCAAGTGTCTCTTCCGCACGGTGCCGCGCCGGGGTTTCGTTAAAGTAATAAAGTTAGTCCGGTACAGTTCCTCAACTGGGAGTTCCATAGCTTGTCCGACAAGCTGTCGTGCCCAACTCGAAAAAGCCGGCCGATGCAATCGCAATACCGGGCAACGCGTTGACCACTTTCCCGTCGAAAGTGATCAGGTGTGATTCGAGAGATTTCCCCAACGCGCCGGGCACGCCATCACGGGCCACGCAATTGTCCTCACGCACATCAATCGCGCTTCCCGGTTTCTGCCGGCCGCATGACCCCCGTTGAAGAACTCCGTGAGTTCTTCAGCCGCCATAGCTTCGGTGTCACGCGTGCCGGGACGTATTGAGAAGAAAAAAAGAAGTGAGGTGTGTTGTGAATTTGTTGCAACTACAGTTGTGCTGTTCCTCTATGCAAGCGAACCCCATTCCGGCTCATCGCTCGAGGCCTTGCGCTGTTTCTCCTTCAAGGCCTGGTTTCGCTGCTCGATTTCTCTTTGCACCTTCTGCTGCTT
>CAZNDN010000067.1:10388-21175 GCA_964571815.1 uncultured Fibrobacterota bacterium | reverse complement strand
AGTATAGTCAGTGGAGAAAGTCGTGGCTCACGGGGGACCGGGGTACGCCTCGATTCCATTGAGCGCCGCTCTTCGGGCTCTTGTACTTCGGCCTTTGAGATTTGAGATTTGCCCTTGCTCACCTTGTGTGGCACTGTCATCCCTGACAGTTCTTGATCCACTACTAATAGAGTAATTGCAGTGAGTTGAGCGAATCACCGACGGGGACCTCACGATTGAGGAATGCGGATTGCGGATTATTCGCAGAAAGCGCTCACCGAGTTCGGAATGTGGAATGGAAGTATAGTCAGTGGAGGAAGTCGTGGCTCACGGGGGACCGGGGTACGCCTCGATTTCATTGAGCGCTACTCTTCGGGCCTTTGTACTTTGACCTCAGAGATTTGTCCTTGCTCACCTTGTGTGGCACTGTCATCCCTGACAGTGTCTGATCCACTACTAATAGAATAATTGCAGTGGGTTGAGCGAATCACCGACGGGGACGTCGGTGCCACACAAGGTGGATACCGGATCGCACCAAGGTGCAGACTGCACAGCCTTTCTTGTTCTTTGTCCTCAGAACTTTGTCCTTCGCCCCCCGGTGCCACACAAGGTGGGAAGAGATTCTTCGGGACCTGCGTTGATTCCTGCATTTTGTGTGGCACTGTCATCCCTGACAGTGTTTGATCCACTACTGAAGGAGTGAGTGGCGTGCGTTGAGCGAATCACCGACGAGGACGTCGGTGCCACACACGGTCGATCTACCTGCGAAGTGCTTTTGCGGTTCTTGTTCTCTGTCCTTAGACCTTTGTCCTTCACTTCCCCAGCCGGTAGTAGAGACCTGCTATGAGCAGGGCGCCGGTCAGTACGATCGCCGCGGGGCCCAGGATATGGCGGTAGACATGAACGAGGCGGGTTTTGAAATACTCGCAGGTCACGACGAAGCAGACATGGACGGGTGAGAGAATCATGCCGGCATAGCCGCATGCGTACGCGGCGACGGTTGCGGCCATGAGCACGTGCGGCTCGGGAGAACTTCCCAGCAGCGGATAGATCAGCGGGAAACTTGCGCCCACGAACCCCAGGGCAATACCGGTGACCAGCCCGGAGATGAAGGGAAGGAAAATGATGGTCACGAGAAGGGGGAATCCCCGCTGCATCAGCTCATTGCGCATCGCGCCCACGAGCGACACCCCGCCGTCGACGGGAAGCTGCAGCGAAGCGGAGAACGCCAGCACGCCGGCAACCAGCACGGTCAGGTTGCGCATGCGTCTCTCCTTGAACAGGTCCACCGCAACCAACAGCCGCCACGGTTTCCCGTCGCCGCAGATTATCAAGGCCGTGCAGAGTCCCGCGATCATGGAGAGAAGGCCGGCATTGGTCCTCGTCAGGCCCGCCCACTCAAGCGGCCGCGGCATGAGAAGCGAAAAGAGGATCAAGGCGGCAACCGGAACCAGCGACCGGGCCGCGGCACGGCGATCCAGTTGTCGAGGTGCATCAGGGATACGCGGGGGCTGTATCGGCCTGATGATCAGGGCGTAACCGGCCCCCACGGCAATGAAAGTAAGCGGTATCATGGTAAGAATGAAACGGGGCAGGGAGAGACCGCTGTAGTGCACGGCCATGATAACTCCCGGGTACAGGGGCCACCAGTACTCCCAGATGTGGCGAAACCAGTAGTTGAGAGCCGCCTTGTGAGGCGGCGGCACGCGATTGCCGGAAAGCGTTTCGACCATGGGCGCGGAAAACAGCGCCCCGCCCGGCATGGGGAGAAGCCCGATCAGCGCGGGAAATGCCCCTGAGAGTTCTCTTCGTGGTCCGATCCAGTCATAGAGCGCACGAACGGTTTGCTCCATCCTTCCCGTGCGTTTCAGCACTTCGGTGAAGAGCAGAAGCAGTACAATGGCCAGGACAAGCAGGAGGTTCCCGGGCTGCAGCAACTCCCGCCCCAGGAGTATCAGCCCGCCGAATCCGGCCCCGGACCAGAGGGTCAGGACAGCCGAGAAGAGGAGCATGGCGCCGCCCAGCGGAACTCGTAACCGGTACAGCAGGAGCATCCCCGCAAATGACAGCAGTATCTTGAGGATCGCGGGAAATGCGAGGAGACTGTCAATCATCCGTTTCGAATTCCAGACCGCGCCGGCGGGCTTACCTGACGTGGGAATAGATGCGTTTGACGGCGCGCGTGAGCGTTTCCGTGCGAAATGCCCCGTCGGGCCCAATCTCCATTGCCCGGTTGCCTATCCCGACACAGCAGCATCCCGCATCCAGAAAATCCTCGACGTTCGTATGACCGACTCCCCCTACCGCCATGAGACTCACCGAATCGAGAGGTCCGGTAATACGCCGAATGCGCTCGGGCGATTCGGCGGGAAAGACTTTGACTACATCGGCTCCCAGTCTGTGCGCCTGCGAGATCTCCGTGGGGGTATACGCACCGGCGATACACATCAGAGAACACTCCTGGGCGGCCGCGATCAACTCGGGCGTGGAGACGGGCGATACCATGAACGAGACGCCGGCTTCCTTTGCCGCAAAAACATCATCGGGGCTCAGGCAGGTTCCCGCACCGAGAAAGCATGATGCGGGGACGCGGCCGCTCAGTCGGCCAAGGGCCTCCAGTGCGCCGGGAGAATTCAAGGCAATCTCGACGAATTTCCCCCCGGCATCCCATATCGCCTCCACGCAGGCTTGCAGATGTTCGGCAATGGTCGTGCGAACGATAAAGAGGATTTTGTCTTCTTTCAGTTGTTTCAGCAATTCTCAGCTCTCCGGTTGTTGCGAATTTACGAGTAGCCACGTCTGATGGCCGCTCTCTCGACCCGAGTTTCCCTCGCGGAGAAGGGCCAAAGGAACACGATAAAATAGGCGATGTACGGCACTGAAGCAGCATCTGTGCGCGCAGGAGGCGGCAGAGGGTCGGTTCGGTTCGGAACGGTTGTTCCCCTTGCCGGCAATACGTGAATCGGACAGGCGTTGGCCGGGCGCTGCATCCCCCGGCCATCGCCGTCCGCCGGTCTATCTAATAGACCGTCACCTCCCGGCGTTCGTCTTCATGCGATCCCGTAACCCGCAGAATATACCTGCCCCGGCTCGGAACAACGTCCGGATTCCACAAGGAAGCACCCTCGTGCACCGCAACCGTGCCGGCGGCGATACACCGGCCCTCAAGAGAAAAGAGGGCGCACGAGCGAGTTGACTCATTGGTGTACGTGTTTGCTATGTAGAACAATGGAGCTGGTTTGTGAAAGTACTCTACGAAGAGTGCGGATGTGTGTCCAGGTCTCGTGGCGGTGTATCCGACCGGTGCGTCTTCGCTCGCATCGAGAACGTAGACGGCGTTTTTTTCGTCGTTGTAGATGTAGATCATCGTGCCGGAGATCGCCATGTAGCGATAGTCGCCGTTGAAAGCTATTCCCGTGGGGTACTTCGCAACGTACGACGGAGTCTCGGGCTCGGCGGCATCGATGAGGTACACCCCCCATTCCTGGTACAGGAGATAGACCATGGTTCCCACAGCCGCGACTGCCCAGCCGTCCCCCCCGCCCATGGACTTGTTGTAGCTGCTCACAAGCCGCGGATCCGACGGCGTAGAAACATCGATAATCTTCACCCCTTCGTCGGGAGTGGAAACGTAAGCGTAGTTGCCGCTTACGGCCACTCCGGAGAGCCGCATGCCGTCCTGCTCCCGATAGATGCCGATCGCGGCAACCGCGGGAGCACCCTGAATACTGACGATATGCAGCCCGCTGTCTTCGTAGGCGACATACGCGTAGTCGCCCTGGATCGCGATATCTTCAGCGTAATTGTAGTCGCTGCCGTCCGCATGGACTTCGTAGCTTTCCACCAATTCGGATTCGCCCACCGTGCCGACATCGTACACGTCGACACCGTCGTTGTTGCCCACGAACGCGTAATTGCCGCTCAGCGCAATGCAGGTTCCGCCGCCGTCGCCGACATGATCGAGGCGTACGGGATTGGCGGGATTGGAGACGTCGATGATATCCAGCCCGCCGACTTCTCTGGAACAGTACGCGTAGTCGCCCTCCACGGCAACATCCATGAACCCTTCCTGCCTCTCCGTGGAATCGAATGCTCCCGCGGCAAACGGGGAGGACGAATCGGAGACATCGTAGATACGCAAACCGCTGTCGTTTGAGGCAACATACAGGTAGTCCCCGGCCGTGAACATTGCGTGCGGTTCCTCGGGAACTTCTATCTCGGCCGTCCTGGTGATACCCACTGCATCCGCCGCAAGCAAACCACCGACGATCATCATCCACCTGCCCAACAAACTCCTGCACATCACAGGCTCACCTCCCGGCAAAAGAAACGCCCTCCCGCGCCCGCTTCACGCTCTTTCGGACGAAGGAGATACCGATAGGGACCACGATTCCCCTTTACCATATTCAAACGGACCGTACGTTTCACGGTGCACGAATCAAAATATAACTTTCGGCACGCATCACGTCGTCGGGTGCAACGATCGCGGCGGGCCGGGTGGTTCCTGAGCATAGGACAAACCGTCTTTGCGGCTTCGGGACGGTCGACGGCTTTAGAAAACTGTTGCACAACGACGGTGCCTGCAGTATTTTCATCGGCAAACGACACCGACCGAGGTACGGCCGGCCGAAAAGGCCGTACCGGTTCGAATGACCTGTGCCGCCGGCGGATTGGCGACAAGGTTTGCTGCCTATGGCGGTTTCTGTGAAGTGGAGACGGCATTGCTCCACCGTGTCGGTGCCTGCATCGCTTTTCCTCTGTCGGAACTTCGTTGGAGGTTGCGGTAATGATCTCGGTTTCCGGAATGAAACGCGCCGCGGCGCCGGCATCTGTGATTGCGGTAATGGTCGTGTTGGTAGTGGGGTCGACGGCGCGGATTGATGCCGGGGAGGCGGATTCGCTCGCCGGGCGGCAGGCAATTGCCGTGCTCCCGCTTGACCAATGGACCGCGGCTTTCTCGGAGGCTGAAGCAGCGGGACATGAAGTCGATGCCGGATCGGTGGCGGCAATCGGACTGGGGGTTCACGACAGCACGATTGTTTTCGTCGTGTTCGATTCCCTCGGCGCCGCCCACACCCTCACCCGGCCCATCGACAGTACCGCATTTGCCCGGCTCCTGCCCCTGACGGCGCGACATATCGAGCTTACTCCACCGCCCGACACCACGCTTCGCCAGGACGGCCGAGTCTACTTCATGATCCACACTACCCTCAAGGCCTCGATCAATAACCCGGTAGCCCTGGCCCGGGCGCTGCCGCAGGCTGATGCACGTGTGGTGACGGGTATGGCAATGCTGTCGATCGGCGGTTCGTTGTACGGCTCCTACCTTTTTACGCGTCGCATGGAGCTGGCATACGGAAAGGTAGCGATCATGAACGCGGTCGGCGAAGCCGGTATCGGCATTCCGCGTCTTCTGGGCACACTGGTTTCCTCGCAAGGGGCGCGCACGGCCGGAGAACAGATATCGGCGTGGGGCTCGATTGTGGGGTTTCCATTGGGCATCTGGGGCGGGTCTGAACTCGATCTGGTGGCCGTTGATGCGTACGGACGAGCGGCGGTGATGCGTGATTTCGCCCGATGGTCGTATTTCTACGGCTTCCTGACGCCAACGCTTTTCAGCCTGGACAAGAAAGATTATAGTGCCGTGGGCTCATCCTTGACAATGGCGCTCATGCCGGCCGGTTTCTTTCTGGGCCACTACTTGACTCGCGACGGCATGTCTTCGGGCCGAAGCGTCCTCGTGCTGGTAACCGGTACAATGGGGATGATAACGGGTGTCTCCCTGCCGAGCTTGTTTGAAGTGGACAGACAGAAGCCATACACTACCGGCGCCTTGCTGGGCCACGCGGCCGGCACCGGCGTGGGGTTCCTGCTTTACCCCGACCGCACCTATACGTTCGGCCAGGGCGTATTCATCGGCGCCTCGGCGGCGGTCGGCGCCGCCTTTTCCCTTGCTTTCCCACTCATCGCGATGGCAGACCAGCACCAGTCCTATACGATCGCCGCGATTGTCGGCGCCTGGGGCGGGTTGCTGCTCGGTGAATGGCTCTCACGCGGCATATTCGACCACACCTCTCGAGACGTGGAAGCCTCCGGAGCCGTTTTCCCGCGTAACATTTCAATACCTGCCTTGACTCAGGCCCCTCTGCTTGCAGCCGACTTCCTCGGGGTGGGGAAACGGAAGCAACCGGAGCGTGAATACCGGCTGGACCTGCTCGAAGTTCGTTTCTGAGGGTCGTGGTCGGTGACCAACCTGACACGAGCACCGTGTGCGCATGATGTTGAACCGGAGTCCCCGACGGAAAAGAAACGGGGTGTCTTTTCGAGGGAAAAGGTACTGAAGAGGCGGACTGCTCCGGGGCCCCGGACAGACCACGCCACCAATTATTTTGCTCTCCGGAATCTCGCCAATCGCGTTGTCTTCGAATGCATTCCAGGGGCGGGTGATGAAACGGGCGACGGTGAGTGTAGCGTTGTGTGCGATGCTGGGGGGAGGATGCGCGGGTGGTGCTTCCCGGTACTCCAGCGACACGAATCTCCTCTACCGGAATCCCTCACTTACCGGCGGAACGTTCTCCGAACGCACGATCCTTCTGCTGCCGCCCATGCGCGGGGAACGGCTCGATACGGTCGGGTACCTTGCGCCCCGGCACCAGGCACAGTGGTTTCGCAAACAGCGGCCCGATCTCGGGCTCACTTTCATAGAGCAACTTCGGGACACCATGCGCTCCGCCGGCGCGGTCGGGCAGGTCGACTCGCTTTGCCGACGACTGGCCCGGAATGATATCCTAGCGGTACAGGATATGCGGGACGTGTGGGAGCGAATCAACGCCGATTTCCTGCTCTCATCGCGGCTGGCCTACGGCGCCTCGATCCGCAACCTCGACAATAAGGTTCGCAAGAAGGTCAGAATCGAAGTGGAAATGTGGGACAGGAGGAGGCGTGAGGTCGTATGGCGCATGTCGGTTACGGCAACGACCGAAGATCCGGATATGCGGGACGAGGCAGTGCTCTGGTCGGCTCTCCGCGATGCGTATGAGCGGCTGCCGGGGTACCGGCCCGCCGAAAGCGAAGACGAGTGGTAGGGAGCATGGTGGAGGCCGATGAAAGAGTGCACCGAAAAGACGGTAAGGGTGGGTCTTGTTCGGAGTCCGAAACGCATATTCGACGAAATCGAAGAAGTAACCGCGGCAATGGCCCGGGAGGGTTGGACCCTGAAAGATACGGTGCTTGAGGAAACACTGGGGAATGTACACCTGTTGTTCGAACGGGACGTAGTCATCGACACGTGACGTGCACCCCTTGATCAACATCGAAAAAAGGAGGAGATGCCATGCAGCATGAGATCGAAGATCGCGGAAAGTACAAAATGGTTCACATCATCGGTAATATCGAGTCGGAGAAGAGCACGAAGGAGCTGGATGATGAGATTACGGAGCTGATGAAAGGGGGAGCGCATCACTTCTGTTTCAATCTGGAGCGGACGACCTACCTTGACAGCGCCGGAATCAGTATCTTCATCCACTGCCTCTGCGACATACAGGAGAACAACGGCTCCATCTATATCATCGCGCAGGAGAGCCAGGTGCGCGACGTGCTCGAGCTTCTGGGGATTACTCGTCTGATCAAGACGTATTCTTCCGAAGCGGAGTTCGTCGAAGACAAGAAGCTGGCGGTGGCGTGAGCCGCGCGGCCTGCCTTGTTTCGGGCGTGTGCGCGTGTGCGGTCCTCGCGCTTCAGGGCTGCGCTCTTCGCGGCACCATTATCGACCACACGCGCTACGAAGTCAATGTCAAGCGTCTGCGCCCGGCTCAGGGAGAAGGCATCCGCATACTGCACGGTGATATCGAAGGGGTCGTTCCGCTTGAAGACATCGAGAGCATCGAGATCGACCCCGCTTTTGCCCGCACCTTTCACCGTCGCCTCTATTACAAGGCGGAGATATCGATGCACGAGGGGCGGACGCTTCGCGGTCCGGGGAGGAATCGCACGGGTCCGGAAGGCACATACGTGTGCGTGCAGCACGTGCTTGTCGGCGACGGCCCCCACGGAGAATTCCGCATCTCGCTGGATAGGGTCTCCCGACTGGTGATCGAGTGACCCGGGGCGGATGCATGGTTCAGTGCGCAAACAGAAGGGGTCTCTCCGTTGTCGCGGTGATCCTGGCCGGGTTCATCCTGGCCTTCTTCTCGCTCGTGGTCATCCTTGCCGTCCGCGGTATTGCTCATCGATGGTCTCCCAGCATCGACAATGCGGAGCGTCTCCTGGCGCGGGGGAAGTACGACGAGGCCCTGACGCTGGCCCGACGCGTGGAGACCAGTGGGGAAAGGGAAGTAGAGCGGCTGGTGCTGCTGGGCAAGCTTTGGTTGGCCAAAGCCTGGGAACAGCAACACCGGGAGAACTGGCGTAACTACGGCAAGGACGAAAACGACTGGATGCCCACCGAACACGCATCGCGGGCCGAAAGCCGATTCAAGCAGGCCCTCGAACTCCAACCCGATTATCGCGATGCGCATTACTATCTGGGTATTCTCTACATGGAAAAGGGCTGGTTTTCGGCCGCCGAATCGGAATTTCTGTCGATCCTCCGCTCCCATCCCGACCAGGCCCCCGCCCGGATCAACCTCGGGGTGCTCTACACACGAATGGACCGGTATCGGGAGGCCGAAGAGGAACTCAGGAGCGTTTGGCGGTCGGATGACGAAAATGTCGCGGCCGCCAGGAACCTGGCCTTTCTTTACCGGTACTATCTCGAAATCCCGGAATCGGCCATGGTGTGGTCGAACCGCTATCTCAACCTGGAACCGGAGCGAAGTTCGGGCCCGACGGCATCGCTGGACAGATCGTTTGTCAAGAGGGATCTTCAGCGGATGCTGAAGCGCTATCCGGAGTTCGCGCTCGACGAGAAACGGCAATGGGAGAAGCAGCCCCGGTTCAAGCCCCGAGAATACTGACCGGGTCCCGCTGTCAGGGGGAATCCCGGTCGATTCACGGTTCACCCGCCGGAAGCGCCGAAAACAGAGCTTTCAGTATCGCAGGTCCACGTACAGATGCCATCGCCAGGCCCATTCGGGCTCACCGGTGATGAGGTTGCGCGCCAGCGGCACGACATCCCAGGCGCCGCTGCGATTCAAGGTCGGGAACATCACGCGCAGGCCCGCGCCGCAGGAGTAGACCGTCTCATATCCCCCTTCTTTCAGCGGTCCCGACCACGTATCCCACACGTGGCCGGCATCGAAAAACAGACCCCCGTCGAGGCGATAGTGGAAGTCGTTAAGGTCATACCCGACACGGCTGAGGTCGAAGAGGTCGATTGCGGGGCTTTTCCAGATCGGGAACCGGTACTCGGCGGAAAATCCGGCCAGGTTATTCGCCCGGTTTCCGCTGCTCACCGCCCCGTCGGCATACCCGCGGACCGTCTGCTCCCCGCCGGCGTAGATGCGGTGCAGCAGCCCGCCTTCGGTGATACGCACCGAGCCCTTGGCCCGGCAGGCAAAGCGGTCGCGGTCAAAGAATCCCGGAAGATAGTATCGTGCCTGAGCGGCGAGTTGAAAGTACTGTGCCGAGAGAATCTGCACACTGTCGGCGGATGTGAACGTCCTGCCGTGTTCCCGAAGAATGCTTCGCTCGCTTTCGTTGTACTCTGCCCTGCGACGGAACATCGGGTTGGTCCGCACCGCGCGACCGTCGGGATACACCGGGTTGACCGTGGCCTCCACCCGAAGCGACCATCCCCGGCGTGGATCGAACGAGCGGTCCCTGTGATCCATGAACCATCCCGCCCCCACCCGCGCTTCCAGAAAGGTCCTCTCCTCCGAATTCCGCCGAACCGTATCCACGACGAAACGCTCCGACGACGTGTCGGATGCGGCAAAGAGCGTATCCGGCTCCTCGACTCCGAAATCGAGCAGACGGGCGTTCTTGTAATGAGGGAGTCCGAACACATAGACCCTGGAATCACTCCCGACCCTCCGCCCCCCCACCAGGCGTGCCCACAGCGAGCGTGTCCTGAGAGAATCCGTGACCGAGGGAACATCGGCAGCGCCGGTTGCCGCGGCTATCCAGTACCCGCTTCCCGGCAGCGGTTTGTACCAGGAGAACCGCACGATTCTCCATTCCAGCAGCGTGATACTCATGCCCACCGATTCCATCATTCCCCTGAAATTGTCCAATCGAAGGCCCAGACGCACTCTCCCCCTTCGCCACCATTCCCGCGGCCTGGTGCCGTAGGGGTTTCGCAGTTCCCCGCCGATATCGGATATGGAAAAATAGGGGCGTTCCACCACGATCACCCTCAGCAGAAGGCTGTCGTTTTCACGGAACGGAAACACGGCTACATCGGAGAAAAGCCCGGTTTCTTCCAATCGGTTTTTGGCCGCAACAACCCGGGCGGAATCGTAGACGGTTCCCCGGTCGATTGAAAGACACCGCAGAATCATCCGCTCTTGTGTCACGCGATTGCCGTAAACCTCCACGCGCTTGACGGCGAGGTTTTCCCACGGTCGTTCCCCCACCCCCGCGGCCGACGCCGCACACGCAAATGCCGCCGCCACATACAATGCAATCGCCGAAAGGGCCCGATCCCACCGGCACGGCAGGGAGTGGCGCGAGAATTCTCCGGTGGCCGCGGCTCCAATGGCGGCTCCAATGAAGGAGCATACAATCGCCCGCGCGCAGTGGAACGGTTTTGCGCGAACGAGACTGCATACGCAACACCGGGCACCTGCGCGTTCGAAGCGGTGTGTTCCGTGTCTTTCGATCATGCCTCCTTGTGGCGCATTTCGGGTCTTTCCCCGCACCCTCCACCG
>CAZNDN010000067.1:0-10288 GCA_964571815.1 uncultured Fibrobacterota bacterium | reverse complement strand
TTTCGATCATGCCTCCTTGTGGCGCATTTCGGGTCTTTCCCCGCACCCTCCACCGCCCGCGCCGGTCGATCCCGTGGCCACGATTGAGCACATCGCAGATATCCCCGGGTCGTGGAATCTCGCGCCCGGGGATTCGTAAAAAAAAGGAGAATGGAGGACCTGTAAGCCGGGTTCTGTCTGTTTCACCCCTCGGGGGCAAAAGAGGCAGTCATCTATCTGGCTTTGCGCAGCAAAGCATTGAGCGACCCACCCGAAGGAATAAGAGACGGACCACCTCCTCCCGCCTGTTCGGCGGGACTCCTTCTGCTTGGTCTTGCACCGGACAGGGTTTGCCGGCCCCCTCTGGTTACCCTCGGGGCGGTGGGCTCTTACCCCACCTTTTCACCTCTCACCCCGCCGCCCCGCGAAGCGGAGGGCAGAGCGGTCTGTTCTCTGCGGCACTTTCCGTACCCCGCGTGCGGGGTCCCTCGTTTAACACAAGGTATCCTGTCCTTCGGTGCCCGGACTTTCCTCTCCCCCGTCTTCCAGGAGGAGCGACTGCCCGGTCCCCCATCTCCCGCTGCCGGCCCGCCCTTCGATCGATCGGTGCCGGGCGGGCGTGCCTATCGAAAATAATACCATTGCACCGCGGCTTCAGCAATTGATACGGTAAGCCCGTGATGTATATTGCTCAAAGGCACAGCGAGCGCCTCCGCCGGGGAGGTAACCGTGCCGCTTCGCATGCGAGATATTCCCCGAATTCTCTGTCGAACCTGGTTTACCGGTGTACTCTGGCTTCTGGCTTTTTTCGGCTATTGCTTCTACCTGGCGGTATGGCTCTTCCGGGGAGTACAACTCTATATGAAAACAGTGATAGCGATTCCGGTTGCCGTGCTCCTGGCAGCAGGCACTGTTGTGGTGCTTACCGTCCCGTTCGCTCCACGGGGCGGGAAGATTACGTTGACGGTCGAGCAGGGAACCGCTCTGGGCGCCATTGCACGAAGGCTGCGCGAAAAAGAGGTCATCCCCTCGGCGCCCGCGCTGGTTGCATGGATCAAGCTCAACGGCAACGAGAAGAAGGTCCAGGCCGGAAGGTATTCCTTTTTTGTCAACGAAGGCATGTTTTCGGCGGCGCGCAAACTCCTGGAGGCGACCCCGATTCAACTGTCGACCACTATTCCCGAGGGCCTCACGATTGAGCAGACGGCCGGTATTCTCTCCCGCGACCTCCCCGTCGACTCGGCCGCATTCGTGACGGGGTGCTACGACTCGTCGCGTCTACACGCACTGGACATACCTGCCTCGAGCCTCGAAGGGTATCTGTTTCCGGACAGCTATTTTTTCGCCGAGGACGTGGGGACCGATGAGGTGATTCGGAGAATGACGGCGCGGTTTGCCGAGGTATGGGACGGTCTTCCCGCAAAGTCGCCCGCGGTCAAGTCGCTGAGTATGCATGATATCGTCACCCTGGCATCGATCGTCGAGAAAGAAGCGACCGTCGCACACGAACGGCCCCGCATTGCCGGTGTGTTCGCCAATCGCCTGGAGAAAGGGTACCCGCTGGGGGCCGATCCGACCGTACGGTATGCACTGCGAAAGTTCTCGGGCCCTCTGCGCGTATCGGAACTCAACAACCGCTCCCCCTACAACACGCGCGTGCACGCCGGCCTGCCTCCGGGACCCATCTGTTCCCCGGGCGAGGCATCCCTGCGGGCATCGGTGGCTCCCCTGGAAACAGACGAATTGTATTTTGTGGCAAAGTGGGACGGAAGCGGCGAGCACGACTTTTCCTTGACAAACGCAGAGCACGAGCGCAAGAAACGCCGGATCCGTCGCGATAACCGGCGACGCAAGCGCGAGCTGCAACGTGCACGGGAGTCTTCACCATGAACCTGCGTACCGGGCTGGTTGGGGGTATAACCGCACTCGTACTTTGTCCGCTTACCCCGGGCAGGACGGAAATGATCCAGCCGCGCCGGCTTGTCGATTCGCATACGGCCGGTGTCCTGCCAAGAGCCTTCTTCGATTTCGAAACACGAATCTACCCCGCCGGCGACACCGCCATTCACGGCAGCGGCCTGTACGTGGAAGTTGCCGTGGGAGTTACCGACCGGCTCAATATCGGACTCGGGTACGGGGGTGACGGGCTGATCGGGCGGGGAAAGGCCAGGCCGAACCCGGTCCCCGGGGCACATGTCAAGTACCGGCTCATCGAAGAGAGTTTTGCCCTGCCCGCCCTGGCGCTGGGCTATGAACACCAGGGCTACGGCGGCATCCGGGAGGATGACGACTACACGGGGTATCTTTACAAATCCCAGGGTTTCTTTGCCTCACTCAGTAAGAACTACATGCTGCTGGCCGCCATGCAACTGGGCTTCCACGGAGCGGTGAATTTCTCGCTCGAAGAGATTGGGGACGTGTCGTGGCCCGATGTCTCGGTGGGGCTGGATTTTGCGTTGAATGAGGAACTCGCGGTGGCCGTGGAGTACGACTGCGCGCTCGATTATCGCGATCCCGACGGCGATACCTGGGCCAACCCGCTTTTCGGGTTTCTCAATATCGGAATCCGGTGGCGGTTCGCCGAGGCGTTCTACGTGCAGTTCAACGCTAAAGATGTGCTTCAGAACAACACGCGTCTCACGATCGACGGTGAGCGGGAGCGAATACCGTGGAACCGGGAGTTGAAACTGGTCTACCTTTCGCAATTCTGACGGTGATCGCATGCCCCCCGACAATGACCGTGCTACGTCACCTGATGCTCCCGGCAAACAGCATTTATGCGCGTCCTTCACCACTGGGAGCAGCGGTTGCAGTGTTGTAACACACGGCAAAACAAAGGAGAAAACAGAAGAACATGAAGAACTACTTTGTTATTCTTCTACATGGTGCACGCCGACTCTCTCCCGCACGCCCGCTTCGTCGGGCATGGCTGACCGCGGCGTGTGCCTGTCTTGTTGCGGCGCAGGTGGGATCGGCGGAGTCTCCCCCGGTCGATTCTTCGCAGCAGATTGCCGACAGAATCGTCAAATCGGAAATCCCCGTGGTGATCGACTTCTGGGCGTCGTGGTGCATGCCCTGCAAGATATTGAATCCGATAATCAAGAAACTGGGCTCGAAGTACGCCGGCAGGATTGAAGTGATCAAGGTCAACGTCGACGTTCACCGCTCCATTGCCTCCTACTTCGGCATTTCGGGGATCCCCGCCGTTTTTATTGTCGACAACAAGCGCGTTGTCAAGGCACTCCCGGGTCTCCAGCCGAAAGAGAAGTACGAGCAGGCGATCGAAGAAGTGCTTGCCGCGCGCGAGGAGCGGGAAAAGAAAGAACCGGAGGACGAAGCCGAAGCCGAATCGGCGGAGGAGTAGTGGCCCCCCCGTTTCACCCGATAAACGCGTTGCGCAGGTGCTCGATACGGTCCCCCGTCACGGCGATAACATCGAAGCGGCACGGACGCTGATCCGATTCGTGCTCCGCGCGGTAGGTTCGGGCCATCCTCATCAACTGCCGCTGTTTCGCGCGGCTGACCCGAAAGAACGGATGGCCGCGCCCGGGCCGCCCTTCCGACTTGACCTCCACAAATACCGTCTCTCCCTCGGGGGATTCGGCTATGCAGTCGATTTCGCCGGCTCCCGTGGCGTAGTTGCGCGCCACGACGCGGTAGCCCGACGCGACAAGATGCTCCACGGCCCGTGTTTCGGCCGCCGCTCCGCTTCGCCGTGTGTTGCACCCGGCCATCATCCCCCCCTCCCCGTCGTGCCGAACTCAGTGATGTTTGACGATATGATAGACGAACAGCAGCGCAAGCACCAGTATCAGCGACAGCGACAGGAGTTGCGAACGCAGCGATTCGACCCAGAATCCGAGGGTCCACGGTTTGAATGCCGCGAGACGGTCGGTGCCGCGGTTGCGCCGGTCGCCGCTGCGCCGGTCGGTAATCCGCTTTTCGATATACTCGCTGCGCGCCTGCGTCTCATGTGAGCGTTTCCGCGAGAGCAACGGCACGGTGGATCGGTGGACCTTCTCCTCGACATCAACCGAATCGAGATGCTCCAGCACTTCTTCGGCCGAGCCATACCGTTCCTTCTTGTCCTTCTTCAACGCTTTCAAGATGATCAGCTCGAGCCGCTTGGGTATGTCCTTGCGCTTCGCCGAAGGAGGCGGGGGCAACTCGTGCACCTGCTTGTACGCGATCGAGACCGCGTTCTTACCCGTGAACGGAGGCTCCGACGTTGCCATTTCGTACATCAGCACGCCCAGCGAGTAAATGTCGGTTTGCGCATCGGGAGCAAGCCCTTCGGCCTGCTCCGGCGACATGTACTCGGGCGTTCCCACAGCCACGCCGGTCATGGTAATATTTGAGTCGGAAAAAATTCGGGCAATGCCGAAATCGGTCAGCAGCACCAGGCCGTTTGACTCGATCAACACGTTCTGCGGTTTGATATCACGATGGATAACGCTGTGGGCGTGGGCATAGCGGAGCCCGCGGCAGATCTGTTTGCTGATATCGATCAGCTCCGAGAACGCCATCGGCTTCAGACCCTTGATCTTCCTGCCCAGATCCTCCCCGTCCACAAACTGCATCGCGAAATAGCGGTATTCTCCCTCCTGACCGTACTCGTAGATATTGACGATATTGTGATGCTGCAGCAGCGAAATTGCCTTCGCTTCGAGTTCAAACCGCATCGACGATTCCCGCGTGCGCTGTGCCGCCGGGAGAAGCACCTTGAGTGCTACCACACGA
The DNA here is from genome assembly GCA_964571815.1 of uncultured Fibrobacterota bacterium. Taxonomy (GTDB): domain Bacteria; phylum Fibrobacterota; class Chitinivibrionia; order Chitinivibrionales; family WJKA01; genus CAZNDN01. The sequence goes on along the minus strand of CAZNDN010000067.1, from coordinate 5,569 downwards.
TTGAGGGGTTCCTGCAGGGCCTTGTAGATGACCCCCATGCCGCCCATACCCAGGATCTTCTCGATGCGGTACTTGCCGATGCGCTCGGGAAGCCAGTCGAAGTCGTGGATAGCGGGGTTTGTTTTCATTGAACCGGTCGAACCGCCGGGATGGAAATCGAGAGCCGCCCTCGCCCTCCGTCAGACCAGAATGGAATATACATAATCCTTCAGCCCCCGAACGCGGGGCCACGGAACGCGTCATTTTCCCCGGCCGCCAATCGACCGTGCCGTCTGCCTTTGTCAACAGGCCGGCGGGCCGGCGGGGTTCCTACGAATGCGCAATCTCCGAGAACACAATGGAGACGATCTCGCTTTCGGCCCTCCGGAGTTCATCGTTGATAACCCGGTACTCGTACTTTCCCTCGCGCCTCGCGAATTCCATTTCGTCGCGCGCATTGCCCAGTCTCGTCACGATTGCTTCCTCGGAGTCCTGCCCCCTCTCCCGAAGCCGTCGGCCGAGTTCCTCCAGCGAGGGAGGCAGAATGAGTATTCCCACCGCTTCGGGAAAGACGGCGTCGAATTTCTTCTTCCCGTACACATCGATATCCATCAGCAGGTGCCGGCCGGAGTTGACGGTCTCGCGTACAAAATCGATGGGTGTCCCGTAATAGTTGCCGTGCACGCGCTGCCACTCGGCGAAAGCGCCTTCCGCTATCCTGCGTTGAAACTGCTCTTCGGTGAGGAAGAAATAGTGCCTGCCGTCTTCTTCGCCGGGCCGCGGCGCACGGGTCGTAGCCGAAATCGAATAGGTCACACCGGGAACCGTTTCCAGCACGTGATTCAGCAGGGTCGTCTTGCCGCCCCCCGATGGAGAAGATACTACGAAGATTCTGCCCTGATCCGGCATGGTATGTTGTTGCCCGGCCTTGTTATGGCGTGTCGCGCGACGGGTCTACGAGGGGGGCTCGCTCTGTCCCCCGGCTTCTTCACGCTCCCGCTGCATCCGCTCTTCGTTGGAAACCTTCTGCTCCATGGCCTTCCGAATCAACAGGGCCTCTTTGTGAAACTCTTCCTCCTTGATAAGCAGATATTCCAGCTTGCGCAGCAGATTCACGATAGTGTTCATGCTCCCCGCAATCACCAGGAACAGCACGAACATCGCGGCAAGCATGAAGCCGGCAATGAGGTAATGTGCGGTCATGACCGCTCCGGAGTTTCAGTGGCACCACGATTCAGAACGTTCGCTTTTCGGGGGAATCGAGCATAAAATAATACAGGAGCGAGTACGCCTTCACCGCTGGACGACACTCGTTGCGGGCCGGTGCGCGTATCACCGGCGATAAGCCGGCGCCGGCATTCGCCGATGGCCGCCCCCGATGCTCACCCATGTATTTTATGTAAGAGATTCGGGTGCGAAGGACCAACCTTGACGAAGGGAGGATGGCCGTGAACGGAAGATCCTTGTCTTTATTGGTTTTTGCGTGTATCGCAAGCCTCGGGCTCACGTGCGGCCAGGAACCGTCGAACCCCTCGGTCGTGGGAACCTGGAACGGATTGATGAATCTCGCGACGCTGGTGGGTGACGACGTACGGATACGGATGGATATCGGTGAAGATCGACGCTACGAGCTGGCGACGTGGTACGACCGGTCGGGGGACACGGCGCTGGTTCACCGGGGCACCTGGGAGCTGACCGGTGATTCGATCTATCTTGCCGGAAGCGATTGTGCCGTGATCGACACGGCCGCCGGCGAGATGAAGCCGGTACCCTGTGAGGATACGGTTGCGGTGTATGTGGATATCGAAGATGATATATGGACCGTGTATCTGCGGGACCTGGATCAAATCGCCGTCGGGCTCGGCTTCGACCCCTCGGACCCCACGGTCAAAGCACTGCTGAGCCCCGGCAGCAATCTCAGCGTGCAACTGGCCAGAGAAAACTGAGTTGGGGTCGGTTGCGCGGTCGTATCGGGATTGTTTCAACGAGCGGGAAAGGAATTGTCGATGAAATCGGTATCAATCGTGCGGGTTGTTTGTGTGGCCGGTGCGCTGTTTGGTTCCGCGCCGGCGGCACGGGGCGCCGCCTCCCGGGCTACATCGTCGGGAAGCTGCTACGGAGAAGACAATCTCACCGTGTCGTTCGGCACCAGTCTGTTTCCGGGTGTGGGCGGGTTCGTCGCCGTTGACTACGGGTTTCACGATGCGATCTCGGGGGGTGGGTCAATGGCTTTCATGCTCCTGGGCGCCGATGATTTCCGGGTGCCGCTCATGGCTCGCGCCGCGTTTCATCCCTTCAATCTCTCCGTACTTGCCGAGCACATACCGGTTCGGGAGTTCATCGATGTCTACGCCGGTCTGGCCGCGGGATACGGTTTCGGGGCGCCTCCACCCTTGCCCGTACGTGAGTACATCGGCGCACGTTTTTTCTGGACCGACTCGTTTTTCGGGGTGATCGAGGAAGCCGGCGGGCTGGGGTATTTCAACGCCGGAGTAGGGTTCAGTTTTTGAGCTGTTCCGGCGCTTTAGGGGTCGTGTGCGGTCGAGCAAACCCGCACGTTCGGAAAGGATACCAATGAAGCTCTTTGTTCCGGGTCGTATCTGTCTTTTCGGTGAACACAGCGACTGGGCCGGCGGATACCGCCGAATCAACGGCGCGCTGGAGAAAGGACACACCATCATCGCGGGGACCAACCAGGGTCTTTACGCGCGCGTGGAACCTCACCCGACCAAACTGATTCTTCACAGCACGCTCAGCGACGGTGCGCGGAAGGGTCCGTGGGAGCTTCCCATGGAGCGCGAAGCGCTCCTGGCCGAGGCGGAACGAGGAGGGTTTTTCAGCTATGCGGCCGGTGTCGCCTTCCAGGTGCTCACCCACTACCGTGTACGCGGGGTGCATATCGACAATTATTGTACCGATCTTCCCCTCAAAAAGGGGCTTTCCTCAAGCGCGGCCCTGTGCGTGATGGTTGCACGAGCATTCAACCGCGTATACGATCTGAAAATGACGGTGCGGGGGGAGATGGAGTTCGCCTACCTGGGTGAGATCACGACCCCGTCCCGCTGCGGCCGCATGGACCAGGGCTGTGCCTACGGAAACCGGCCGGTGATGATGGATTTCGACGGCGACATGATCGATGTGCGGGAGTTGAGCGTACCCCGGGACCTGTTCTACGTGATTGTGGATCTGTGCGCCGGCAAGGACACGCGGGAGATTCTCAACAGTCTCAACCACTGCTACCCGTTCGCCGAAAACAAACTCCAGAGGACCGTGCAGGAGTATCTCGGGCCGATCAATGCCGATATCACGCGCCGGGCATTCGAAGCGCTTCGCACCGGCGACGCCCCCGCGCTCGGGGCGCTCATGAACGAAGCGCAGTCGCGGTTCGACGCCTGCCTGGGGCCGGCCTGTCCTTCGCAGCTCACCGCGCCCGTTCTCCACAAGGTACTCGGGTACGAGCCGATCAAACCGTACGTGCACGGCGGCAAGGGCGTGGGGTCGCAGGGCGACGGCACGGCGCAGTTTATCGCACGGAGTGAAGAGGACCAGGATCGGGTAGTCGAAATCCTCGAGCGCGACCTTGCCCTTCCGTGCCTGAAGCTGACGCTTCGCTCCAGCCGCAAGATTCGCAAGGCGGTGATCCCCGCCGCGGGTTTCGGCACCAGACTCTTCCCCGCCTCCAAGGCCCTCAAAAAGGAGCTCTTTCCGGTGGTGGACCGCGACGGGAGGGCGAAGCCGGTGATCATGGCGATCGTGCAGGAAGCGGTGAACTCGGGGATGGAGAACGTCTGTCTGGTGGTGCAGAAGAACGATCGGGCCCTGTTCGAAGATTTTTTCTGCGTACCACCGGCGGTAGAGAACCTGAACAAACTGTCAAAAGAGAACCGCGCGTACAGCCGCTACCTCCAGGACCTCGGTCACCGCGTGAATTTTGCGGTGCAGGAGAAGCAGGACGGATTCGGTCACGCGGTATACTGCACCCGGGAATGGGTCGGCGATGAGCCGTTTCTGCTGATGCTCGGGGATCATCTGTACGCATCGGACACCGACGTGTCCTGTGTGCGGCAGTTGCTCGATGTCTACGAAGAGGTGGGTGAAAGTGTCGTGGGGTTGAAAGTCACCTCGGGCGATCAGATTCGCAATTTCGGCTGCGCGGCCGGCACGTGGAAAAAGCCCGGCTCGGTACTGGCCGTCACCGAATTCGCCGAAAAACCCGACCCGCGGTATGCGCGGGAGCACCTGCGCATGGAAGGCATGGGGGACGATGAATTCCTCACGATATTCGGCTTGTACATTCTGCATCCGGATATTTACGAGCACCTCGACGAGCATATCACGCACAATATCCGGGAGGGCGGCGAATTTCAGCTTACCTCCTGCCTGGACAAACTTCGGCGGGAACGGGGCTTCTGGGGTTATGTGGTGCAGGGCAGCCGTTTCGATATCGGTCTTCCCGACGCCTACCGCCGCACGTTAATTGACTTTCGCAACGCATGAACGCCGCATTCATTCACTCCGACGAGATTGAGCGCTATCACTATCCGGACACGTGTCCGTTCAAGACCGAGCGGGCGGCCATGACCCGTGAGAAGCTGCGCAAGGTCGGGCAGTACGATGGGGACGGGAGGCGGGAGGTGGCGCCCGGGGCAGCCGGCGACGAGGAATTGCGGCGGTTTCATACGGCGGAATACCTCGACGTGCTCAAACGGATCTCGGCCGGGACGATCGGTCCCGAGGACCTGTTTTTCGGAGTGGGCACCGATGACACGCCCGTATTTTTCGGCCTGTACGAATACGCGCGCCTTGCCGCGGGCGCTTCGCTGTGCGGCGCCCGCCTGGTCTGCGACGGTGAAGCACGCGTGGCGTTCAACCCTTCGGGCGGGTTTCATCATGCGCAGCCCGCCGAAGCCGGCGGGTTCTGCTATATCAACGATATCGTCCTGGCCTGCATGTACCTTCGGGAACGCAGGAAACGTGTCTGCTGCCTCGATCTCGACGCGCATCACGGTAACGGCACCCAGGACGCCTTCTATCGCACCAGCGATGTGCTGACCGTATCGTTTCACGAAAGCGGAAAGACGATCTATCCGTGGGGAGGATTCGAGCAGGAAATCGGCGAAGATGAGGGGAAAGGGTACAATGTCAACCTCCCCCTCCCGCGGGGCACCGACGATGAGACCTATACCAGGGCGTTCCGCGAGCTGGTCCCGCCGCTGCTTGACTGGTACCGGCCCGATGTACTGGTCGTTGAGATCGGCATGGATGTTCTCGGGGGCGACCCCCTGGTGCATTTAAATATGACCAACAACGTCTTTGCCGACATCCTGCCGGGCCTGATCGCAAGAAATATTCCCCTCCTGGTCACCGGCGGCGGCGGGTATCATCCGGAGAACACGGCGCGCGGATGGGCCCGTGTGTGGACGATCCTCTGCGGCCTGGAGAACGAAAACGACGAGTGGATCGGTCTGGGCGGCACGTTCCTGGGCACGTCGGAGTGGTCCGCCGGATTCCGGGACATGCGCACCTACGCCCGCGGCCCGGAGCAGGAAACAATCCGCAAAGAAGTCGCCGAATCGGTCGAAACGGTGAA
>CAZNDN010000066.1:0-21483 GCA_964571815.1 uncultured Fibrobacterota bacterium | reverse complement strand
ATGCCCTCGATCTCCAGCTCGTTGGAATAGACGAGCAGCCGCACGAGGGATTGCTTATCGTCGGGATCCCCGCCGATGTCGGTCAGGATCACGACCCGCGGCAAGCCGGAGGCGGACTGAGCGCGGGCCGCACCGGCGGGCGGAAACACGAACGGCAACATCAATGGAATGAAAAACAGGATAAGAAACGAAAGAACATGTGTCGACAACCTGCTGTGGCAACTAGGATGTCGTGTTTCACTCGGCAGCATGGCGTACCTCCTGAATATGCTGTTGCGTTGCAGATGAAACCCGCGGCGATACAAAGGAGCCGCCGCCGGACTTTTTCACGCTCACCGATTGTAGAAGGCAACGCGTCGGGTGTTCGAACACCTGCCCGAGGTGAGCCTCACGTAATACATCCCCGGGGCGTCCACGGCATTGGAAAGGTCGATGCGAATGCGTGATCGATTGCCGTCGAAGATGCTTGTCGTTCTGATCCTCCCCGCCGCAGTGAACAGCGAAAGCCTTACATGCTCTCCGCTTGGATTGGTTACGCTCGCCTCGAGTCCTCGAAAGTGGACCGTGAACCCCTTGCCACCGCCCTTGGAATTCAGATACCCCCTGTAGCGCAATTCACGAAGCACGGTGGTCGTGCCGCGCGAAGGACGGTCGGATTCAACGCCGGTCGGGTTTTCAGGGTCTACATCCATCATGGGCCAAACCGCCTCACCGGCCCGCTGCTTCTCGAGATCGTCGTGGGCGCCGAACTCCGGAGCGGTTAGGTCGGGACCGCCGGGCATGGTCTTGAGATGGTCCACAAGCGCCCCGGTGCGCCGCACCACAATATCGTAGGGATTGCGGTCGGTATCAAAAATGTGGGCCATGGGTTGAGCATGCAGGGTCAGGGTTGCTTCGTAGATGTCCCGCTCAACCGACTGCAGCGAATCGAATGTTGCGATTTTTTCGTTCAAAACGTCATTGTTTGCTTCCCAGAAAGTGCGGACATACTCGGGAACATCGGCCCGCACCGCGCAGAGCGCGAGCGGGAGGAGCAGAAGGAAATGTCGTATCATGTTGTCTCCCATGCAGGCTTAGAAAGCAAAGGCCATTTTCACGCGCCAATGCCGGTTCCGGGGATCACGGAGGTTCTCCTCGGTGTCGATATGCTCAAGGCCCACCTTCTCGGTTCTGAGATGATCGCTTGCGATTTGACCGGTGAGCGTGCAGAAGCCAAAGAGCGCCTTCCGCGCGTACACCGACCATTTTATGTCGTCACGCACATACTGCTCCGGCGTGGAACCGCTTGCCGCTTGCGGCAGGGTCGTGGAAAACATGACCCGGTTGTAGCTGTTGGGCGCGCGCGATCCAAACCACTGCACTTCCACACTCAGCACATCGAGCACGCGAAACGCCGGCACGTTGAATCCGACCATAACGGGAATGCGTTCGGTAATATCCTCGTATCCCGGGTTGTTCCGGCTCTCATTGGCCGGATAGTCTTTCAACCCGAGAGCAGCTCCTTCCGCATACAGTTTCAGGTCCTCTGTCCCGAGTATCCCATTATCCTGTGCATCGTCGTCTCTCCACATCCGTTTGGGATCAAAGCTCAACCTTCCCATCACTTTGGTCGACCGAAAGGTGTAGTAGCCCGAATCGCCCACCACCGTAGCGTCGATTCGGGCACGCAGGGGTGATCAAACCGCAAACCGCTCTCAACGTAGCAGGCGCTCGGGTCGTCCTTGCAGGGCGAGGGTGGAAGCGGCGAGTAGATGGAAATGCCGTCCGTCGAATAGGACGTGGCGTTGTAGGGACCGTCGTCTCGAACACTGTCGCTGTAGACAGTGTAAGAGTCGGAGCGGAAAAGCACTTCGGAGCTGGGGGCTGCAATAGTCATGGCACTCACAATCCATCCGACAAAGGTGACTGTATTTCTCATCGCCGAACCTCCCTGGGAGCAAGGCCTCCCCGGAGACCGTCCCGGATAAAGCAACAGTCAGCATTGCGACAATGCCCATATGATAAGGAGAAACGGCCGGAATTTCTACTCCGATCCTGCCGCCTTGTTGCTCGATCCTGCTCCAGGTCAATGCCCGCAATATGCTCGTGAGGCAATATGGGGCATCCGGAACGAACGCACGCTCGGATGCCGGCTTTGCAGGCGTGAGCAGCCGGGCAGCAAAGCATCACATCCGGGTCTACAGCGTCAGGTTAGTTGTCATTCCGGTCATTATTGGAAATGATATGCATTATTTGCTTCGGCAATACGGGTAGGCGACCGCTATACTTATAATAAAGCAGGCGCGGCAGCATCTTGCGCTGTCGGGTCAAGGGGAGGGCCGGATGCGCCCGGGGGGAGCGCATGGTCACGAATCGACTTTCTGTCGACCCCGAAGACAAACCTCCAACTACAGTCCGAATGATTCTCCGGCCTTTCGAAACGGCGGGAATCACCCCCCAGTCTATCCTGAACCCGGAGACGGAACCATGTTTTCACGGAGATGCCGTATGACGAAGCGATGTGCTCGATTTCTGCCGGTGCTGTGCTGCTGTGTCCTGGGTATTTCATACGACTCCCGCGGGATCGACAACCCATCGGGAGGGGCCCTGACCGGCGAGCGATACCGCGTGGTGGTAACCACCGACCTGGGGGGCAGCGACGAAGACGATAATCAGTCGATGGTCCATTTCCTGCTGTATGCCGATCTGTTCGATATCGAAGGTATCGTTTCCTCACCTCCCCGCGGCAGCGAAGCAGAGATACGTGAAGTACTCGATGTCTACGAGCGGGACTACACGAAGCTGAAATCTCATTCCGAGACCTATCCCGAGCCCGACTATCTGCGATCGGTGACCACATCAAGTGCCGGGAAAATCGTCGAAGCCGCGGGGAAGGACGACTCTCGCCCCCTCTGGGTGCTTTCCTGGGGAGCGATTACCCGGGTCAGCGAAGCGTTGCAGCAGGACCCGAGTATCAAGAGCAAACTGCGGGTCTACTTCATCGGCTCGTGGAACAAGGAACAGGACCAGTCCTCCTACAACTACATCCGGGACAACCACAAGGATCTCTGGATCATCGAATGCAATGAAACATTCCGCGGATGGTATAGCGGGGAGGGGGTCGAAGCGTGGGCATCGGGGGGCAATGTGGAGCAGGATCTGAGCAACAACAATTTCCTCAAGGTGCACGTGGCCGACCACGGCGCCCTGGGCGAGTATTTCCTCCCGCTGAAAAACGGCAGGATCAAGATGGGAGATACGCCGTCGTACGTCTACCTCCTTCGCGGCAACCCCGAGGAGCCCACCACCGATCACTGGGGCGGCAGGTTCGTTCATATCAACGACGGCAAGGACCCTCCGGATAATCCGGACGAGTATCCTTCCTGGTATGTTGATGACCCATCGGAGGAGTGGAAAGCCGGCGGCAAGGACGGTGCCTTGACAATCGCACAGTATCGTCGGAACTACTTCGGCGACTGGGCCGAGCGCATGGACCGAGCCCGGTGGGCATGGGATGAAACCGCACCGCCCGCGCCGGCCGGTGTGACGGCTGAGCCACGCGACGGGCATGCCGTTGACCTTTCGTGGGATGCCTCGAACGACCGGGAGTCGGGGATCAAATCCTACCGCATCCATCGGGACGGCGAGTTGATCGACGAAGTCCCCGAGACGACTTTCATGGACATGAATCTCCTCCACAACACCGACTACAGCTACACCGTGAGCGCGGTGAATGTGTGGGGGTACGAAGGGGGCCGGTCGGCGCCGGCCACGACGCGCACACCCGAGGATACCGCGGAACCCCGGGTGATAGCGATATCGGCCCACGGGGCGGAGGATGAAGTCCTCATTCGATTCAGTGAGCCGCTTGGCGACGGAGCAGCCAATGCTTCGCTGTACGCAATCGAGGGCCTGAGTGTGTCGGACGCAGCTATCGGAATCGAACCGGAAACGGTCACGCTCACGGTCGATGCCATGCAGCGCGGCGCCACCTACACCATCACCGTCTCCGATGTGCCCGACAAGGCCGGGAAAACGCTCGTCTCCGCACATCAGGAGACCTTCGCCTATACGCCCCTTGCCCCGGGTCTCAATTATGACTACTACGAAATCGACGAGATGTCGGCCGTGCCGGATTTCTCGCAGTATGAGCCGGTGGCCACGGGGGTCAACCCGTATATCAACTACGCCATCAAACTGCGCAGCGAGAACTATGCGTTCCATTTCTATGGATACCTCAAGGTCGACCGTCCCGGAGAATACACCTTCTACAGTGCGGCCGACAACGGCAGCACGGTCTCCATCGACGGCGAGATGGTGGTGGACAACAGTGTCTACAGCGGGAAGGAAGAAAAGAGCGGCACGTGCACGTTGACAAAAGGATACCACCCCATCTCAATCGGCTACTTCGACGAAGGCTGCTGCGGAGAATTCCTGAGCGTGCTGTGGGACGGCCCCGGGATGGAGAAGGATTTCATCAAGAGTCCGAGCCTTTTCCATGCAGCGGGTGATGGAGAAGAGTTGGTATCTTCGGCCGCCGAGAGAAACCGGTTCGGCTTTCGGCCGGCGACCCGGGAGGTCCTGTCGGTGACCGGTGCCGGCGAGCCGCTCCCGAACGTGTTTGACCTGCGCGGGCGTCGTGCCGGCGAAGTCTCAACGATGCACGGGCTCCTCCGGAGCGGTCGAAACACAACCGGGGTACTGATCGTCCGGGAGCGGGGTGGGAACGGCAATGCGCGGCGGGTGATCCGGATGCGGTGATGAATTGCGATTCATTGCGGCAGTTCCGGGATGTGGGGGCAACGGCAAAGTGGCCATTTTCTGATTATATTATGGTCAACGGAATGAACTAATGATTGGTGATGATTAAGCGTTTCAATTTGAGGGGTTGGATGAAGGTAATGAGTTGATTTCCAAAAAGCTACGTTTGGTCCGACCCCTTGTTTACCCCTTTGTTTACCGCTTGCTCACTTTCTCCTTTGTCTTTCTTGCAAGAACTTGCGGAACCAGTCTTATCAGGGTGCGCATCGTTCGTTTCGGGATACGGTTCATCACGTGCCGCAGAGGGGCGCACGAGATTGCGGCAAAGAAAAATCTCGGTATCCGGATCCGTATCTTGCGGTTCATGTTGCCCAGAAACTCCAGCAGCAGTTCTTCGTAGTGGACCTGGTATTCCGCCGAATCCGAGTATGACCTGAACCCGCCGTCATCAAAGGGCCGTATGTGCCCGTCTCGTACGGCTTTCTCGTAAATCGGCGTTCCGGGGAAAAACGAGAGCTTGAATACCTGCATGATCGTATTGCGGGGCAGCGCCGCCATATACCGGTAGTTTGCCAGGACATCTTCTTTGGTCTCGTAGGGATTATCGCAAATGAAATCAATCATTGTTCTGACTCCATGCGATTTGAAGTGATCGTTGCAGATGTCCTGCGCAATCGTCTTGACCTCCAGCGGATCGATGTGTCTGTTGTACACCTCTTTCAGCGTTCGAGGCTGCACGCTTTGCACGCCCATGATAACTCTGGCCAGGCCCGCGTCGATAAGCACCTCAAACTTGCTTTGCCGGAAGGTATTCGCGCTGACACATATCGTGAAAGGCACTCTGACATTCTTCTTGTATCTCGCGGCGAATTCCTCCAGCTCCGAGGGGCTTCTCATGAAGAAATCATCATCGCCGAAAAATACTCCTCTGAAAAACCCGAATTGCCCGACCAGCGCTTCGATTTCATCCATGAACCGTCTTACGCTCTGTTTCCGTATGGAGTTGCTGCCGTACATGGCCACAAAGCGGCAGTTGTTGCAGTACGAACACATGTGGGGACAGCCTCGCATTGTCAGAAAGGAAAGGGTTGGCTGTCCCAGGGGATACCCCGAACACGTTCGTGCCACTATCCCATTGCTCATGGGAACCAGATCATCTTCCAGGATGTACTGAGTCGACAGGTCGAAATCCAGGAAAGGGAGTGCGTCCAGGTCCCTGTTCAGCGGCTCCGGCTCGTTGATCACCGTCTCTCCTCCATGCCTGTAAGCCACGCTGCCTGTTGTCGGGGTTTCATTGCCGCGCTGGATTTGTCTGAGATACTCCACGACGCTTGCATCGGCTTCTCCGAAACACACCGCATCCGCATGCTTCAGACTCAGCTCCGGCGCCGAAATGCAGTGTGGCCCCCCCCAGATGATCCGTACGGATGGGAAGTTCTCGCGAATGAATGCCGATACCAGGGACGATTTGTGTGAGCGAAGACTGTAAACTGAAAAGAGTACGCAATCGCAGTTCGACAGGACCTGCCGGAGCGGTTCGAAGCTCTTCTCCGCATGGTTCCGGAAGTGACTGTCGGGCAAATAGATCAAGCGCACCGTGTGCCCGGCACGCTTGAGCAACGACGAAACCAGTCGGACACCATCGGTAGGCAGGTCCCGATCGCAGCGAATCAGCACCAGATTCATGAACGTTCATCCTCCCGGTGTAAGGTCTGTTCAACCCGGCGGCCTTCCGCAAATGAGCAATAAGTTAGCTCGGGGATGTTATCCAACGGTTAGGATATCGTTACTTGTCTGTCCCCGCATTTGTGCGCCAATTCAGCACGTGCAGTAATCGTCCGTGGTGCGAAGCTGAAGCCCCCGGCCTTCATTCTGTTCCGCAGTATCCGCACCGCAACGGCTGCGGCTTCCAATGCAAGGCGGAGCTGGTGAGGTTCCTCGTGAACAACGGTGCCCGCATGGACTTTAGTTTCGGCGGGTATACTCCCTGTACCCGGCCGCGGTTCAGGCGCAGTCCAGGAAGACTATCCAAGCCGCATGAAGGGCTCCCGGAAACCGCATTCGGTTTTGGAAAACTTAATAAATTGCCTCCGTCCCCGCTAAGATAAGAAAAAACATCAAAATACATACTCGGCCTTGACTTTCAGCCCGTCTCGTCGCGGGTTGCATTTCAGCCCCAGCTTCACCGGAACACCCGCGGGCAGGAGAGTCTCGTTGAACCGGTTGGCCCCCTGGCAGGCATCGATAATCCCCCACACGTACGATACCGCCGCCGTGGATACCGCCAGGAAAAGACCGGCTTTCTGGGCCCGGGGAAGCCCCACCATTTCATCGCGCGGCTTCAGCGCCGTGGCACGGTGCACGATTTCCGGATTGTAGGCATCCTCCACGTAGAACGTGTCGGTGTTGAGCGCCCGCCATTGCGCCAGGAAATAATGAGCGGTGAAGAACCCGGCGTAGAACGTTCCCCCGAATGCGGCCGCTCGAACGAACTCCCTGTTGTAAAGCTGACCGGCCGCCGGCAGGGTAAAGGAGAAGAACGCCGAGGCAACGGGGTCCTTGGGCATGGCATCATAGCTGTACCGGGCCACCTCGGGCAGAATCACCTCGGTGCTCTCCGCCTCCCCGCCGGCGGCGAGGCTGCAGAGAGCGCCGAGAAGCATCAGTATCCGATAGGGAGTACGCATGGCAGTCGGAAAATACTATTCGCGTCCGATTTCCTCGCCGCTTTCGTTGTAGTAAATCACATACCCGGGTTTCGACCCTTTCTCGTACGCTATGAACTCAGCCAACACGGGGCCGTTTTCGCTGTTTTTGTAGATCTTCCCCGTGCGCTTGTAGTCGATCCCGCCACCGGCCATGTCGACCCGGGAGAAATAGATCCAGTAGTACAGGTCGTCGCCGGTCTCGGCCCAGGGAAGCGTGAACGTGAGCAGCCCCTCGTTGTCTTCGTACCGATAATACGGCTTGCCCGGATCCTGCTCGTTCTTGTGGTACACTACCAGCTCGAAATCGAATGCATACGGCTCCCCGTTGTTGTCCCTGCCCGTGTGCGCATCGTAGAAATGCCCCTCACCGCTCTGCGTATGGTTGACATCATCATGCGCATTCAACACGAACGATCCCGTGTCGCCCTTGCCCAGTGCAACATCCGCACTGATATTCCTGCCCCACCACGTGGTGCGACCCGGCCTGATATCCGCGACATCGGTTACGTCAAAGGTTACCGTGGCCCTGACCGAATCCACGTGCCCCGGCTCCCACGTCTTCTCTTCACGGCCGTCGAAATGCCAGGACTCGATATCGGTAATCAGTGCCGGATTCAGCGTCGAGAGCATCACGTTGTCGTGAGCGTATTTGAACACGATCTCCGCCGTGCCGCTCATGAGCTTCTGCGGATCGTCCTCTGCCGGTTTCCGATCCATGTACTCGACATACTTGAGGCTCCCGTTGCCCAAATCTTCAAGCTCCGGCTCAGCCGCCATCCAGGCCTCCGCCCTCGCGCCTCCCCTCGCCTTGGCCAGGCGCTTGGCCGAACCCGCGGCCTCCAGGCGCTTCTTCGAACTCTGCTTGCTGTTCTCCTCTTCGTTGATCGCCTGCGGCTTGGCAAGCGCCTTGCCCAGGTGCGCAAACGGCTTCAGGCCCGCTTCACCCGCACCGAACGGATTCAGCCCGCATCCGCCGAATACCACCACCGCACCGATCCCTCCCGCCGCGATAACCCCCGGTATCCGTTTCATGTCTCCTCCTTGTGATTGGGTTGTTTCCAAATTCCTGCCCGGCCGGCAACTGCTGTCCACCATCCATCTCCGCTTTCCCACCAGAGCTCGCAAGAGCCGTGCCACTCGTTGACAAATCCTCGAACTCGCCAAAAATCAAACACTTGTGGGCAGGCATCGATTAAGGTGCTCGGCCGCTGTATCACCCACGATACGCCTTGCAGGCGTGGATTATCAGAAATGATACTCAGAAATTCCATCCGAACGTAGCCGACGGGATCACCGGTCCCTGAAACGTGGGGTGATGGCCCAGAGTGAAATCCACACGAACGTGGCGGGAATGGTACGATCCCCCCCAGAAGAGAAACGTTACCACACTGCGATTGATATTGTGAAATTCCGTCCTGTCCTCATCAGCGGCATACTGGATGAACTTGATCGGCAGTTTCTCCGGGTTCATCAGGTAATACTCCAGGCCGAGGCTCCATCGATCGCACTGATCGAGCGAAAGACGGTAGCCGGGTACAACAAACCATGTCGCCGAAAGCGTCGGCGAACTTCCGATCCGCTTCCGCCTGAAATTAATCGACGTATAGAGATTGCCGTGGTGATGCCTTCCGAGCCTTACATCCTGCGTGACAAACACTCCCACCGCCCCGTCCCTCTCCCGGGGTAGTCCCTCGCCCAGGCTGTCCTGGAACTGCGATGATGCCGAGTAGAGTTTGGCCCCGCCGGCAATTCGCCACGGCAGACCACGCAGCTCACGGGAAAACGGTTTCGACTTGATGGACATCAGAGAGTAGCTGTCCTGAATGGTATCGCCGTTGTCGCCGGCAATGCGCGGAATACCGGCGATAACCATGTCAAGCGTAAGAATACCCCCCATATTCCAGAAGAAATCCAACTGGGGCAGGGGCAGCACACCGCCCTCCTCCCCCGCCGTTTCTTCACCGTCGAAACTGAAGAAATAGAGTCGCAGCTTGATTCCCCCTCTCCACCGTACCCCGGCATCGGGCGTTTCCGAGAAAATCAGTTTGTGGGAGAACGCGCTGTAGAGGCTGTCGGCAATCCCGGCTTCCCCTTCATCCCCGAGCACGGCCGGGGCCGCCAGGAGTATCATCAATCCCGCCGAACGGATAGTTGCCATGAAGAGTCACCTCCTGAAACAGATCGTGAACGCACCGCACCATTGTGCCGGCCCGTCTCCGTGGGCAGCCGGTTCACGATCACATACTTCAACAACCGTGCCGGCGTTCCGCCGAGACGACCATGCAAAGCAATAGCGTTCGTTTTCCCCGTTTTCCTCGCCCCTGCGCGGGATAGACCCACCAAGACTGTCGGATACATCGCCACTTCCAATTGTATCACTTCCGATACGGCCGCGGCCACGTCCGCACATCACTCATCGAAAATCCAATGTCTTACGAAGGCCGGCATCCTGGTTGCACTGCACATACCGCTATTTGAACCGACAACGGTCCTGATAGTAGTATTTTCCTGTCACGCCCATGAGCTTCATTCTCGGACTGCTGGTTGCGGCAAAGGGCATTGCCCTGGCCGTGGGAATCGTGTTCTCCGGCTCATCACCGGTGACCGTCTCGTCGCCACGCCTCACACTTACCGACGACAAGATCCTGCTGAGCTGCCGGCTGAGTAATGCATTCAACGATGAACTCTCGAAGCTTGCCGCCAGCGGGACGGAGATACCACTGTACCTCATGGTGGAGACACGCGGGGACGACGGGGTCGTGGAGCGGGCCACGGTGCAACGAACGCTCGTCTTCGATATCCTCCAGGGCCGGTTCCTGCTGCTCGCGCACCCTCCCCCGGACACCGCGCGGTTTTCTTCGCGCGACTCAGCGCTCGCGGCCTTCACCCGCTTCAACAACGTGCCCGCGCTCTCGCTTGAGAAGATCCAGCCGCGGGGCCGGTATTCCTTTGTGATCTACGCGATCCTGGGTAAAACCCGGGTGGAAGCGCTTGAAGGAGGTTCCCTGGACCTGATGTACTACTGGAGATACCGACGCCCCCTGATAAAGACCGAGCCCTTCCGGGGCTCCGAACTCCTCAAGGTAAAGCTGCGGAGCGGCTCATGAAACACCTGTCACTCAAGGTCAAAACCTTTCTGCTGCTTCTGTTGATCGTCGTGTTCGCAACCGCCCCCTTGATTCTGTATTATGTCAAAACATCCCGCTCGCTCGCCGCTCTCGGCGCCGACACGACCATCGAGTCGGTGCTCACCGAAACGGTCGATTCGTCCAGGAACGGTCCGGGGCGGGCCGAGGCCGCGCTGGCGTTGAAGAAGTACCGCCAGATCGATGCGCTCAAGCGCTCGATCGTGCGGCAGGTACTTCGGGTCAGCCTCCTCTACTTTGCCGCCGTGGTCCTCGTCGCACTGCTCGTCGGCTACCTGTTCATCTCCCGCATCACGCGGCCGCTGGCCGAGCTGACCGTTGCCACGCGGTGCCTTGCCGACGATCGATTCGACTACCGCCTGCCGGAGAATGCCGGCGGCGAGATCGGCACCCTGATCGAGTCGTTCAATACGATGGCCCGCAACCTGCACGTGGCACGAAGCGAGAAGCTTGCCGCCGAACGTAAGGCCACCTGGCAGCGCGTCGCGCGCGTAATCGCCCACGAGATCAAGAACCCGCTGACCCCCATCAGGCTTTCCACCGAACGACTTCAGGAAAAGTTCATCAACGGAAGTGAAGATTTTCCCGACACCCTCAAGAGCACCACATCGATGATCCTCAGCGAAATCGGCACGCTGCAGAAGCTGGTCGACACGTTTCACCGCTACGCCAAGTTTCCCGACCCGGTTCTCAAGCGTGAATCGCTCAACGAAATACTCGCCGAGGCCTGCGCGCTGTTCGACAACGACGCCGTGTCGATAAAGAAAGCGCCCGACGAAAGGATCCCGCCGCTTGAGCTTGACAGGAGTCAAATGCGAGAGGCGTTGACCAATCTGGTGAAGAATGCCTGTGAAGCGGTCGCGGAGCGCAACCGGGAAGGAGTTGTCACGGTCGGCACGGTGCTTGAGCCCGACAAGGTCCGCCTCGACGTTGAAGACAACGGCCGCGGCATTCCTCCCGACCATATGGAGAAGCTCTTCCAACCGTATTTCACCACCAGGGAGCATGGAAACGGCATCGGACTGGCCCTCACCGAGCGAATCGTTGCCCTGCACGGCGGTCGTATCACATGCGAGAGCACCGAAGGACGCGGAACGCGGTTCTCGATACTGCTTCCGCTTTCGGTATCATCGACTCTTCCGGGAGATGACCATGGCTAAAATCCTTGTTGTGGACGATGAGCGGAACATTCGTGCGACGCTGGGGGACATACTCGGTGATGAGGGGCACGAGGTGTGCTTTGCCGAAAACGGCGACCGCGCGCTGGGAGCAATCCCGGAGGAGGACCCCGATGTGGTCCTGCTTGACATTCAGCTTCCACGGCGCGACGGTCTTTCGGTGCTGGAGGAGATAAAGAAACGGGGGTACGACTGCGAAGTGATCATGATCAGCGGCCACGGCACCATCGAATCGGCCGTGCGCGCTATCAAGATAGGGGCGTACCATTTCCTTCAGAAACCCCTGGCCATGATCGAAGTCAGGCAACTGGTCCGCCATGCGGCCGAGGCCAAACAGCAGCGCGATGAACTCCGGACACTGCGCGGCAAGGATGTGCGGCGATACGAAATCGTCGGCAAGAGCCGGGCCGTCGCCGCACTGCGGGAACAGATCCTGAAAGTGGCACCAACCACGGGCAGGGTGCTGATCACCGGGGAGAGCGGTACCGGCAAGGAACTGGTCGCCTGGGCGATCCACCGCCACAGCGAGCGGCACGACCGGCCTTTTGTGAAAGTTAACTGCGCGGCAATCCCCCGGAACCTCATCGAAAGCGAGCTCTTCGGCCACGAGAAAGGAGCGTTCACCGGGGCGACCGCAACGAAAAAGGGAAAGTTCGAGGTAGCGGATCGCGGAACCCTGCTGCTCGATGAAATCGGGGACATGGACCTCAACACCCAGACCAAGGTGCTCCGGGCGATCCAGGAAGGAGAACTCGAACGGGTAGGCGGTACGAAAACGATAAAGGTTGACATCCGCATACTCGCCGCCACGCATCGCGACCTGCGGGAGATGATCGCCGATGGCTCATTCCGGGAGGACCTGTACTACCGCCTGTGCGTGCTGCCCGTGCATGTGCCGCCTCTGGCGCAGCGTCCCGATGATATCCCGCTTCTGGCAACGCATTTCCTCAGCGGCTACTGCCGTGACAACGGCGTTGCACCCGGGCAGTTCACCGATGAAGCGTTGCAGCTTCTCACCGGGCTTCGCTACAGGGGCAATATCCGCGAACTCCGCAATATCGTTGAGCGCGCCGCGATTCTCTCAACCGGCGCCGAGATATCCGGCTCCTTTCTTCGTTCGCTCATGGAACCCGACCGCGGACCCCCCGGACACGACCTGTTCGTTACGACCCGTCCCCTGGCCGAGGCCAAGGAGTCCCTGGAACGGGTCTACGTGAGCACCCAGTTGGAAATCCACGGGTGGGATATCCCGCGCACGGCTTCGGCACTCGGCCTGCAGCGCACCAACCTTCATCGAAAAATCAAGAGCCTGGGTATCGAGCGGCCGTAAAAGCGCGCCGCGCTTCGGGATGAAAGTCTCGAGGTGTGAGTGAAGTCGTGTGCGCGCTCGAAGAAACCGGGGATGAAGCTCATCGTTAGGCCGGGAGTGCTCCCGCGAGACCCGGCCGGCACGCACGGCACCTGGATTCGCTCCAGCGCCCCGGGAAACTTAATAAATTGCCTCCGTCCCTGTTAACTCGCCTTATGTCAGGCGCTTAACGATTCGACCGGATGCGGCATTCACGGCCTGCGGGTTCATGCCGAACAGGTAATGCACGATCTCGCCGTCGAGCACCCGGGCACCCAGCAGCACCAGCGCCTCCGTCATCTGTCCGATTGCCCGCGTGCCCCCGCAGAAATCCCAGGGAAGTCCCATGGTGACAAACGGCAGCGCCGTTTTTCCTTTGAATTCTTCAAGTGACCGCACGTACGCCATGATCACCGGTGAGGCGGAAAACGCCCAAACGGGACCACCCACCAGCAGCACGTCACACCCCTCCAGGTCGGGCGTCTTGACCAGAGCGAAATTCCGCGCACCCGGATGCACTTCACCGCGCGTGCGCACCATGCTCACATCAACTTCGTGCCCCGCCTTCCGAAGATCGTTTGCAAATGCCCGGGCCACATTGACCGTATGGCCGGTGTTGGAATGCACGGCGATTACCACGTTCATGCCGACCTCCTTGCTGCGCCTCTTCTCCTCAACGGTTTCAGAAAATGGTCCGCGCCGAAACCGACCGTCATCGGTACCGCGTCGAATGTGCCGATCGCCGGCAGCGGTATAGCGACTGCCTGCAAAGAGTAAATTACTTCAGGCGAAAACCGGTGAGGAACACACGGGAGGTCAGTTCTGTTGGAGCCGACGCAGGTGCTCCCGGGCAACCGCGGCCCACCACGACTGAGGGTTGCATTTGTAGCACCTGCCGAACGCCTCGACGGCATCCTGTTTCCGGGAGGTTTTCAGCGCAACCTGCCCCAGGTTGAAATGCCCCAGGTGGTTCTCGGGGCGTACTTGAGCGTAAGCATTCAGGCATTCGAAGGCTCGTTCGAGATTGCCGCCCTGACAATTGAGGATCCCGCCCAGCCACAGGTCGTCGGGATCGGCATCCGTGAGCGGTCCCGTTAGCCTCGTCTCGATCTCACCGAGCAATGTTCGAAATTCCTCCGAAGAAAGATCATGCTCGCGGTAGCCGGGAGGGCAGTAGACGTCCTGTTTCGACGGTGCGATTTCGTGCTCGAACCATGCCCGTGTCTCCTTCGGAAGCACCCGGTACCCTCGTGACTCGGCCGTAATCCAGGTCGTATAGTCCGCGGCCAGATTCGCGCGAAGTTGCAGAACCGAACGGACACCCTTGAACTGCGGCAGTTTGTGGTAGGATTCCAGAAGCGCCTTGTCTTCATCAACATCCAGCCGGTACTCGATTATTCCCGCCGCCAGCGATGCGGCAAAATCGCCTCCCGGCGGGACCAGCGGCAGAACGATACGATTACGCTTCCAGTCGTACATGCCGTTGCCGTTGCCGGGAACCAGCAGTACCGCCGGATTTCCCAGGTAGGCGCTCCGGCTGTTGTCAAGCACACGCGGATCGAATTCCAGAACCCGACGAAGGCACTCTTCCGCCTTTTCCGCCGTGAAGAACATGTCGGAGGGTCGCAGCAGCGGACAATTGTCCGCATGGGCGCGTTTGGCGCAGAGTTTCATCAGGCCGCGGATATAGTCGATCTCTTCCCGCACCGCGCTTTCGATCTCCATGGTCGACATCGCCTCCTGCGCGGCCTCGGCTTTCGTCAATTCCGCGCGCAGTCGTTCGACTCGCTCCTCGGCCTCGATCACCGAGCCCACGGTCTGCTCGAAACGCCGGCTCATCTCCCGCAGCTCCGCCCGATCCGTATCGCCGCCCAGACCCGAGAGGAGGCGCTCCTGCTTTTTGTTTTCCGCTTCGAGACGGTTTTCGAGCGCCACCAGCTCTCGTCTCTGCTGCACCGAAAGGAATGATCCCTTTGCCACGGCACGCTTTGTCCGCTGGACGGTAAGAGCGAGCCGCCCCCTGGCCGCCATGCCCTCGATTACCGCCCGGCCACCCGGCCGCGCGCCCGCGCCGACAGCGAGCATCTTGACTTTCTGTTCACGGCTCGTGGAAGCAAGCTCGGCCGCACATTTGCGACACTCCTGCTCACCGCGCGCAATCTCCTTCTCCAGAAGCTCCTTGCGATTCCCCTGCGTGACCTCGGTGATCAACTCTCCCAGAAATTCCGAGAGGGACCACACGTTCAACGGAAGAGCGCCCGTGGTTCCGGCGCCCCACGACGCGCGAACCTGCTGTGCATCATCACGCAACTGCTCGACAAGCCCCGTATCCACGAAATCACGCTCACCGTCGAAGAAAGACTCGTGACTTTCACCGGCACGAAGGACCGTGCCCAGGGAGTCGGCCAGGGTGCTCCAGTAGAACGAAGAAAGCCTGGAGGCCGCACCCTGCTCAGGAGTGTTGCTCCTGATACTCTCCGCGGCCCGCAACGCTTCGCTCGACAATTCCATACGTTCCTCACGAAAAGGAAGGAAGGTTCTTCTAGCCTATCATAACGACACAAAACGTTCAAGAGCTATTTGCGCCGCCGAGGAGCAAGCCGGCCGGATGATGTGCAGCCAACGGACGGAAGCAGTTTAAGAATGAAGGGACCGGAAGTAGGCTGTTGTCTTCTTGAGCCCCTCGTCGAGGCCGATTGACGGTTCCCATTTGAGGGTGTCGCGGGCGCGGGAAATATCGGGCCGCCGACGCCGCGGGTCGTCCTGAGGTGCGGGGCGCTCGACAAGCCTCGATGAAGATCCGGTTTCGGAGATGATCTTCATTGCCAACTGCCTGATCGTCACTTCCTCGGGATTCCCCACGTTCACGGGCCCCACCGTCTCCCGCTGGTGCATCAGCCGAACCATGGCCTCAACCAGGTCGTCGACATAACAGAACGAGCGGCTCTGATCGCCGCTTCCGTAGACGGTGATCTCTTCGCCGCGAAGGGCCTGCACGATAAAATTGGAAACCACGCGACCGTCGTGGGGGTGCATCCGGGGACCGTACGTATTGAAAATCCGCATGACCCTGATGTCTACACCGTTCTGGCGATGATAATCGAAGAACAACGTCTCCGCAACCCGCTTGCCCTCATCGTAGCAGGAACGAAGCCCGATCGGGTTGACATTGCCCCAATACGTCTCCTGCTGAGGGTGCACCGACGGGTCGCCGTAGACCTCGGAGGTCGACGCCTGCAGGACACGAGCCTTGACCCGCTTGGCCAGTCCCAGCACATTTATGGCTCCCATGACATTGGTCTTGATCGTCTTGACCGGATTGTACTGGTAGTGCACCGGTGAGGCCGGGCAGGCCAGATTGTAGATGAAATCAACCTCAAGGTACACCGGCATCGTGATGTCGTGGCGCAGAAGCTCGAAATTGCGGTAGTCCATGAGGAACGCAATATTGGCCTTGCTTCCCGTGAAGTAGTTATCCAGGCAGATTACTTCATTGCCCTCTTTCACCAGCCGCTCGCACAGGTGAGAGCCGATAAACCCGGCGCCGCCGGTGACAAGAATACGTGCCGACATCGAAATCCCTTCCGCGAAACAGTTGAAGCAGACAAAAATACAATGCGGCTGTTGATATGGTTTTTCATTCTCATCACCCCGTATCCCGGTTCGTATCGTCCCGTATCCTTCGCCGGCACCCCGAACGTGAGCGGGGCCGGAACGCGATACACGCCCGGGCCGGCCACGGCAGGCGGTGGTGTTGACTCACGCACTGCCCTGGGTTATACTTACGTACATCCCTGAGCAACGGAACACCGAGCGTATCCGAGGCCTGCACGGCGCCTCCGGACGCGGGAGAATTGGTGCAATGGCAAACACCTCTATCGTTTCCACCGGCATGCGGCCGGTCTCATCGGAGGATTTCGGCGACGACGCGACCGTCAACCTTCTTCAGTTCGCCTCGCGCGAGCTGCCGCCCGAGACCATGGAGGATATTCGCGGCCTGGTAGACCAATTCCGCCGCGCCATGGAGCACAACCTCCCGCTGACCCTGTCGTACAACACTATCGTCCAACCCCTTCCCGCCGATGTGCGGGAACGGGTGGAAGCTCTCATATTCGATCTGGAAGTGCAATTCCTTCGCAAGCGATATGACCTTCTGCGCCTGGTACTTGCCCGGGACGTCCCGCCCGACCTTCTCCACCGCCTTCTGGAGACGTACTGTCTGAACACGTCCGGAATGTTCGACCCGGAAATGCCCGGCGTGGCGGCCCGTGTCGTAGTGGAGCACATGTCTGAGTGGGAGCTGGTTTCCCTGGTTCATCAACGGGTGGAGCACCTGCTCGATGAGCGGCGGGGGACACGCCATCCCGAGGGCGATGCGCGCGCGGAACCGGGAAGACTCACGGTATTTCTCCGATGGGTGCCGTATCGGTGGTCCGAAGACCTGCTGCTGACGCTGCTTGAGAAGCTGCCGTTCGACCGAAAATCCGAGCACGTGCGTTTCCACGTTTCCGTACTGCGTTCACTCTTCTTCCGCCCGCGCATTCAGGGTCGTACCGTGCAAAAGCTGTGCGGACTGATTCGAAACCGTTTCGGCCCCCTGCCGCCCCCCTCGCTGCGAAGTATGCTTCGCGCCGTGCTGATTTCGGGCGGCCGGGAGGCGTATCGATATCTGGCCGGTCGGATCGAGCAGGTGCCCGGTGAGGCACCCATTGATTACTTCCTGGAAATCATGATTTCTATCGATAAGGTAGCCGCGGCACGGTGGCTCGAGACACGGCACGACCTGGTGCTCGACCGTATCTCCCCCCGCTCCTACGTGAAGCCGGCCGCGATGACGGGGGAGCCGGGCCGGGGAATTTCCGGGAAGATTTTGTCGCTGTGGGACGACGCCGACAGCGGGCTGAAGACGACGATACTCGAAGCCATCGACAAACTTCACTGCGAGAACGCGTGCTCGTTTCTCATGGACCGGTTGGGCGAGGAGAAAAGTACGGCCGTGCGGCTGATGATAATGGACACTATCGCCGGGGCCGGCGGGATCGAAGAGACCATCAGTTTGTGCTCCCACCCCGCCACCGGCCACCCCCTCATCTACTTCCATGCAATCGACCTCTGTCACCGCCGACTGCTCGCCGACCCGGTGACGCTCGCCGAACTGAAAGACCTCTCCCTGTTGTATCATTTCGAGGCGGCCCGCGCCCAGATCTTTCGCATCTACCGGCTTGTACTCAATTTCGACCGGCTTGTTTCACTTCTGCTTGCCTTCGCCGAAGACCACCGTGAGGCTTTCGAGCACCACACGCTTCGCATCGAGAAAGACTTCTCTCTTGCCGGTCTCAACGCCGATAAGACCGGCGCGCCCCGGGTCGAGGCAATCGAGGAGATCCGGGAGCGCCGGGAACGTCACCTGCGTGAAATGCCGCTTTGTGAAGAGCTGTGTGAGATTCTGGACTGCGCTCCGGAGTTCAATCCTCGCCACTCCGACGACATCTTCGGTCGCACGAGGGCCCGGTTCCCCCGCGCCGGGATTCTCTCCCGGGAAGAGCTTTCTCGATTTCCCGAGGCGGGAAACGACATCCACAAAGCGCTCGCCGGCCTCTCACGGAAGGCGCGGCACTCCGCGGCCCTTATCCGGGAATACTTCCTCTACAAGGAGTGGTTCGTCCGACGAGCCCCGTTCGTTCTGCACGACGGAATTGAGGATCTGGTTCGAAGGGTAGGGGAAGGCCGAGCGCCGGCCTTCGACCCGCAGCACTACCTCGACGCGTCGGTGCAGAAACGTCTTCGCGGCAGGTTCAGAATATTCGCCGAGTGCACCAAGCAGGGAGTATATCTGACCGATGTGCTCCTGGAGTATCTGGAAGCGTTCTCCCCCGAGGAGATTCCCGTGCGGGTCGCGGAGGACCTGACACACCGGAGGTCCCTGATCGCTCGCGGTGAAGAGGTCTTTGTGCCGGAGAGGGATTTCGACCGCCACCTTGTCTTCACCACATTTGCGCATATCTATCGATACGGCAAGGAATCGATGGACCGCCCGTCAATCATCTATCTCTGGCTTCGGTTCACCGAGGCAGCCCGCACGGCGGCGCGCCACCACGGCGAAGCAGGCTGGCCTCTACTCCCCCGCCATCCGGAGACACGCCCCGTCGTGGGCCCGCTGGTCGAAAGGATGTATGAGCAGCACGCCCGCGATGCCCTGAGACTCAGAGACTATGTCATGGGCCTCTACGAACGATTTCATCCCCGCGGCATACGAATGCGGGTGATTCCCAATATCACGTACGGCCTTTTCTGTCTGGCTCCGGTGATCATGGACATCGTCCGAAAAGGCATTCACGTCTCTCTTGCGGGGGTGTCGTCACGGTACTGCGACGACATGAATATCAGCGAATTCACCCTCAGCGATGAAACCGCGTTCCCGGTCAAACCGTATCTTTTCAGCACGGCAAGCAACTACGGCACGCTCAATCATGACCGGGTGCTGGTTGTCGTTGACGGTACGATGGAGCCGCTTGATCGTCACACTCCTTCGCGGGCCCGTCTTCCCAGGGCACATCGGGGGTACCTCAATCACGTGGTGGCAATCAACTACGTGCGAAGTCGCTACGGTTACCGTATGGACAAACCGGAACGTGAGGTCGCCGCGGCACTGAACCTCTCCGAACGCTACGTCAGGAATCTCGTCCGTACCGTTGCTTTCCGCCGACTCGTTCGCAGTCTCCTGCTGAGTTTCGACTTCGACGAACTCCGGCGCTTTCAGATAAGGACCGGCTGCGGGCGAACCTACTACACCTTTGCCCAGTGGAACCCCGACGGGCTTGGGGCGACAAGCGGCTCCCGGGGCTACGAACAGCGGGAAATACCGTGCGCCCGGGTCGACGACGTAACCAGTCCCGTCCTGCTGTTCGCAAATATCAACGGCGTGCGGGGCGAAGGGAAGATTCCCGCGTTTTTCGACAACAATCCCGAAGTCGAGAAATCACGGATCGTGCTGGGCCCCCGGGGAGTGCGCCTCGACACCGGCTGGCCCCATCCCGGAGAAAAGGGCGTAGTCATCGATTTTCCCGAGGGAGAGAACCGCTGAGCCGCCCGCCGGATCGCGCCCGTCGGCCCCGGCGCCTTTGCCTCGACGAAGGAAACGTGGTAGAATTAGGTTCCCGCTTGAGTGGTCGAGTCGCCTTCGGGGCGAGTGTCGCGGACGCGACGGACACGGCCCGCGAACAAAGGAGTTGCCGAACGCATGAAAATCAGATATTGGGGTGTGAGAGGATCCATTGCCGTACCCGGCAAAGAGACGATCGAATACGGCGGGAACACGTCGTGCGTATCCGTTGAGGCCGACGGCAAGACCTTGATCTTCGATGCGGGCACCGGGATCAGACTATGCGGTAATTATCTCTTGTCCAGGGGCGGAAGAATCGAAGCGTCCGTATTTATTTCCCATACTCACTGGGACCATATACAGGGGTTCCCCTTCTTCGTGCCGTCGTACATCCCCGGCAACCGGTTCACGCTGCACGGTCCCCCGTCGGATATTCAAAATCTCAGCCTCAAACAGATCATGGAGATGCAGACCAACTACGAGTACTTCCCCGTACGCATCTCGCAACTCGGATCGACGATGGACTATGTCGATTGCGGCGAGGAAACGCTGGAGGCGGAGGGCTTTGAAATCCGGACCTGCAAACTGAACCATCCCGTAGCGTGCCTGGCCTACAAGCTGGTGTACGACGGACGCTGCTTCATCTACGGCGGAGACCACGAGCCGTACCGCAACCTCTACCGGGACAGCGACGACGAGGAAGATGTGGACGAGGGATACATGAAGGAGCTGGATCGCAAGGCAAACGAACAAAATCGGAAGATCGTGGAATTCTGCAGGGGAGCGGATGTGGTCTCGTGGGATGCGCAGTACGATGAGAGGGAGTATCAATCAAAGAAGGGATGGGGCCACAGTACGTACCGGGCGAATCTGGCGCTGGCCGAAAATGCCGGCCTTTCACACATGATTTTCACCCACCACGACCCCGCGCAGACAGACGAAAGCCTTTCTCAACGAGAGGCTGATGTCAAGAAAGCAGCCGCCGGAAAAAACGTTCGCGTCGAGTTTGCCAGAGAAGGGATGGAGATTGACCTGTAGGCCCTCACAGGCCCGCCGCGGAACAGAAGTCGAACAACCCGGGGGCCCGGGGCCACAGCCGCGCCCGTCGGCCGGCCACCACACCTCCCTGATCCGCCGCCGGCAATGCCGACTGCCGTAACGTACACCGGAGTGCGCCCGGCACCGCTCCACCGTCAAGCATTCCGAAACAAAGGGTCACTGAATGGGGAAGGCGAGTTCCCGCGCGGAACGCTCCGGCGGG
>CAZNDN010000065.1:0-21775 GCA_964571815.1 uncultured Fibrobacterota bacterium | reverse complement strand
GCGACGGAAGCGCCCTGAGCGGGGTGCCCGTGGGCGAGGGTTCGGTGACATCGTCCAAGATCGCCGCCGGTGCCGTAACAACCGCTAAAATCGCCGAGAAGGCCGTGACCGATGCCAAGATAGACTCCGTGAGTTGGGAAAAAGTCCGAAACAAGCCATCCATACCCGCCGGCGGGGTTGCCAACGGGTCCGTTACTACCTCGAAGCTCGCCGACGGTGCCGTCTCCACCGCCAAAATCGGCGATAACGCGGTCACCGACGCCAAGATAGACTCCGTAAGCTGGCAGAAGGTAAGTAACAAACCGGAGATACCCGGCGGAACAGTGGGTGATGGGACAATCACCACGGAAAAGCTCGTCGACGACGCCGTGACCACCGCGAAAATCGCCGACCGGGCCGTCACCAACGCAAAAATCGATTCCGTCAGTTGGGAAAAAGTGAGCAACAAGCCCGAGATCCCCGGTGGTACGGTAGGCGACGGGACAATCACCACGACGAAGCTTGTAGATGAAGCCGTAACCACCGCCAAGCTCGACAACGGTGCGGTCACCAACGGCAAGCTCGCCCAGGATGCCGTCCACGGCAGGAACCTCAACGATACCTGCGTTACCACCGCTCACATCAAGGACAACGCGGTAACCGACGCGAAAATCCAATCCGTAAGCTGGGACAAAGTCTCCGGCGGTTCGGGAATCGGCACCGGTGATATCACCGGGGTCAGCGCCGGCACCGGGCTCTCCGGCGGCGGCACGGAAGGCGACGTCTCCCTGAGTGTCGAATTCGGCGGCTCAGGCTCCACCACCACCGCGGCCAGAAGCGATCATGCGCATACCGGAACCATCGACAACACCAGGCTGGATGAGGACTTGCAGGATTTGGCGGATGGGTCGTTGTCGGGGTCGAAAGTGGGCAGTGGGATAGACGCCGACAGTATCACCACGGGAACGCTGCCGGCCGATCGAATCGGAACAGGGTCAATTACCGGCAGCCATATCGACAATTACACGATCACCAATAGCGATATAAGCAGTTCGGCGTCGATTAGTGGGAGCAAGGTGAATCCGGATTTTCGCGGACATAACGAAACAAAATTCGACCGTTTAGTTCTCTTCCACTCATCCGAGGGCACCAAAGTACTTGGCATGTTCGCAGGTTATGATGAGAACGACAGCTACTTCTACCTTTCCCCAATCCAAAACAATGCGACCGTTAACGCCATTCGTATTGACAACTCAAATCTAAATACCCATTTCTATGGGAACATCACCCATGCCGGTACAATCACGGCTACTTCGGACAGAAGACTGAAATATGCTTTCCAGCCATTGAGTGGGACCTTGGACAGGTTGAAGCAGATCCAGGCAGTCTCTTTCAGATGGAAGAGCGAGCACTTGGATGATGGTCGAAATATTGGCGTAGTTGCTCAGGATGTAGAACGTGTTTTTCCAGAACTGGTAAAAGAGAGTTCGAAAGGGGAAAAGAGCGTGAACTATGAAGGCCTGTCTGCCATACTCCTCCAGGCAACCAAAGAGCAACAGCAGAGCATCGACAAACTTTCAAAAGAAGTGCAGGATTTGACTAACAAAGTGGAACGACTGATGATAAAGCGGACGAGACTGGGTATGGCCGAGTAAGTGTCAGAGGGAACCTCCATACGTTGCTAACGTTTCTACGGCCCGGTTGCGACTGCCACAATCCGCTGACCCAGGGATCGAGCACAGGGGTATGCCACAATCCAACTTCAAAGAACCGGAAAACCTTCAAATGCTCCTTGTCCAACAACCGCCACCCAACCCCCCAAAGGCGCAATGAAAACAAACATACTCAATAAATCCAAATATGCGAACCTGTCCACATGCCTGATCGTGCTTGTGAACGCGTTGTTTGTATATAAGTATTCCTTTGCCTTTCTGCCCGAGCTGCACACACTATTGACCTTGGCGTATGCAGTCATTATTGTCGTTTCTATAGTGTTGACGAAGAAATGGGGTAGGGTAGCAAGTTCCTCAATGTGGTTCTTCCCTCTTCTCCTAGCTGCAATGGTATTGGGTGGATTGGCTCTCCTGCTGGTCGTTGATATTAACTCGATTCAAGTTGACCGATGGTATATGATCGAAACCGTTTGGCAGAACATAAAAAACGGCAGATATCCGTACCTGCCGTCAGGGCATTCCCCGACAGGACTTTATCACGCGGACAGATTTCATGGATCGGGTATTCCCGGTCCGTTCCCTTTCTATTTCGCCTTGACCATACCATTCCATCTCGCAGGCCTGCTCGGCATGCTCCCCGTGATTAGTGCCGTTATCCCCCTTGCATTCCTTTATCAAAACCATGACAAGAAAGCAGCAACAATCGCAGCAATCCTTCTCTGCATGTCTCCGGCATTCTGGTGGGAGGTTGCTGCAAGAAGCACCCTGTTTTTCAACGGGGTACTCGTCGTGGTTGCGCTTCGGCTGGTAGACCGCATTAGCACAAGAAGGTCTCCTGTCTCATATATGGTACATGGCGCCATCAGCGGGCTTGCACTCTCCACTCGTTCCGTCGTCTTTCTTCCTCTTTGCATTTACCTTACCGCCAAGTACCTCCGAAATAGACAAGTAACCGGTTTTACGCTTTCAATTGCTGCTATGGGCCTTGTCTTTGGCATGACGGTCGTGCCACTATACATTTGGGACTATCAGCTCTTTTTCACCTATAACCCGCTACTTCTGCAAGGATCGATGCTCCCAAAGCCGTTCATTCTTCTTCTAACAGGAGCCTCCGTATATTTCGGATACCGCTCCTCAACGCCTATGCACACACTGGGCAACTCAGGTATTTTGCTGTTCACCTCAGTCGCTATCTACGCGCTTATTGTCTGGACTCGAAATCCCGAATCACACCTCATCACTGGAGATTACATTGATATCTCTTACTTCATTCTGGCAATGCCGTTCCTGTTAAGTGTACTGTCGGATGCCAAAGCATTCAAGGAACCCTTTGCGACGCCACAGGAAAAACGATGGAGCGATCTTCTCGCAAGATAAATTGTTCTCCCAAAAAACGCTGCGCCGGCAGCCAGCAAACTTCGGCCAACCCCGAAGACTGCCTTAGTGAAAAAGCCGGCCCATGGCGACAGTGAGCGCGTTAGGAGGTGCAGGTATGGCGACGGAAGCAGAACGAGAATTCTCGATGGGGAATGGACGTTATGCCGCCTTCTTGCTCTCGTTCATAGTCCTCCTTCTCTACGCCCGCACCATCTTCTTCGGCTACTTCAACGATGATTTCTTCCTGGTAAACCTCTCGTTTGAAGAGGCTTTCATGCATTCTTTCAGAGGAATGCATTTCAGGCCTTTGTGGTATTTTTCCTATCCGATTACCAATTTCTTCTTTCAGTCTTCCGTGCTTGATCACACCGTCAACATACTCCTGTATGCGCTCAGCTCCGTACTGGGATTCGGGGTGGCCAGAATCTACCTGGCTTCGAGGACAAGGGCGTTCGCGCTTACCCTCATCTGGGTGTTTGTGCCCTGGAATCTCTTTCCGGCCGCATGGATCAGCCAGCGCAATGATTTGCTGGTATTCTGTTTCACCTTTTCGGCGCTTATCATGCTTCACAAAGGCAAACATGGCGCCGCGCTTGCAAACATCACATGTTCCGTACTTTCAAAAGTGTCGGCCATTTTCATGCCGGTTTATTTTGTATACTACACGCTCGCAAGAAAGCGGATCGTGTACTCTCTGCTGTTTACAATCGTCTTCATCACCTACGTAATCCTGGCATTGCGAGCGGTGAATTTGTACTACGACGGAACCGGTTCGGAATTCCATGACGCCGGTTTGGCGGTGAAGCTCGCCGGGTATACCTACCACTGGACGGAAAGCTTGCTGCTTCAATTTGTTCCGATTCCCTTTTTCGCTTCGGTTGTCCACGGACTCGTGTATGCCGGCGGCCTTATCCTGGTTATCGCATCCGCTGGAGTCGCTGTCGAGAAAGTCAATATCGAACTCGTTCTCCTGTTCCTGTGCTCCTGCGGAGCAAGCCTTGTTACTTCGGACATGCGCACTCTGGGGCTTGAGACGTTTTTCCTGCTCCTTCTGGTTTTCTCGCATCTGAAGTTTGAGCCGCGAAAGGGACTAATCGGTACTATCGTGATTGTTGCGTGCTACCTTGTGAGTATCAACATCACGCTGCCTTCATTGAATACGGGGTTCACGGATCCGTCGATAGAGCGCGATTCTCCTTGGCCAGAATACCTGGATCGGTACTACCGCATCAAGAAAGAACTGTTGCAGAATCTTGTGGATCGCGTGCAGTCGTTTTCCCTCCCTTGAATCCACCGTCCGCAATCGAAATCAGGAACACCAGGGCATACGCGACAACCGGGTACGACGCGAAGAGCATCCTTCCCGTGCTGCCGCTCATGAGTGCAAATATGAACGCAAGGACCGGAATTCCGTTACAGAACCACTGAATGGGGAAAGCTTTGTGTTTTCTGTTCAAAGCAAGACCCAGTATTGCTTACGGAAGGAAGAAGCTGTAACCATTCTGCAACGAGTTCAAGCCACGGGGGATGACAAGATAGCAGGGATTCTGGACGATTGAACGTGGGAGATGACAGATCTTTTGAATCACCCTCCGAAGGTGCGAACGCCGATCTGATTCTGCAGCAAACCTGGACGGTTTGAAAATGCGGTTTTCTTCAAGAAACTGTGACAATATCTTCTTCCGATCTCCTTCACGTGGTCCATACGAAGCAGTTGGTGGACACCATCTCCTTCAATTCCCTATCAACACTCCCCAAATTCACCGAATTCAAACCGGCTATTCGAAGCGTATAAATCGCCAATGGCTTTGTCGCGGCATAGTTGTTTGTTGGCGATGGTTTCCGAGAGGTTCATCCGGCTATCAAAAAACGAGAATTATGGTTCGACGTCACAGAAAACTCTCGCTTCGCCTCTACCGGGCCAAATGAGGAGCAAACCAGGTCAACGGCGAAGAACGCATGCACAACAAGAACTCTCGCAAAAAGGACATAGGCGAAGCCTTCAGCGGAAGTCCTCCAGAGATGTCTTCTCAAGAAACATCGTCATCTTTCTTGGTCAGTCTTTTCAGACTGCGCAAGAATCCGATTTGCAGCAATGCCCGAAACATCCGATTTAACTGCGGTCGCGAGGCGGC
Organism: uncultured Fibrobacterota bacterium; assembly: GCA_964571815.1. Lineage (GTDB taxonomy): Bacteria > Fibrobacterota > Chitinivibrionia > Chitinivibrionales > WJKA01 > CAZNDN01. Next base: position 16,611 of record CAZNDN010000065.1, on the reverse strand, counting down.
GGCGGTAATGAGCAATTTCGGCATAATTCTCAGGGCGGCACGGTGACCGTGATAGACCAGATACTCAAAACCGATATATGAAAAGTACACTTTCCAGCGAGGGAATCCGGGCAATCGCAGCACGGGTGTACGACGTTCCAAACCGCGGATTCCGGCACTTGGCAGGAGTCCGTCCTCAACACAGGTGCGGTAGAGAGCCGTGCCCGGATACGGATAGAAGATCGAGGTCATGTGCCAATCGGGTTGAACGCGGCGGTTGACCTTCACCGTCTCACGAAAGTCTTCCGGTGTCTCATGGGGGAGGCCAATCATGTTGTAGAGGCACACCTGTATTCCATGCGCGCGTGCGGCATCCGCCGCCCTGATCACATCATCGTTGGAGTAACGACGGTTAAGGACGTCTCGGCGAATCCGCTCGCTGCCGGATTCCAGACCAATGTTCACGAACCGAAATCCCGCCTCTTTGAAGGCGGCAAACATATCATCGTACTCGGCATTCGGAGTGATCCGGACGTTGGTGCCGAAGGTAATCCGGCGCGAACGGCCGGCGTTGAACCGGCGCAGGTTGTCGCAGAGTCCGCGAAACCAGTCTTTGCGCACGGGTATGGTTTCAACCTCGAGGTACAGCTCTTCCAGTGACGGCATGCTCGCGGCCAGGTGCTCAATCTCTCGCAGGATATTTTTCGGAGACCTGAAGCGAACATATTGACCTCCCGCAACACAACGCAGCGCGTGATTCGAGCAGTAGGTGCAGGAAAAGGGGCATCCTCTGCCAAGAAGAATTGAAGTACGCCGAACCTCGCGTGCGTCAAGCCACGGGAGCCACATCTCTCTGTCCGGGAAAGGGAGACCGTCAAGGCCGGCAATGAACAGTCGCGTGGGATTGCGCTCGATTGTCCCGCTCCGTCGTATCCACAGGTTCATGATTCCCCGTGGCTCGTCACCGTTATCGAGCCGATTCGCAAGCTCCAGCGTGGGATATTCACCCTCTCCAATGCAGACAGCATCAAAAGGAGGATTGCAGCACTGTTCCGGATTGAGTGAGACATGCGGGCCACCCCCAAGCAGAAAGGAGCCGGGGGCTTCCTGTCGAACACACTCGGCCATACTTCGAATGAACTCAAATTCGGTAGCTACTGCCGTGCAACAGACAAGCCCCGGCTCAAGGGCCGCCAGGGTTTGCTCGATCAGTGGACGGTTTTTCCGCCCTGCTACCGAATTAAGTACAAGCAGCTCCGTTTCATGTCCATGCTGCTTCAACAGCGATGAAATGTACGAAACGCCGAACTGCATTTGCTCCAGAGATTGGAGCGGCTTGCGAAGCGAACCTGCCTCGGTGGTGGAGTGTAGGAAGAGTACTTTCACAATTCTGTGTGAGATTTGAATACTTTGTTCGAGGAAGACCTTGCCGCCTGCGCCACACAAGAAAATGGATTATGACTCAAAAGGAGAAAAGCGGAATACCCGTCATGGGAAGAAGCAGGAGGTAGCGCAATTGAATCGTACCCCTGACTCTCCCCGGTAATTCACTCCGTGATCCGGAAATACCCATCCGACCAATCCACGTAGCCGCTCGTAGGATCGTAGTCCTGCATGATCATCAGACAACTGTCCGAGACTGTGGAGATGTGGACCGTGTCCAATTGGTTGGTTTCGGTGTTGTACACCTCATCGACGAAATAAGGTGGGATGACAAAGGTCGACAGAGTATCCACCAACGGATCGATTTCGCCGGCGAACCCCGGTGGGAAGAACTCGTATTGGCCCGTATGAAGCGAGATTTTCAGCAGAGCGCGACCACTGCTCTCCGCCGTGACCTTCACCGAGCAAACCTCACCCACCGAAAAGCTCTCCCCGCCGTTGGGGTATATCACGCGATAGTGGGGATCCAACGGATCGACCGTGGTGGTGTCGGTTGTGTCGATGTCGGTGGTATCGGTTGTGTCATCCACGAATCGCACGTTGCCGAAATACACTGCCGCGGACCTGATATTCCGCGGCTCGTCCCGCGAGGTCAGGCGCGTCCAGGCATTGCTTTGCCAGTCCACCACCCATAGACCTTCAGCGACAGAACCGGCTTCGGCATCATAGCCGATGAGCAAATCATTGCGATTGCCGAATTTCCAGCCCCAGAAGTCAACATCGGGCCTGATTTGAGCAGGACAGAAGTTCAGGCTCGTCGCTTGCTCCATGAAAGAAATGGAGTGCGGGATCGTCGACTCGTCGAAAGGGAGTTATGGCAAATCCCTTGTGGCTTATCGGCAAACACCCGTCTTGAACTTCCATATAGGGGGCATTGCTCACGCACAACGCACCGTCAAACGACATGGCAAATCCACATCCCCCGACATCAGTATACGCATAGGCCTTCCATCGATAGATATCCGACAGACCTGCCGTACCGCGTCCGTTGTAGGGAATCGTGCAGAACTCGATATGTGTGCGCCGCTCGCCGCTCTCCCAGTTTTCGAACCGCCCGAACACCTGGTCCCCCGCCACGCCAAATTTCAGAGTCGGATGCGGAACCATGCGCCATTTCGGGTCAAGCCCGTAGAGGTCGATCAGGATGCGTTCCTCGCCGAAATATGCCGTGTCCGACTCCAGGTAGACTCGCACGGCTTTCAGGGTTCTTGAATCGGCGAAATAGTAAACTTCGGTCCCGTAGGGACTCTCTCTCAGCCAGCCGACTTCGCGGGGATAGGCGTACGCGTTCACGTCCACCGGAACCTGCAGCAGGTGCTCGCCGGCACGGGTGATCAGGTACGGCCTCCACGTGAGCCTGTCCAGAAACAGGATCCACTACCCGTCATCGGATATGTCGATACAGGTTACGCGCAAGGAGTCGACCGCGCCGATCTTGATGGGATTGTCTTCGCGAAGGTACGACTTGTACATGCCGTTGACGTCGGTTCGGGAATACACCACATAACCTTCGGGCAGGCCCGAGCGCCCCACAATCCGGCCGTCATGCTTATGCGTATACTCTGGGCACTGTGCCGGCCAGGAGAGAACATGGACTGTCCAGGCCAGGGTATCCACCGCGCCGTGGGGGTCGGCGACAACAGCCGCAAACGTGTTGTCGCCGGCATCACCCTCGTCGGGTGTCCAGGCAACCGAGCTGTCGGAAAGCTCCATACTGGAGTCTCCATCAACCAGACGTACCACCAACGAATCACCGTCGTCATCGCGGACATGGAAAATACCGGTGTAGTGGTCTCCGATATGAAGAGAATCGTTCAAGGCCGACGGATCAGCGACAAAATACGGCCAATGGTTGGTATCCACCACCGTCACCACCCAGGACATCGAGTCTGCTTCCGACCACCAGTCACGTACCAGGGCAGTCAGGAAATACCGGCCCGTATCGACGATGGTCGGAGTCCATACCACCTCCGAACCGCTCAGGATCATGCCCTCCACCGTGTCAACAAGGGCGTACTCAAGTGAATCTTCGGGATCGGGATCATAGGCCGGGAGCTGCTTCACATATTCACGCCCCACCCGGGCCGTGTCCAGTGAGTCGTCAACGGCAAAGCGTGGGGGGTGGTTCGTATCTACCACCGTCAGAACCCAGGATATCGAATCCAGGCCACTGCGCCCGTCGGTCACATAAGCTGTGATCGGGTAGGCGCCGGTGTCGCTTACCTCGGGTATCCACCGTACCCGGCCGTCTTCAAGGATCATGCCTTCAAGAGTGTCCTTCAGAGAGTATGCAGGGGTATCGCCGAAGTCGGGGTCAACGGCTGCAAGCGGCTTCTCGTACGCACGACCGACACGGACCGTATCGCGCGCATCCAACGAATCAAAGATCATGGTTGCCGGATGATTCGTATCCGACACCGCCCAGCAACGCCGAATCGTGTCACATTTGCCGAATCCGTCGCAGACCGAAGCCAGGAGTATCACATCGCCGATATCGCTCTCCTTCGGGCGCCACCGGATCAGGGAATCGGCGAGGGCAACATCCGCGGGGCCCTCAACCACGGCAAACAGCAGACTGTCTCCGTCGAGGTCCGTCGCGAGCAATGTGTGTTCATACAGAGTTCCAATTGAAATCGTGTCACAATTGTTCGCGGTGTCGCCATGCAGAAAAAAAGGGGCGTGATTGGTGTCGGCCACGACGAACCGTAGGGGTACGGTATCGGCCAGTCCGCCGGGATCGTGCACCCCCACGGCGATTTCGTGGCTCCCCGTGTCACGTTCATGGGGCGCTATCCGGATGACACTGTCGAGAATCAGCAGGATTTCCGACGGCGATGGGAGGAAGATGACAAGCGAGTCATCATCGGTATCCCGCACACTCAGTCGTTGTGTCACCGTGTCTCCCACACTGATCGTATCCATGATATGGATCGATGCGATCGAATCGCCGGCCGAGTCGGTGAAAAAGGGCACGTGGTTGGGTGAGGGCTTCGACGGATGATGTAAACAAGCCGACGCCAAAAGCACCGCCATTGCCGGCGCAAGGTACAAACGATATCGGATCGGAGAGAACGCCTTCACAGCCTCTTTGCCTCGTTCCAAGCCCGAGTCAGGCTCTTCGTCCCTCCCGAGCATGGGGAGTCCAGGATAGTGTTAATATCGGTCATGGAACCTCTCGATACTATACCTGCATCCCCACCGGCGCGTCTTCCTCGTGCAAGGTCCCTTCAGACCCCCGACCGGATACTCAACACGTCTCCGTCACGAACCGTATACTCCTTGCCTTCCAGACGCATGAGCCCCTTCTCCTTGACCGCTTTCTCCGATCCCAGCGACAGCAGGTCGCCGCAGTGAAAACACTCCGCCCTGATAAACCCACGCGCAAGATCGCTGTGAATGGCCCCAGCCGCCTCCACGGCGGTGCTCCCCGTGCGAATCTCCCAGGCACGGACTTCATCCTCCCCCACCGTAAAGAAACTGATACAACCCAGGGCCTCGTAGGCGATCCGTGTCAGACGGTCACGCGCCGATTCACCGATCCCCATCTCCTCCATGAACGCCCGGGCGTCCTCATCGCTGTCCAGCCTCGCCAGCTCCATTTCAAAGGATCCCGCGAACTCCACGACAGGGTACTGCTTCTTGAAATCCTCGACCAGGCGCCGGCTTGCCCCGAAAACATCTTCGGACGAATTGACAATCACAATCATGGGCTTGTGCGTAAGAAATTGATACCCCTTTATCACCTTTTCCTCATCGGTCGACAGTTTCAACTCGCGAATCGGCAGCGTTTCACCGAGTTGTTCCGCAATTCGCGTCAACACCTTCTCCTCGGCGACCAGTTGCTGATCCCTGATACCCCGTTCAAAGCCGGCCCTGATCTTTTCAATACGTTTCTCCGTCACCATGAGATCGGCAAGCACGAACTCCTCCTCCACCGCGCTCAAATCCCGGGCCGGTGTCGGCTCTTCGCCGACCTCGTTCGTGAAATTGCGAACAACCACGGCAACGGCGTCCATCTCACGCACAAGACGCAGCATTCCCGCCGACACCGTCTCATCGCGAAGGCTCTCCGCTCGAATCCCCGCGAAATCAACTATTTCGAGCGTGGCAAAAGTGGTCTTCTTCGGCCGATACATCCGAGCCAAAGCTCGTACTCGCTCATCACCGACATCGACCACCGAAACAGTGGGCTTCGTATGCACCTGAGAGTAGCCCGTTACCGGTGCGGCCGATCGGGTCAATGCATTGAATATGGTGGTCTTTCCACTGTTGGGCAGACCTGCCAGACCGATTTTCATGGAATGCATCCTTCCTGTTTGCCGGCGATCATGATCACGTTTTTCCTGCGCCGTGCGGCTCAATCAGGGGAAGACCGCCCAAGGGGCAATCGCCCCGCACCGTGAAACCTGCTCCCGAGTTCTCTTCGGTGCGCAGCGGTTCCAAAAGGTGTTGAAAATACGTAAGTGCCCCTCCCGTACGGTACCAGGGAGACATCGCTCATGCAAGGCCGGGGTCCACGCACGGAAGGCTTCATGCGGTACAAACCACACGGAAAGTTGGCGAAATCCTCCGCGGGGCGCCCGTTCCCCTGCCGGAGCGGCAATGCTTACTGTTCCGGATTCGTCACGTCTCTCTTCACAGCCATCAGATCCGCGACACTGTCCATTGCCTCACCGAACCGGTTGTACACCGTGCAGCCGATCCCCTTTTCATTCGCGTCGAACAGGATGACGTGCGATTGAGAGGAGAAGTAGTAGTACTGCCCCGGGTACTCCTCGCCGGCCTTCCGGTACGTGTTCCACGGAAGCGCTTCTTCGCTGTAATACGGTGCACCGGCCCCTCCTGAAGTGATATACCACACAGGATACCGCAAGGTCGAAAGCGAACGGCAGGGTGCCCCTTCCCGGCACAACGTATCTCCTCCCGTGTCGTCGCCACCGGGTATCCCTATCGGTACATTCTTGTCGATGAGAATACGATAGTAGGCGTGCTCATCGGAGCCCAGAACGGCCGCTACTTTCCGGCAGGCAGCTACCATGGAAGCCAACTCGTTGCGCACCTCGATGATTCCCTTGTCCTCCGGCTTCAGGCGGCCGTCGTTCCGGTCACGGACCCAGGCACGCTTCCCGTTGTTACCGTTGTACCACATGGCATCCTTCGCATGCCCGCCGCACGGGAAGACAGGTTCCTGGGCATAGAGCAAGACGTAGCGGATGTTGGAATCCTGCTCGGCTGCATTGAGCCGAGCCTCGATCCATCGCAGTTGATCATCGAGGATGTACCCTTCGGGACAGCCACCCGTGATCTCGGGTTTGTTCGCATACCAGTAATTGTTGTTGAAAACGATCATTCGCACCGGCCCGTAGTCGTACGTGCAGCAGTTCCCGGTGTAGGTTGGACGACACGGAGCCGAAGGGGTGGGGGCATTGGATGGATTCACGAATGCACTCATGAAAACGTACTCGGCGCTCTCCGTCGCGTATGGCCACCTGTCAAGCGTAATGCCGTTCCTGGTGCCGTCCGCGAAATATCGAAGAAGAGTTTCGTGGTTGCCCATGGCCGGATACACGCAGCGTTCGCTCCGGAACGCGGCGACCGCGCTCTTGAAGGCGTCAAGCTGCATCTCGAAGTCTTCGGCCACCGTCGTGTAGCCGTTCATAAGATCGCCGCCCATTGCGAAAAATGCGGCGCCTTTGTGATAGGCAATGCTCAACAACTGGACAAGTGCCTCTCGATTCACCCCCATGAAAGCCTTCTCTCCCGCGCCGACACCTTCCCTGCTGTCCCCCGCGTAGGCAAACACAACGCGGCCTTCTCCCGCCGGCGGGGCGGTCGTAAAACTGTAGGACGGGGTGGCCGAGTCACCGTCGATCTCCACGTGATACGAATAGGTGCTTCCAGGCTGCAGTCCGGCTATCGGAATGAGGTGCCGACGGGCCGGGGTATCCGACGAAACGCCGGCACCGTTGGACAACACTACCCGTACACGAACCTCCGTATCGGTCTCCAGCGAAATCACCACCGAGTCCGGATGGAGGCTGTTGATTGCATTGAGCGACGGACCTTCAACAATTGAAGAAAGCCGGACAAAAGCAGTGTCTTCTTTCCGAAACCGCAGTCGCATGTCATAGGTACCCAGGTCACGGTCTATGCCCCACTTCTTTTCACGAAGAGCAAACCGCAGAAGCAACTCTCCTTCATCCTGCCAATCATTGCTGTTGTAGCGGGGTTCCAGTAGCAGGAACGCCTTGACGAAGCCCCGCCCCTTCTCGACAGCGCAGGACAGTCGGAGACGAGAATAGCGATAGGCGGTTTCGCCGGATTCGAATGCGTAAGGACCATAGTAGCACCGACCGTAGATACGACGAGGATTCACGCGTGACCCGTCCTGCAGGAGGTGGATATGAGACGCGTCCAGGGCAAATCCCGAGTCGGTTCCCTCCGAGACGAGTGTTCGGATGTCTTCGGATCGTACCAAGTTCCGCACGCGATGGTACAAACGCTCCGGGTGTTCGCGGGGAACAACCACCGGCAGGTTTTCTTCCTCGACCGGGACCGCGGCTTGTTCACAGCCGGGTACCATCGGGAGAATCGACAGCATGACGATCACAGCAGCCTTTTTGATAGCGCCCTCCAGGAAAAGGCACAGAAGAAATCCGGCATGGTGGTTTCAAAAGTAGATAATGATAGCCGGCCATTGCAAGAAAAAGATGTCGAAAGCATGAAGAAACAGTCAGAAACGAGCCGGGGCCTGCGCTTGAAACGGCGTGCGGATCATTTCGGCAACCCGTAATCTGCCTCCCCTCCCCACCCCCGGGGCCGGAAATTCATCATCATGGTGATCGATTCGTGGCCGCGCCTGCAAACCCCCGGCTTCGCATCAGCCCGCCTTGGTCGTAGTCTCCAGCTTGCCTAACTTAATAAATTGCCTCCGTCCCCGCTAAGTGATTGATTAAAAAGGGGTCCCGTTTGCACGAGACCCCCCACACCTTCAGGGAATTCTTCCGCCCTCTCTCAGTCGGCCACTGCGAGCGTGAATCGTCTGGTGGTCGAACCCGCCTTCAACTCCAACGTGTAAAACCCACGTGCCACTGTGAACTGATCGTTGAATCGCCAGAGAACCCGCGAACCGCCGAGGTGACCGGCTGATATCCTCTTTTGTGCCACCAGCCTGCCGCGCGCATCGTGCAGCTTCAGCGTAAGCGGCCTCTCGCGAAGACCCGCCGGGATATACAACTCCACCGCGCCACCGTGCACAACCGCCGAAACGTCTTGCCCGATCCTGCCCACCGATTCGGGTTGTACCGGCGTGCTCTTTCCGGCAATCAATTCATCCAGGGTGACTTCATCCAGACTGCTGTCACCCGTGTTTGTTGTCGGAGCTTGATCGCTGAGTGCAACGGTCTCCGCACCTCGCCCGTCGGTTGGGGGATTGGTACTCTCATCGGAAGTACCGAGCGTATCCTTCCACATCTCCATCCACGGCTCCAACGCCAGGAGACTCGTCTGCCGGGTTACGATATGATAATCCTTGCCGAGTTTCTTGATGGCCGGTGCGTTGTTTTGCCAGTCCTCCATCGCGAGCTGCTCGCTCTTCCGGAAGGCCCACTGCACATCGGTTGCCGGGCGGCTTACCGATGCCGGCCGTACCGAAACCCTCCTCGTGAACCCAAGCCCCCCCATCTTGCCCGCGACCATGAAATCGTAGCTCTGATCGGCCGATGATGAGCTTGTGGTTGCGGCAACCCTCAGTGTCACACTGTCCCGTCCGCCATAGTAGACCGGCATGCGCGCCCGCTTGGCCGGCGCCTGACCCTCGGCCAACGGCATGGGGCCCCACCACCAATAGCGGGAATCGGCAGTGTGGACAACGTCCGAAACCGCCCCGGAAAGTGCCTCGACTTCAATCCCCGTAATTCCGCCCTGATACGGGTTGTCCAGGTACAACCCCGGGAGCTTCGGTATCGAGCGTGTCGTCCCGCCGTCCTCCACAACGTAAGGGGCGTAGTACCATTCGTATCGCAGCGAGGCAAGTTGGAAGCCGCCGCTGTTGCGGGCAATGACACTCACGCGCCCGTCATCGCAGATACTGAACAATGTCGCCTCCGTGGCTTCCACCTGCTTTCTGATTCGGCCAAGAAGCTCATCGTACCGCTTCCCCTCCGGTGAAATCTCGTATCCCCGGTAGTTCCCCGCCCCGTCGTAGAGGTACCGCATGTAGTTGTACGGCTGGTAGAGATCGCTGATCAGAATGACAATCCCTTCGGGGTCCTGAGCCAGGGCTTCCTCGAGCGCCGCCTCGGTCGACGCCTCCTCATCGGGCGTCTCGTCGCGTATTGCCTCGTAAGCCGAAACGAGATTGGCGGCCGTGGGCGCGACAGGCTCCGCAAACAGGGTCCGCACCTCCCTGCCCGCGAATACAAGATTGAACGTATGCTCTTCGGTCACATAGTTTTGCAGACACAGCACGGCGAATTTCTGTGCACGCCGCCGGATATCAACCTTCTCCGTCCCCGAAGCCGTGTAGTCCGCCTGGGGATAGGCATACTCGCGCCGCTGCTCATAGTACGCATCGTGATCCCACCATTTCGTGCGCATGTCTACCACAATGGTCCGCGTCGTCGGTTCATCCTCCAGCTCCACATTGTCTTCGGTCAGGAGCGTAGTGAAACCCATGTTCCGTTCTCCATCGAGCTTGTCCTTCCCGACCCACCCGTACTCATCGGAGCCACCCGAAGGATCGTCGGAGCTGATCCGCGGCTCACTCAACACATAGACATTGCGTTTGTCGGCCTTAAGGGGATCACCACGACTGAACGTTCCTTCTCCGACACCCTTTACCGCGAGACGGTATTCGGCGTCGTCGCCCGCCGACGCCTCCACACGGAGGCGCCCAATCGGAGACTTCTTTTCCTCTGCGTTATAGTAATACACGTTGGCCGTGTCGTAGGCTATCGGCATCGTCGCCGACAGTCCTTTCCCCGACTCGTCATCGAGCGTATGATGAAAGACCAGCGCTATCTTTCGCGCAACGCCCGTGGCCGCGGGAAAAACCCGAAGGTTGTACCTGCCGTTGCCGTGGAACTGGAGAAGGGCGGGGTCAATTCTCACGCCGACGATCTCGACGTACTGTCCCCACGCGAGGGCCTTGTCCTGAATCTCTCCTTCCACCCGCTCGCCCTCAATCCATAAATACAAACTCTCGGCTACAAAATCCTCCGGTATGGTGAAATCGGCGGTTATCTCAACGCTGTCCAGATCTTTTACCACCTTGACCTGCTGTTTGGTGTACTCGGGAACACCCTCTTCCCCGATCACCGGATCTCCGACCACGACCTTCTCGTACCCGACGTAGGGTCCAGGTTCAAGCTCCATGGTGAGCCGTGTCACGGCCAGCCCTCCGTTGACCCTGGTTTGCACCAGAAGCGTCTTGACCTTCGTGGCAGCCCTGAGATTGTTGAGTGTTGATCGGGAATTGAACTGATCCAACCGAATCTGAGAGAAGACATCCCCGGCAAGAGCCGCCACAACCGCCATTGTCACCCATGTTTTCCTCTTCATATTCATTTTTCCGACTCCTCAGGCTTTGCGTGAGACTACCAGGTATATACTTACCCTTTCAAGTTCGCGCAAGGCTTGTGCCGGCTTACTATATGGCCCTCAAAGTCGAAAAATGCACCCCGCCTCCGGTTCGAGTCTCAATTCCGGGACTTTCCGTACCGTATCTCGTACTCAGCTCATGAAGCGTGCCCGTTTGGGACCGATAGTACTCCAACTGCCCACAACGTGCACCCCAGCAGTAGGAGCAACAATCAAGACAACGGCCCCGCCCCTCTGAACCGACCTCGCAGGCCGGTTATCTCCGAATATGCCAATAGTGACCCGTCTGCGTTTCCGGTTGGTCCGGAAAAAGGAATGCCCTCCGCACCACACCTGCCGAGCTTCCGACCATTATCGCCGGCGAGGGGATCTTCAACTCCGTGGTTCACATCCGAGGACCGGCGGCTCAGCGCCTGCTCACGAATCCGGTGACTTCGCTGGTCCCCCTCGTTTCCACTACGGCAAGGTAGCGGCCCGGAGGAATTGCGGAAAGGTCAAGTCGCAGGAACGAACGGTCCCGAAAACAAATCCTCCGCGGGACCACTCTCCCGCTCATGTCCACAATCCGGACCTTTGGTTCCTGCCGCCCGGAATTGCGAATATGAAGCACCCGGCCGTCAAAAAAGCTCCCGCCTTGAGTGGCAGAAGGCCCGCCCGTAATGACACCCGCCGGGGATTGGTTTGTGGGCGCCCGGATCTTCTCACCGGTTTCCCACGTTCCCGCTGCAAGCATAACACCCTCGGCGTGGTAGAGCAAGGCGCCGCCGATAGTCATTCCGATTTTCGACGCGCCGGCGCCGTATTCCACATCCACGGCCGCAAGATCAACTTCACCCGTCTCCGCGGCATCGTTGCCCGCCAGCGAGATACTGTAGATAGAACCGTCGGCATCGTATACCCCCGCGACAATACTACCTCGCATGGATTCGATATTCCTGATTCCGGCCACTTTCCCGGGGTCCCATTTCAGAACCATCTCCGCGGCCAGGAGGCCCGAAACATTGCGGCCCTTGACGGTATACCGATACACGTCCTTTGCAAGACGACGGGGTGCATCCAGAAACACATCGCCCCTGTAAGTAACCGGTTGGGCGTCAACCTGCCACGAGCCGTCGGGCAGCCGGGGAATCAGGCCGACAAGGTAGCGAAGCAGCAGAGAGGCATCCCGCGAGTCGATAACTCCATCGCCGCTGAAATCCAACTCCGCGGTGCTGTACTCATCGCAGAGAGGGGGCTGAGCAAGCCTGCGGTTCAAGCCGCACCGAAGCACCACCCCGGCGTCGGATTCGTCAAAATCTCCGTCACCGTCAACATCCTCAACCTTCGATTCGTTCAAATCGGAGACGAAACGCAGTTGCGCCTGCACGGGACTACCGGTGATTGCCTTGTCGTCGGTGTAGAAGATGATGTTGGAGAGGTTCAGCGTAGTCCCTGTCTGACCGGCACGACCGGCCGGAACATCAACGGAAATGACGGCCAATCTGCCGCCCCCATACCCCAGGGGCCCGTCGCCGGTTTCGTCAGCCATAAACGTATAGGTGTAACCCCCGTCGGAGGCCGTCTTCCGTTCCCCATTCCACGAACCCGCAAGCCGCTGTGCCGGCTGGTACTCCGGCTGCGCAAGAGCGTCGGCATCTCCCGCCCGGAAGGTGAAGCGACACCCGTATATGTCGGCTTCCTCATAGTTGGCCAGATACACCGGGATCCATGTCCGCTCCCCGGGAATTGCCTCCGTATCCCTCATACCAAGGTACAATTCCTCTGAAATCGCGCCCCCGGCCCAGCAGAGCAGAACCATGGGAAGTGCGCACCATGCCCTTGCGAGAATCCCGGATACCAGGCTCACCATACGCCTCCGTCGGACAAATCAAGCCCTCCCTGCAATGAGCAACCTCCGTACCAGGGTCTATCCATAGAAATTACTCGATTTTACACTATTGAGGTCCGGGCAGAGGGATTGAGCGTCTCACAATTGACACTTTTTCGCGCGTGCGGAAGGAAAGATTGGCTCCCTGTGCCGGGCACCGAACGGTCGACACAGGGGGCCGGCGGGTGACATCAGGTCGATCGGACAGCGATACAACGGCATCGAAATCCTCGAGGCTCCGTCCTGACAGCAGCGGAATTTCACCGCTGCACAAGACTTCTTCAGGCCGAAACAGCCGTACCTCCCCCCTTCCCGCGGCATCACGCCGCAGGCCGACGAAGCTACCGACGCTGTTCCGGAAAAGCGTTGACCGCGCAAAACGCGGGGCGGCCTGCCTGGTTCTCACCCCGCCCGCCGTCTGCAGCAGTGGAACGTCGAAGAAGCGAATCAAGTCCTCGGTGGCGAACCGGCTCTATGCACCCCCTCGGAATTCACGCCCCGTTGGTGGGAACAGTGCTACCATCGATTCCGGCGCGGTCGTTCTTCCCTGGGCCGAGCCTCGTTCACCTTCATGGTACGGCCTTCGACTTCTCTGCCGTTAAGGCCCTGGACCGCCGCCTGCCCCTGATCCTGCTGAGGCATTTCGACAAAACCGAACCCTTTCGAACGGCCGGTTTCTCTGTCGACAATCACCTTCGCCGACGCTACTTCTCCGAACTCCTCAAAAAGCCTCTCCAAATCCCCATCCGTTGTGCTGTAGGGAAGATTCCCCACGTAGATGTTCATCAAGGACCCCTTGTCCAATCCGTGCCATAGTGTTGGTTTTAAGCGGGGTTCCCAGCAATGGCACTTGTGCTGAGCCCCGTAGTCCGATCACATTGTGGTACCGCCGGGGAGTCTCTTCCCGCGGCGACATGTAAGCCCTGCGGCTGTAAAAACTATCTTCGCGTCACCTTTCCAAACTCGTTGAAATACATCATCGCACCCCATCCGTGTCGGGCACTACCGTGAACCATCGGTAGACCAAAATTACGCCTGTTACAGCGGTCAATGCAAGCACCTTTCCAATATTGCGCTTCACAACCGGGGCAAACAAGGCCCCGACAACGACTCCCACCAGCATTGCAAAGAGTTTCACTACGGCAATATCGCACATGCCGAGGGCTTCCGAACGTTCACGAACCCACTTCATCAACTCCATTCTCTCTCCTCCATTTGGTTGCTCCGGGGCCGGATCCGGGTTCAATCGCAGGCCCCCCCCATCGGTATCGCCGCATCACCGCGGCACCGACTGTTTCAGCACATGCCCGGTTATCGTCACGACAACCTTTTCTCCGCTGTCCACCGTCCCGTCGCGGACCGCCTTGCGATAAGCCGCTACCGTCACGGCGCCGGTGGGCTCTGTCCCGATTCCCTCACATCGCGCAAGGTCGCCCCGGGCACTCAAGACTTCCTCCTCGCCCACAATATGAATGCTTCCCCCCGTCTCATCTACCGCGTTCACGGCCTCACGCGCCAGCACGGCCCTGGCAATGTTGATCCCCGTGGCCACGCTGGTCGGTATCGCGGGAGAATCACTCATTTCGGCCTGCTCCCGAAGCGGCGGAACGCTTGCGAGCTGCACCGCATCGATCTTCGGCAGATCGGGAAGAAAACCGGCCTCGACAATTTCGCGGAAGCCTTTGTGCATCGCGGTAATCAAGTTTCCGGTTCCGACAGGCACAATGATGCGGTCGGGCTTCAGGCCCGACATCTGCTCGTAAATCTCAAACGCGACCGTCTTCGTCCCTTCGGTACGGAACGGGTTGTCGGATCCGGCCGGAAACGCACCTCCGTCAACCAGGCCTGAATACTCCCGCTCGGCATCGTCGAACCCTCCTTCCACCTTTTTCAGGGCAGCCCCGTGAAAGGCGATTTGAGTCAGCTTTCCTTCCGAGACCCATGAGGGTACGACGACTGTAAGCGGGAGACCCTGTCTCCCGGCATACGCCGAAACGGAAGCGCCGGCGTTCCCCGTTGAAGCAATCACCAGTCGATCGAACCCGTGAGTAACGGCTGCCGCGGTAACCGAAGCACTTCCCCGATCCTTGAATGATCCGGTAGGATTTCCGGTTTCGATCTTGAAGAAGAGGCTCTTTCCGTCGGAGGCAAAACGGTCCGAACGTGCCGGTAACAGCGGCGTATCGCCCTCACCCAGACTCACACCGCTTGAGAGCGGCAGGGACGCTTTAAAACGCCATATTCCGGGAGCCGAAACATCCTGCGGACCCTTGTACGGGAGAAGGGGCAGTGACAGCAGTCCGCCGCAGTCCCGGCACACGAATGGCGGTTTCTCAAGGTGAACCGTGACACGGCATGTTGGGCAGATCAATCTCGGAAGAGCCATCTATGAATTGCCTCCCGCCGTCGCGAAATCGCCAAGCGCCCCGAAAATGTCGTCGTGCTCTCGATACAGGTGCATATCGTGTTTCTTGTCGGCAAATACCTTCACCTCCACCCGATCGGTTCCGGCATCGGCCTTCAGACGCCGCATGGTCTCTTCACAGCAGAAATCGTCGCGCTCCCCGCGGAATAGTGCAAGAGGCCGGTCAATGCGCTTCGCATCGAAGATGGGAGCCCACGGTTTCGCGGGTATGTCAAGTGGAGGGAAGCCCAGCACCGGGCTGCGAAGCTTCCGCGCACCGGAGGACGTTGTCTTAATGGCGGTATCGACGAAAGCATCGTATGCCTCTCGGACCACAACCCGTTCTTCTCCCCGGTAAAGTCTCTTTTCAAGCGCCGCGCGGCTGAAGGAGACATAGCAGTCGCTGCTTCTCCCGATAAGTGCCCGGGCCAGTCGAAGCAGGCGAACCTTGCCGCGATATTTCAGCAGCAGAGGATTGGCAAGGTAGCACGGCCCCAGGAACGCAATCGAGGCAACTTCCGGATGAGGCTGGGCGAGGAATTCGGCTACCGTGTTGCAGCCGCTGCTGAGGCCCACCACTACGATGGAGTCGATACGCTGCCGATCGACAAGAAACCGGTACACCGCGGCCAAATCGGCGGCCTTTTCTCGCAGTTCAACCGGCACATCTCGTCCCGGTTTGCACGACCTCCCGTACCCGCGATGATCGAAGATAAAAGATGTAATCCCCCTTCCGGCGAGGTACTCCACGTAACTGCATCCTTGCAGCGGAAGGTCGAAATCCGCCTGTGAAGGAAATGTGTTGCCGTGCACGAACAGTGCGGTGGAAGATACGGTTCTGGAATGGGGCCGAATTTCGCGCACAAAAAGAGGGCCGCTCTCCCCTTCAACCATGTAGTCCCGCCGGCCGATCTTTCCTCTCATTGCAGCGCATCTCCCCCTGAAGGTATCGCTCCCCGAATCAGATACCAGAAAAGTTTTGTCCGGTGACAAAGCGAGACGTCGCCTCAGGCATGCCCCGTACCTTTCGCCTTACGCCCTGAGGTCATCGACACTGTTGTGTTGCACCCCTCGAGGTTATCGGACCCGCTACCGGCAGGGAAACTTCCTCGAACCGCATCATCCCCTCCCCCTCCTGAGCAGGCCCCCTGCCCGACTCCCACCGCGGTATCTGTCGAGGAGCAATCGCGGCCGGACGGCACGTGAATATCCGAATGCTTGCGGAGAGAGAATATAATTGGTTCCTCAAACACGACGCGACACCCGCTGCCGATACGTGGTCCATCGGGACGGTACGAAGGGTAATGGGGTGCACTAG
>CAZNDN010000064.1:0-22126 GCA_964571815.1 uncultured Fibrobacterota bacterium | reverse complement strand
TTTCGAATAACGGGCTTGCGGCAACGAAAGAAATGTCAGGATCAGCTCGTTGATACCCTTGACCACGCTTTCGGCATTTTGGTCGTTTGCCAGTGGAGAACCCCAGTTTGGGGACTGCACGGTGATAATCCCGTCGATCAGGTTCCTCTGAAACACGTACTCGTCCAGAAACGCAAGGTAACGGGCAACCAGGCCACCCTGGCTGTAACCGATCAGAATATTGCCGGGGCCGTTTTCTTCGAGGATATCGTAGTATCCTTTGTACGGCGCGGTATACATACGGGAACCCGGAAGTCGTGTATGTCCCTCCTCTTCCCAGTACTTTTTCAGCTCCTCCTCACGGAGACAATCACGTTCCTTCACAACACCCGGCAGGAGTTCCCGGGCCCGCCCGGAAAGTGAGTCCGTATCCCTGCCGCGCATGCCCAGGCATTTTACCGGAATCGGTACGAAATACTCATTGCAGTGCTCCCCTTCGTACATCAGTTGATGCGCGGGAGGTTCGTCCCGGCTATCACCTTCATGCTCCCGAGCGTCGTCGCCGGAAGCGGCATTCCACTTCCGGCGATCTCCGAAATCGCACTGCCAACGCCTGCCTCCCAGCAGGCTCAGAAGGCCGCCTTCCACGGCGGAACGCAGCCACCCCTCGCTCTTTCGCACCAGCCAACTCGCTCGATTCAGACTCCAGACCGTGACTTTTTTCCGCATACAGCTCTCTCCCTGATACGCGCCGCCGCGTCCGGCGGCACCAACCGGCAGTAACTCAGGAGGCTCCGCTCGTCGACGTTTGCGCCCGCCAAACAGCGGCAACGCACGGAGCATCCGCCATTCGATAAACAACAAAATTATTCCCGTCCACGGTGGGATGCAAGTCCGGGGTGGTTTCACCTTTCTCGGCGGCGCTACGGTTCATCGCCCAGGCAGATCGTAGCATCGGGCTTCACCGCGATCAGGCCGAAATCCCGCGCCAAAGCCCGCCTCCGCCACATCAAGTATTTTATGCCGTTTCCATTGCTGATCCCTTTTCTTCGAAAACCCTATCTATCCCGAAAGGGCTTCGCTGATGAGTGCACGGATTATCGACGGTAAGGCCATAGCGGCCGACATGCGTGAGGAGATCAAGAAGCAGGCCGGGGAGCTTGCTTCACGGGGCATGGCGCCGGGGCTGGGCGTAGTGCTTGTCGGTGACGACCCCGCGTCGCAGTCGTATGTCGCCGGTAAGGAGCGGGCCTGCAGGGAGAACGGCATCTTCTCCGACGATCACCGCCTCCCGGCATCCACCTCGGCCCACGAACTCCTGTCACTGGTAAGGCAATTGAACAACGACGACCGCATTCACGGCATTCTCGTCCAGTTGCCGCTTCCGGACCATATCGACTCCCGCGAGATTATCGAAGCGATCGATCCCCGGAAAGATGTCGACGGGTTTCATCCGGTGAGTGTTGGCAACATGGTAATCGGCCGCGATGCTTTCTTTCCGTGCACGCCTCACGGGGTGCTGCACCTGCTGAAACGCAGTGAAGTGAAAACCGAAGGGGCGCATGCGGTCATAGTGGGACGAAGCAACCTGGTGGGCAAGCCACTGGCCAACCTGTTGATGCGCAAGGAAGACGGCGCCAACGCCACGGTCACCGTCTGCCACAGTCGCACGTCCGATATCGGCGAGCATACCCGTCGGGCCGACATTCTCGTCTCGGCAATCGGCCGGCCGGGCACCATCACGGCCGATATGGTGCGGGAAGGCGCCGTGGTAGTCGATGTCGGCGTGAACCGCGTACCCGACGCATCCCGGAAACGCGGGTATCGACTGGTCGGGGACGTTGATTTCGAACCGGTCAGCCACAAGGCGTCGCTGATCACCCCCGTACCCGGCGGCGTGGGCCCCATGACCATCACCATGCTGCTGCACAACACCGTGCAGTCGGCACGCCGGTTCCTTGAGGGATGACCCGGCGCCGCGGGAAAAGAGGCCGCCGCCGGCAACCCGATACCGTACTGTCTGCACCCGGAGGAGTCTCATGCCCGAAGCCGATCTGAAGAAAGCCTACCGAACAATCATCGCGGACCATTTCCCGCCCGTCATGGAGCTGTCGTTTGTCGACGGCGACCGGAGGCAGACCCTGGTCTACGAAAAGGTTACGTGGACCATCGACAACGAGCGACGCGGGCTGCGCTACGGCGAGAATCCCGGCCAGGAGGCGGCCCTGTATCGCCTGGTCAACGGGAACCTGCACCTGGGCGACGTATCCTGTATCAGCCCGGGACGCTACCTGGCATCAAACGTGGAGCTGCTTCAGTCGGGCAAGCATCCGGGGAAAATCAATATCACCGACGCCGACAATGCGCTGAATATCCTTCGGTACTGCGACGATACCCCCTGCACGGTCATTGTCAAGCACAACAACCCCTGCGGCGTCGCGCGGGCCGCGTCGCTTGCCGAATCGTACTACAAGGCGCTCATGGCCGACCGTATCGCCGCATTCGGCGGCGCCGTCGCCTGCAACCGTGAGATCGACCGTGAGACCGCCGAGCTGATCGTAAAGAGCTACTCCGAAGTGGTCGTGGCCCCGGAATTCGCCCCGGGGGTTATGGACATCCTCGGTCGGAAGAAGAACCTCCGGGTCATGCGAATTGCCGATATGGCGCGCCTGCGTGAGTATGCCGGGGAGCGGTTCGTCGATATCAAGTCGCTGATCGACGGCGGCATGATCGCGCAGTGGTCATACGTGCCGCGGGCGCGAAGCCGCGAAGACCTGATCCCGGCACGCGCCGAGTACAAGGGCGTCGAGTACCGCATCGAGCGCCTTCCCACCGACGGCGAATACGACGATCTGCTGTTCGGCTGGATGGTGGAGGCGGGGGTCACCAGCAACTCGGTGATTTATGTCAAGGACGGCGTCACGGTGGGAATCGGCACGGGAGAGCAGGATCGCGTGGGTGTGGCCCGGATTGCCCGTGACAAGGCCTATCGCAAACTGGCCGACAAGCTGAGCTGGGAGCAGGCCGGCATTGCCTATCATGCGCTGGAAGACACGGACCGCAAGGAGGAGATCGACCGTGAGGTGGCCCGCACCAGCGGCGGTCTCCAGGGCAGTTGCATGATCTCCGACGCGTTCTTCCCGTTCAGGGACGGTGTCGACGTAGGGATCGCGGAGGGAGTGTGTGCGATTGTGCAGCCGGGAGGTTCTCAGCGCGACTTTGAATCCATCGAAGCCTGCAATGAATCCGGGGTGGCCATGGTGTTTACGGGCCAACGATCCTTCAAACACTGAATTCCTTCCGCCGCCGGGCGCAACCCGAAAGGAACGGTCTGATGCAGAAGCTGGTACACGACCTGTTGGAAAAGCTGGGTGAGGACCCCTCGCGGGAAGGACTCCTGCGCACGCCGGTGCGTGTGGAGAATTCCCTGCGGTTTCTCACCAAAGGCTACGGCGTCGATATCGAGGCGCTGATCAACGATGCCCTGTTCGACGAGAATATCCACGACATGATCGTGGTCAAGGATATTGAGTTGTACAGCATGTGCGAGCACCACATGCTCCCGTTTTTCGGGAAAGCCCATGTCGGCTATATCCCGAAGAAGAAAGTTATCGGGCTGAGCAAGATTCCGCGCCTTGTCGATGCGTTTGCCAAGCGCCTGCAGATCCAGGAGCGCCTGACGAATCAGATAGCCAATATCATCTGGGAACATCTCGATCCGATAGGAGTGGGCGTGGTGATCGAGGCTCGACATTTATGCATGATGATGCGCGGGGTGGAGAAGCAGAACAGCAGCATGGTCACCAGTTGTATGCTGGGTCTTTTTCGCAGCGCCTACGAAACCAGGACCGAGTTTCTCTCCTTCATTCACTCGCCCGGCCGTTGACGTTCAACCGCGGTTGCCGTCGGCGTCTTCCTCCTCCCGCGTAATCCCGCCGCGTGCGCTTCCGGGCGGATACGGTCCTGAAGTGCCGACCAGGTGTGCGTTGAATTCCCTGAGGCGGCTGACCACTTCGCCCATGGTCTGATATCGATCGCCCAGGTCGGCCATGCAGGTATGGATGATCTTGTCGAGCGGCTCGAAACCTTTCGGCGGCCGGGGATGCTCCGGCTTCTTGCGGGCCAGCTTCTCCAGAAGCCGCGGCGTGGTGCGGTCGACGCCTTTGGGATGACGGCCGTAGAGCAGCTCGAAGCAGACCACACCGAAGGAATAGATGTCGGTACGGGGATCGAGCCTTCCCGGGTGGAAGATCTGTTCGGGTGACATGTAGAACTGCGATCCGATAATCACGCCGTCGTACTTGTCGGTGTACGATTTGATCCATCGGACCGTGCCGAAATCCGCAAGCTTGACACGGATATTGCGCGCCGTGCGTTTCGCCGGGCTCTCCGGCACCGCCTCCTCACCGGAGTCGTCTCCGGTGGGAAAGAGAATGTTCTCCGGCTTGATATCGCGATGAAAGACGCCTTCGCTGTGCACGTTGGCCACGATATCGGCCACTTTGGTCATGAGCACACTCTTGTACATCAGCAGATCGTAGTCGTCGGCATAGTTCGTGGGGTCTTCAATGAAATCCCGCAAGGTGGATCCCATGCGCTCCATAAGGATAAACCGGAATCCTTCGCGGGAGTCAAACTCTCCGTGATCGTAGACCCGCACAACGCTTTCCGCGACTCTCCGCGAAAGGCTCTGGGAGAGATGCCACTGCGTATAAGCTTCGTTGCTGAATCGCTTTTTCACGTCCTTGATACGCATCTCTTCTTCGTTGCCGTCCCTGGCGGCACCGCGGCGCATGAGGTCGCGACGGAGAATCTTGATCGCAAAATCCTTCACGCCGTCATATTCCGACTGCGCCCGGAAAACATCGGCGAACCCGCCCGTACCGATATACTCCTCTACCTTGATTGACGGCTGATGCCGTACGAAGGTGTCACGTATCCGATGGTGGTATCGTGAGAGACGCGTGTGATCGGTGCTCGCCCCGAATGCATCGACCGCAAGCCGGACCGGCTGCCCGATGGCCGTCACGATACGGTCAAGCGAATCGTAGCTGCTGCGAAGTGTTGATTTGATGACATCGGCCATAAAAGCTGCAATTCTCCACCGGCAACGGGGTCCTTCCGCCCGCCGGAAAGCCCGTTAATATGGTTGATGTCACGGCTGTGTGCAAGCCTTTTTTCGAAATGGTCGTGAACTTCTCCCGCGGCGTCGAATGCGGAGGTGCGCAGACATGGACAGGTGCGGCTGTCGGAGGCAGCCGGGTATCGTGGTCGGGCGCGGAGCGGTTCAGCTTCCCGATGAAGAAGCGTCGCGTCCTTCCCGGTTTGCCGCTGCGAAAGGATAGTCCCGATTGTGTTCCTGCATCTCGCGTACCAGAATGAGCACCTGATCGGGCGTAAGGATTCCTTTTTCCACATAGAACTTGCCGATAGGGCAGGCAAACGTTCGTTGTCGATCGACAATCTCATCGACTTCCTCGGCCGACAGCACGCCCAGGTCCAGTCCGACACTGCCGAAGCTCCCGGCGCCTTTTGCGACCGCGTAGAGTATCCGGGCGAAGTCGGAAACCGTGATTACGCTGTTTTTCATGGCCAGTTGGCCGAAAAGCGGGCGATTTCTCTTCTGCCACTCCAGCGACTCCCGCAGCATTGACTTGCTGATGATCCCGCGATAAAGCAGGTATGAGCCGAACCGAAGCCGCCGTCGAGGCAACGCGCCCATGAAGAAGAGGGGGTCTTCCCGGGGGCGGACGATTCTGCCGCGTTTCGCGCTTTCGTCGGCCGGCACAACCACGTACGAGGAGAGGGTCTTGTACAGCCCGGCGAGTTTCTCCAGGTTTGCGCGACTGAATTCTCTGTTGCGGGGCTCGAACGACAGTTTCGACTCAACGAAATCCTCCACGAGCTTCTGGTAGGCGATCTCGGCATCTTCCCTGCGCAGGTACGGAAGTACCTCGCGGACTATGCGTGGTTTGATCCTGAAAAGAATCTGTCCGGCGACTACGGCGTCCCTCTGCAATTTCTGCGGCATAGGCCTGTCTCCCACCAACCCGGGTTACCGGGTCAAAACCGCGTCCGATAACCGGTCCTCAGGGAAACGGAAAATCGTTTGACGTCCGGAGTGTTTTCGCCGGAATCCGCCCTGAGGCGTGATATGAATCCGCTTGTGGCGCGCAGCCCGATTCGAACCTTTCCACTACCCTCACCTATCTCGATTCCTCCTCCCACGGTCGGCCCGATGTCGTACCCGGTCCGTGTATCCGTAAGGCTCGTTCTCTCCGATGAAGGGTACTCGGTCTTGAGATACTCTTTGAACTGCGCCGAGCCCACCAGTTCATTGTACTGGCGCCTGGTCCTTCGGCGAGCCCGCACCAGGACGCCGGCGGTTACACCGGCAACGACAAACGGCCGTACTCGCGAGGAGGGCATGAAGCGAACCCCGGCAAGGAGCGGCATTTCGACGAAATCCTCGATCTGCGTGGATCTGACCAGGTAGTCAAGCATATTGGAGTCGGCTTCGAAAGCGTCGGGACCGGCCTGGATATCGGCGTGCAGATTATCGCCTTTTCGTGCATACACCACGTCGGCTTCGATGAAAAATCGCGAACTCACGTGCGCCAGGAACATCGCGCCCCCCGCAAAACGTACCAGAGGACGATACGACACGGAGACCTCGGCGGCGGGCAGTACGCGTTCATCGCGAATATCGGCGGCATCCTCCCCCCACGATCCGGAGACATTCACCCCTGCGCCCACGCCTGCTTCATACTCCAGCGCGGTCCCCGTACACGGACACAGGAAAGCAAGGCTCAGCGCAATGCATCTCACACCTGAATTCAACCCGATCTCTCCCCGGCTGAAGTATGGCCGGCGCCGAACGCGACCGTCTTTGTCATCCCCGGATCACCAGTACCTGAATAACTTGCATCGCCCCCGCGAAAACCTCCAGGGAAGACACATCCACGATCATATCAGCCCCCTGCAACGGCGTGCTTCTCACCCATTGCCGCGGACAACGCGCTCGGACTGTTGCAGCCAGAAGCCCGGATCACAGAAACCGTCGGCACCGGCGCCTTGCTCGCGTTGGGTCAGGTCGGCCAGTCGCTCGTGCCACCCCGACGCGTCGGCGGTCTTGCCCAGGTCCCGACAGATATGCATAAGCATAAAATACGCCCGTGCGAGTTGAAGGGGGGTGTGTCGTTGTTCAATCTCGGCAGTCCGGCTCAGGTAGGTACGCGCCAGGTCGCGGAGTCCGTCGGCGCGTTCTTCGGGAGCGTAGCGAAGGGCGTGGAAGGCGATTTCCCCGATTGAGAAGGGCCCGCTTCGTGGATCGCCGGCAGAGGCCAGCTCCTGTGCGCACCGCAAAACGAGATCGTAGGCGTAACTGCAGCAGCGACGGTCACGGGGATGCGCAAAGAATCCATCGCCCATGACGACGCCGTGTTTCAGCGTCTCCCTGCGCCCTCGCTCGTCCTTCTTCAGTGCAAGGGAAGCTTTCTCGGACAGCGACGACGGTATCACGGTCGAGGATCCGTCGTGCACCTCGAAATGGGAGACATCAATCGACGCGGCAAGGCAGTCGGGACACACCACGGGCATCAACGCGAAAACATCAACCGGCTCGCCCCCTTCACGGGTCCGCGCCTCCGGAAACCTCGTGTCCCGCTCTTTCCACTTCCAACGGTACGAATCGTGGTCTATCAGATACCCGGCAACGTCGGTACCGCCGCACAGCGGGCACCGCGCCTTCAGCCGCAACAGTCCCGATTCGGGTTTCGTGTGCGGCGCCCGCACCCGAAACGCGCTTTGCGCGCGGGTTCGTTCGACTCCGTGAATTGATTCGATGATCGTGAAGACCTTGTCCAGGTGAACCCCGCAAAGTGTCGACCGCACCGCATCCGAAGGACGGAGCAGATACAGAGCCCGGTTGCGCTCGGAAAGCTGTTTGCTGATATTGATAAGAAACCGCATCGCACTGGAATCGACGAACTCGGTTGTCGACAGGTCAAGCACGATGTCGCCGAAATTCCGCTGCTGGATGAGTTCGTTGATCAGGGGGCGTACACGCGGGATATTGGTAACCGTCAGTGTCTTCCCCGCCCCGAAAACGTCGTACTGTGCTGTGGCACCAACCTGTTCCATCACTTTCCTCCCGGTTTGGCACCTGAGAGACCCGGTTTCTCCACAGGCACATCGCTTCTGCCGGTTGTATAGAGCATATCAATACGGTAGTTCGGTGTCAACGTTTTTTTTCCAACAAAGCGCACTCCGGCATAAACATCGTCGGCCGGCCTCCGGCGAGCCCGGCGCCGCACGGTATTCACGAAGGAGGAGCTTTCGGCGATTCCGACGATACGCCCGGCATGTGGAGTGTGCCGTCACACGACACGCTCCTGATGCATCGTGGCTTGACGACAGTGAATTCCTGCCGCGGTGTTGCGCAAAAACCTCGCCCGTTATATTTTATCGGTCTTGTTGGTCAATCGTTTCCGTCACGAAAGGAGAGGCCCGAATGGCCACACTCACCAAGAGCGAACTGATCAAGCTCCAGAGAAAACACAAGTCCGACGCCGCAATCGGCAAGCTTTACGGTATTACGCGCCAGGCAATTCATCAGCTTCGTCTCAAGCACGGGATCCCCTCCAGCAGAGCCGACAATCCCAAGCGCAACAAGGAAATCATCGCCATGCACCGGGCGGGAGCATCCGGCACCGCAATCGCAAAAAAATTCAAGCTTTCGGTTTCTCAGACCTGCCGCATCATCAACCGCGCCAAAACGGCGCGCAAGAGGAAGCCTCGCAAGAAAAAGTAGTGGTTTTTCACGCCATCTCCTTCCGCGCGCCGGCGGTTTTTGCCGGCGCGCGTGGAGGGAGCCGATTGTTTTCTTCAGAAACGTGGGAGTGTATGAAACACACCGTCTTGTATCCGGCGCATGAGTCGCTGGGGGCGAAGCTGGCCCCTTTCGGCGGTTTCATGATGCCGATCCAGTACAGCGGCATACTCGCCGAGCATCATGCCGCCAGAAACCAGGCCGCCCTGTTTGACACGTGTCACATGGGAGAATTCCGGATCGACGGCCCGCATGCTGTCGATGATCTCCAGCGGCTTATCTCCTCGGATGTGGCCTCGGTAAAAATCGGACGATGCCGCAACGGGTTTTTCTGCAACGAACAGGGTGGGGTCATCGACGACCTGATCGTGTATCGGCTCGGAGAGCAGGAGTTCATGATCGTGGTCAATGCCGGAACGCAGGAGTCCGATTTCGAGTGGGTTACCGGCCGGCTCAGCCCCGATACGCATGCGGAGAACGTGTCGGACTCGACCGCAAAGATCGACCTGCAGGGGCCGCGTGCACCGCGTATTCTCCAGGAGCTCCTCGGCGTCTCCGTGGCCGATTTCAAATTCTACACACACCGAACCGTCACGTGCGATGCCGGCACTCTTTTTATCAGTCGAACCGGGTACACCGGCGAGATCGGTTTCGAGATGTATTGCGCTCTCGCCGATGCCTCACGGGTGTGGGAGCGATGTCTGGAGCTTGGAGCGGTACCGGCCGGGCTCGGCGCCCGCGACACGTTGCGGCTTGAGATGTGCTATCCCCTGTACGGTCACGAGCTGAACGCGCGGCGCAATGCCGGCGAATCGGGTTTCTCCCGGCTCATCGCATCCAACAAGGAATTTATCGGCTCCGGGATTGTCACGGACACGGCCCGCTACAAGGATGCCCTGGTGCCGCTGGTGCTGGAGGGCCGACGGGCCGCGCGGCAGGGGGACACGATACGCGGCACCGGGGGCGAGCCTCTGGGAGAGGTAACCTCGGGAAGCTACTCCCCCAGCCTGGAGAGAGCGATCGCTCTGGGCTATGTGCGGAAAGA
The DNA here is from genome assembly GCA_964571815.1 of uncultured Fibrobacterota bacterium. GTDB lineage: Bacteria > Fibrobacterota > Chitinivibrionia > Chitinivibrionales > WJKA01 > CAZNDN01. Next base: position 12,272 of record CAZNDN010000064.1, on the reverse strand, counting down.
GCGGGCTGAAATCGGCACCGAAGTGCTCGTTGCCGGAAAACGAAACAGTATCAAGGGAACCATTGCGCGGAAACCACTTTACGACCGCGGTACGTTCCGCGAGCCGATCGATACGTTTCTGTAAATCGAACGTCCCCCAGCGAAGGGAGGGTCGACCGTGTCATTACCTGACGATCGCAGCTATCTCAAGACCCACGAGTGGGTCAAAATCGAAGGCGACACCGCGGTGATCGGTATCAGCGATCACGCGCAGGATTCTTTGGGCGACATCACGTTTGTGGAACTCCCCGCTCCGGGAACGAAGCTGACCCGGGGAAGTGAATTCGGGGTGGTGGAATCGGTCAAGGCCGCAAGCGACCTTTATGCCCCTGTCTCCGGCGAAGTGTCCGAGAGCAATGGTCGGCTCGAAAACGAGCCGGAGACGGTCAATGCGAGTCCGTACGATGAAGGCTGGCTGATAAAGTTGAAAAACGTGGATACCGCCGATTCCGGAGAGCTCATGGATGCGGCAGCGTATCAGAACTTTCTGGATTCCGAATCGTGAGTTATATCGCCACCACACCGACGCAGCGCAGGGAGATGCTCGATGTCTGCGGTGTCGGGAGCATCGAGGAACTCTTCCGGGACATTCCCGAAGACCTCCGGCCGGCATCGTTTGATCTTCCCCGGGCACGCTCGGAATTCGAGATCGCCACGTTCTTGAAGCGCCTTGCCGGGCAGAACTACTCGCATCTGGTGAGTTTTCTGGGCGGTGGTTTCTACGATCACTACATCCCGGCGGCGCTGGAGGCCCTCGTTTCGCGGAGTGAATTCTACACGGCTTACACTCCCTACCAGCCCGAGCTGTCGCAGGGAACGCTCCAGGCAATCTACGAATACCAGTCGCATATCTGCCGGTTGCTGGAGATGGATGTCGTGAATGCGTCGTTGTACGACGGTGGGACGGCGTTGTACGAGGCGTGCCAGATGGCGATCAGCGCGGTGCGCAGGCCGAAAATTGTCATTGACGGCGGGGTGAATCCGATCTATCGGAAGATGCTCTATTCGTACACCGCCAATCTGTCGATAGAATTCAGCGAGCTTCCCGCCCGGCACGGTGCAAGCGACCGCGAAGCGGTGCGTGAAGCGGTTGACGAGCGGACGGCGGCGGTGATTCTTCAGAACCCCAATTTTTTCGGTGTTATCGACAATCACGCCGATATCGTCGAGCAATGTCATGAGCGCGGAGCGCTGGTTATCGAATCGGTATATCCCACCGCCATGGCCCTCCTGGCGCCCCCCGGCGAGATCGGGGCGGATATTGCGGTCGGCGAGGGGCAGCCTCTGGGAATACCGCTCTCGTTCGGAGGGCCGTATCTGGGTTTCATTGCCGCGCGCAAGAAACTCGCGCGCAAGATGCCCGGCCGCATTGCGGGAAGGACCGTTGACAACCGGGGCAACGACGGGTTCGTGCTGACGCTCCAGGCGCGCGAGCAGCATATCAGGCGCGAAAAGGCAACATCGAATATCTGCACCAACGAAGCTCTCTGTGCGCTGCGGGCGCATGCCTACCTGAGTCTTCTGGGCACCGAAGGGCTGAAGGATGTGGCGCGGCTGTGTGTGGCGAAAACGCGGTACGCGAAAGCCAGACTTGGTGATATACGCGGGGTTGAGGTGCTCGATGAGGGCCCGGTGTTCAATGAGTTTGCCCTGCGGCTTCCCATGGACGCGGGCGAGCTGGCCGGAAAGATGATCGATGCGGGATATGCGCCGGGATTTCCTCTCGGGCGGTATTACCCGGGCATGGAGAACTGCCTGCTGGTGGCGGTGACCGAGAAGCGTTCCAAGTGTGAAATCGGCATGTTTGCCGAGGCGTTGGAGGAGGCGTTGTGGAGCTGATATTCGAAAAATCGATACGCGGACGCCGCGGTGTACGCCTTCCCCGGTGCGATGTGGCCGAAGACTGGACCATTGAGAAATCCTGCGCGAGATCGCGCGACCCGCACTTGTGCGAGCTTTCGGAGCTTGACGTTGTCCGGCATTTCACGGGGCTGTCGCGGAAAAACTACGGAGTCGACACCAACATGTATCCCCTCGGCTCCTGCACCATGAAATACAATCCGAAATTCACCGAGGAGCTTGCCGCGCTTGAAGGGTTCGCCGGGCTGCACCCCCTCCTGCCGCAGTTGCGCGGGGGCGGGATGCTTACGCAAGGGGCTCTGGCCGTGGTCTATGAACTGGAGCGTCTTCTGTGCGAGATCACCGGTATGGATGCCTTCACGCTTCAACCCGCGGCCGGCGCTCACGGAGAGCTGACCGGAATGATGCTCATCGCGGCATACCACACGGCACGGGGAAACCGGAGAAGTACGGTGCTTATTCCCGATGAAGCCCACGGTACGAATCCTTCCAGCGCCACCATTGCCGGTTTCACGACTCGCGCCGTACCCACCGACCACACGTCGGGGCAAATCGATATGCGCGCTCTGGAGGAGATGATCGATGACGACACGGCGGCGGTAATGCTGACCAATCCCAACACGCTGGGGATTTTCAACGCCGATATCAAGCGTATCGCCGAGATGGCCCATGCGCACGATGCACTGCTGTACTACGATGGGGCCAACTTGAATGCGATCATGGGAAAGTTCAGGCCGGGCGATGCCGATTTCGATGTTGTGCATATCAATCTGCACAAGACGTTCGCCACGCCGCACGGCGGAGGCGGCCCCGGGGCCGGGCCCGTGGGTGTCAAAGAACACCTTCGGCCGTTCCTGCCCATCTCCCGGGTGGTGAAACGCAGCGACAACACCTATACCCTGAACTACGACTATCCCGACTCGATCGGCTATATCGCTCCCTTCTACGGTAATTTCCTCGTGTGCCTGAAAGCCTATGCGTACATCCTCGCGCTGGGTCCCGATGGGCTCACGGAAGTATCTGAAAATGCTGTGCTTAACGCAAATTACCTAATGCACTCTCTGAAAGACGATTACGAGCTTGCCTGTAATCGGACGTGTATGCACGAGTGTGTCGTTTCGGCATCCCGGCAGAGCGAGAACGGGGTACGGGCGGTGGATATTGCGAAAGGGCTCATTGACCGCGGGTTTCATCCGCCAACCGTGTACTTCCCTCTTATCGTGAAGGAAGCGCTGATGATCGAGCCGACGGAGACCGAGAGCAAGGAGACGCTTGACCGGTTTATCGCCGCAATGAAAGAGATTGCACAACTGGCGACCCGGGATCCCGACAAACTGCATGAGGCGCCGGTCACCGCACCGGTGGGGCGGCTCGATGAGACGAGGGCGGCGCGGAGCATGGATTTCGCCGCGCTCCCGGACTGATGTTCCCGCCGCGCGGCCGCGGCGGGTGCAACAATCACCGGGCCGTGTGGAGCTTACCGGCGGAACCGGGACCGAGGCCCCGGAACCACCCAACACCAGAGGACCTGCAAAATGAGCGGAGACAATTGTACCCACATAGCCGACATACTGAAGAAGAACCGTCCGAGTTTCAGTTTCGAGTTCTTTCCACCGAAGACACCGCGGGGGTGGGAGCGTCTGTTTGAAACGATCAATTCGCTTCTCACGATCGATCCCGCCTACGTCAGCGTAACGTACGGGGCGGGCGGCTCAACGCGGGAGCGCACGCATGAGCTGGTGATGAGAATCAAGCGTGAAGTGGGCCTGCCGGTGGTTACCCACCTTACCTGTGTGGGCTCGACGCAAGACGAAATAGGAGAGATACTTCGGCGCTACCACGCAGGCGGGATCCGCAATATCATGGCACTGCGAGGCGATCTTCCCGCCGGCGCCTCCGGGGAGGAAGTGGTGGAGAACGGGTTCGATCATGCGGTAAACCTTGTACGGTTTATCAAGAAGCATTTCCCCGACATGGGCATCGGCGTTGCCGGCTTCCCCGAAGGACACCCGCACACGCCGAATCGGCTTCACGAGATAGACTACCTCAAAGAGAAGGTCGACGCGGGGGCCGACTATATCTGTACGCAACTGTTTTTCGAAAACAGGGATTTCTACGATTTTCGCGACCGCTGCGAATACGCGGGGATAAGGGTGCCGATTCTCGCCGGGATCATGCCGGTTACCACGCGGAGCGGCCTGATCCGCATGGCCGAGCTGGCCGCGGGAGCACGTATTCCCGCGCCGCTGCTGAAATCGATCCTGGATGCAAAGGACGACAGCGAAGTCCTGGAAATCGGGGTAGATTGGGGAACACGACAAATCGAAAGTCTTCTGGAGAACGACGTGCGGGGGGTGCACTTCTACACGTTGAACAAATCCCGCGCCACGCTGCGCATCTATGAAGCCCTGAAAAGCACAATGGAGACCTCCGCAACGGGCTGACCGCGTTCGGTCCTGCCGGCTTTTTCCCGTGACGAATAGTATATTGATAGCATTGTTTCGGACCTTCCGCGGCTGGTGGAACGCCGTATGCAACAGTATTGTTCCGGGCCCGTAACGAATCGGCGGGAGTGCGGGTGAAGGGGCGGGGATGGACGCCCCACCAACAGTTCGACGATTCAGGCGGAAACGGAACAACCACGATCATGCTCCCAGGAGCATGAGTAACCACAACATCGGGGGAACGGTGCTATGAGTAGACGTGGTGAATTTAATCGCTTTAATTCCCTTCCTTCCATTTACTTTCTCTCCTGTGCTCTTTTCCTTTCCTTCATGTCGGCCGGTTGCTCGCAACGCGCCAAGCTTGTTCGGGGCCTGGAGGCGGAGACGGTCACGGAGCGGCTCCATTCGCTTGAGGAACTCGGCCTGATGGGTACGCGGGCACGGAAAGCGCTTCCCCGGGTGATGGACATGCTCGCCGAAGACGAGGATATGTCGATACGCCGCGCGGCGACACGGGTTATCGGCAGAATCGGTTCAAAGGACCGTGCCGAAGCCACCCGGGCGCTTCTTCGAGCACTCAACGACCAGGATTCGGTCATGAGACGCGTGGCGGTCGTCGCCCTCGGAGACCTTCGCCCCTTCCCCACCGGCGCTTTCTCGGCCCTGATCGTTGCCATGGGAGATCCCGACCCCATGGTTTCGGAGCTGGCCCTCTCGACCCTCCTGGACTACGTACCCCACTGCAACCACGCGCTTCGCAAGGCTCTCAGAGATGAAGAAGCCGGGGTGCGCCGGATGGCCGCCAAGGCCCTGGGGTGTCTGGGCTATGAGGCGAAATTCGCCCTGGGCGCGCTCCGCAAGGCCCTTGAGGACCCCGATCACCATGTCAGGCGTGAAGCGGAGCTGGCTCTTGACAGGATCAACGGCGGCACCGGCGCGGTCGAGGGACGTCTCTGACTCAAACCGGTGTCGTGTGCACGCAGCGGTCCTTCCGGAGTACACTCGATCTCTTAGATTCCCCGGGGCATTCGCCGCGGGGAATCATTCCGCCGACTGCCGCGGGAGTGAAGCCGGCCTTCGAAGGCCTCGCCGGCCATTCGGCGCGGGCGGCTGGAGATGTGCTCGGTTTTTTCGGGGTTGCAGGGTGATGTCCGTCGGCTCAACCACCCGTGCGCCGGCGTGACCACTGATCCAGGCCTACGGCGACAACCAGCAGCGACCCGAGAATCACTTTCTGCATCTGCGCAACGATCCCCATCATTGACATGCCGTTCTTGATCGAGGCCATGATCAGCGCCCCCAGGATCGACATACCGATTGCACCACTTCCGCCCATGAGGCTTGTTCCACCGATTACGCAGGCGGCTATGGTTTCCAGCTCTTTGAGGTTGCCGATATCCGGCGCCGCGGAACTCAGCTCCGAAATGCTGATAATACCTGCCAGCGCCGAAAGAAAGCCCATCAAGGCAAACGTGCCGATAATGGTCTTTCCGATCGATATTCCCGAGTAGTGTGCTGCCTGGCTGTTTCCGCCCACGGCGTACACGTAGTGCCCGAACCGTGTAAGCCTGCCGGCAAGGCTCACCACAAACGCCATCGAAAGCAGCACCAGGACCTGCACCGGGAACCCGGCATCCTGCAGCAGCACCACAAACATCACCACCACCACCAGCGATGTCGCCGCGAGTTTCACGACATCGACCCACAGCGGATCGACACGCAGTCCGGCGGTACGATGGTCGCGGCGGACACGGACCGTGCTCAAGACCAGGGCGGCCACAATCAGAATCATGATCGCCACGGCGAGCCAGTCGGGCACGGCGCCCTGTGCAATCGCCTTGATCCATGGTTCCCGAATCGGAATTGCCTGCCGCGCAACATACTGAGTTACACCGCGATAGGCAATCAGCCCGCCGAGTGTTACCACGAAAGCGGGAATATTGAGGAAGTGAATCAGCCAGCCGTGCAGACATCCTACCGCCACTCCCAGCAGTAGTACCAGTGCCACACTCAGGTACGAATTGAGCTGAAGCTGGGTGGTCAGCGCAGCGGCGATTGCGCCGAACATGCCCAGAGCGGAGCCGACCGACAGATCGATATTGCCCGATACGATCACGAGCGTCATACCGATAGAGAGAATTGCCACGACAGTCACCTGGCGGAATAGATTGGCCATATTTTCGGCCCGAAGGATATATCCGCCGGAGAGGATATTGAACACCAGCCAGATTACGCCCAGAAGCAGTACCATGAAAATCACGCGCTTGTTGACTGAATTCCACACGTACCGAATGCCGCTGATCATTGTCGTTGACTCCGTTGGAATGTTCGATATTTCCTGACTATTCAGGCACTTCTCTCTTTCGAGGGCATCCGGCCGGCCGCGTGCCGGACATCCCGCATCTCTGTCCCGTCTCGTCAGATCCCCGCCGCCAGGCCCAGAACCTCTTCCTCGGTCTTCTCTCCGTGGGCAAACGAAGTGCGCAGCCGCCCTTCGTGCAGCACCACCACGCGGTGAGCAATCCCCAGAACTTCGGGCAGTTCCGAGGACACAAAGACGATACCGATTCCGTCGCGCGCCAGTTGGTGAATCAGTTTGTACAATTCGTGCTTCGCGCCCACGTCGATCCCCCGCGTGGGATCGTCAAGCAGCAGCAGGCGCGGCGATGTCATAAGCAGTCTTCCGACAATCACTTTCTGCTGATTGCCCCCCGACAGATTGGTCACCGGAAAGGACAGGGAGGGCGTTTTCACACCGAGCCGCTCGATCCACGAGCGGCAGGCCGCCGCCGCGCGCGCATCGCTGATCATCCCCAGGCCGCGGAATTGCGACAGCGACGACAGGCAGAGGTTTTCCTTGACATCGGCCGTCCCGATCACCCCGTAGCGTTTCCGGTCTTCGCTGACCAGAGCTATGCCCCGCGAAAGCGCGTCGGCGGGACTCTCGGGCACATACTCGGCCCCGTCGAAAACGATCCTGCCCCGGTAGGTCCCCCTGAACGTACCGAACAGCAGGCTCAGCAGGGCCGTGCGGCCGGAGCCCAGCAGACCGGCAATACCCACGACCTCCCCCGCGGCACAGGTGAACGAGACGTCCTGGAGAATGTCCCGTCCCCGGGACAATGCGTGCGGAAGGCTCACGTGCTCGAGCCGAAGCAGCTCCCGCTCCCCCGGGGGCTTCTGCTCAGGGAAGACCGTCGCCAGGGAGCGTCCGATCATGTCTTTTACCATGGCGTCGGGTCGGAGGTCGCCCTTCACGTACTCGGAGATCCGCCGGCCGTTACGAAGCACGGTGACCCGGTCGGCACAATCGCACACTTCGGTGAGCTTATGCGAGATATAGATAATCCCCAGACCCTGCCGGCTCAGGGACCGTATCAACCCCAGCAGGTTTTCCACATCCTTCTCCGGAAGCGCGGCCGTGGGCTCGTCGAACACGATAATCCGGGCCCGTTTGGACAGCGCCTTGGCAATCTCGACAATCTGCTGCCGGCCGATTGTCAGCTCCGACACCTTCTGTTCGGGGCCGACATCGCTCCCCAGCCGGCGCAGCACCGCGGCGGTTTCGGTACGCATGCGGGTATAGTCGATTATGCCCCCCCGCAGAGGCTCATCACCGAGAAACACGTTCTCCGCCGCGCTCATTTCGTTGACAAGAGAAAGCTCCTGGTGGATAACCCTGATCTGGGCACGTTCGCTGTCGCGTACGCCGTGAAAGCGTACTTCGTTTCCGTCAACCAGCATCCGTCCCGAATACATCCCCCATGTCCATACGCCCGCGACGATCTTGATCAGCGTGGACTTGCCGGCACCGTTTTCGCCCACCAGAGCGTGAATCTCTCCCGGCTCCACCGCAAAACCGACACGGTCAAGCGCCCGTACACCGGGGAATTCTATGGTGATATTCTCAAGTGAAAGAAGGGACATGGCTGCTTGTCCAGGAACGTGGTGTGCATGCCTTCCCGGCGGCACTGCAAGGGCGCAACGACCGGCGACGGTGAAACGGGGATTCCCCCGCGGCGGGATGTCCCCCACACCTGTTTCAGGCCGCCGGCTCCGGCCGCCTACTCTTCGTCGATGTAGACTTCGTCGCGATCGTGATACCCGTCGGCAATCACCGTCTCGTCGATATTCTCCTTTGTCACGGGAATCGGATCGAGGAAAACGGTGGGGATTTCGGCCATACCGTTATTGACCGTGGTAGTGACCCCGGCAACCTCCCTGCCTTCGGCCATGGCCACGGCGGCCTCCGCCGAATACTCGGCAATCTTCTTGATCGGCTTGTAGACGGTCACCGCCTGCTTTCCCTGCACGATATACTGGCAGTTGAGCAGGTCGGCATCCTGCCCCGAAACCGGGATTTTCCCGGCAAGATCCTTTGCCTCCAGGGCGGCGATTGCCCCCGATGCGGTCCCGTCGTTGGAAGCCACGATTGCATCGACCTCGTGCTTCGAAATCACGTCCTCGGTAATCCTCCTGGCCTCGGTCCGCGACCATTTGTCGCAGGCCTGCGTGGCCACAATCTCGATATTGCCCGAATCGATTGCCGCCTGCAGCACGTTCATGTGCCCATCACGGATCATCGTCGCATTCTGGTCGCCGGGGTCTCCCAGAAGCTGCAGGTACTTGCCTTCCGGCACCAGCTTCAGGATCTGTTCGGCCTGGATCTCCCCTACCCGTACGTTGTTGAACGAGACATACAGATCGGGTTTGGAATTGGCGATCAAACGGTCGTAGCAGAGAACCTTGACTCCTTTGCGGTGCGCCTTCTCGACAATCGGCGCCGCGGCATCGGCATTCTTCGGCACCACCACCAACACGTCAATGCCCATCACCAGCATGTTGTCGCACTGCTGAATCTGGGTGTTGGGGTCGCCGTTGGCATCCTGCACCACGACTTCGGCCCCCAGCGATTCGGCCCGGGCAATGAACATGTCCCGGTCCCGCTGCCACCGCTCCTCTTTCAACTCTGCCATGGACAGACCGATCAGAAGCTCCGAGCCCTTCTCTCCCCCACCCCCGCATCCGGCAACCACGGTCAATGCCGCGAATGCCACCGCAAACATCCTCTTCATACACTCCCCCTTGATTGAGTTTGCACATGCCTTCGTGCATTCATCACGTGTCTCCCCGGTCGCCGCGGGCCGGCGCCCATGCACCACACCACAGGCGGTTCCCGGGGACTTCCCCACATCGTACCCAGTGCACCCCCTCACCCGTCCGGCCGGGTCGGCACCACGATGAAACCGTTCACTCCCGTGCCACCTCGGAATCGGGCAGCACCCTTACCGCGCCTTTGTCCGCCGATGAGGCAAGCAGGGCGTAGGCACGAAGCGCCCGGGTTACTTTGCGTCCCCGTCCCCGGGGCGTGAAGGCCGCCTTTCCCCGGGCCTCTTCGCGGCTGCGCCGCGACGCAAGCTCTTCATCGGACACCGCCAGACGAATCGAGCGATTCGGCACATCGATTTCGATCCCGTCACCGTCGCTCACCAGTGCGATCTCCCCGCCCGCCGCCGCCTCGGGCGATACATGCCCGATCGACAGCCCGGATGTTCCCCCGGAAAAGCGGCCGTCGGTGATCAGGGCGCATTCCTTGTCAAGGCGCCGCGAACGAATGTAGGAGGTCGGATAGAGCATCTCCTGCATGCCCGGGCCCCCTTTGGGCCCCTCGTACCGGATCACGACCACGTCGCCGGCCTTCACGCTCCCGTCAAGAATCGCCTCGCAGGCAGCATCCTGCGAGAAATAGGTCCGGGCCGTGCCCGTAAATTTCAGAATCGACTCATCCACGCCCGCGGCCTTGACAATACAGCCGTTGCGGGCGATGTTGCCGAACAGCACACACAAGCCGCCGTCGGGGCTGTAACAGTGGGCGATATCCCTGATACAGCCTGCTTCCCGGTCGGTATCCAGCGACTGGTACCGACTGTTCTGCGAGCCCAGCGAGACACTGCGTACGCCGCCGGGAGCGGCCAGGCAGTTTTCCACGGCATCGGGATCGGCCTGCTCCGAGACAATATCCCGTCGAGCCAGCGTCTCCCCCAGCGTCCCGCCTTCAACCCTGTCGACATCTCCCGTCACCAGCCCGCCGCGAGCCAGTTCGGCCATGATCGCCATGATCCCCCCGGCCCGGTTGACATCCTCAACATGGTAGTGGGAGCTGGGCGCCACCTTGCACAGCACGGGCACTTTCCGCGACAACTCGTCGATATCGTTCATGGTAAAATCCACCCCCGCGGCGTCGGCGATTGCCAGCAGATGCAACACCGTATTGGTGCTTCCGCCCATGGCAATATCCAGCGACATGGCATTGAGGAAAGCCTCCCTGCCGGCAATTGACCGGGGCAGCACGCTTTGATCGTCGCGTTCGTAATACGCCCGGGTCATTTCCACGATTCGGTCCGCGGCTTTTTCAAACAGCGTGAGTCGCCGCTTGTGCGTTGCCACGATAGTGCCGTTGCCCGGAAGCGCCACACCGAGGGCCTCGGAGAGGCAGTTCATGCTGTTGGCCGTAAACATCCCCGAGCAGGACCCGCAGGTCGGGCAGGCCACCTGCTCCACGGCCGTGACTTCATCATCGTCCACCGCCGAATCGGCCGCCATCACCATGGCATCGATCAGATCGTACTTCCTGCCCCCCTTCACCCCCGCCTCCATGGGACCGCCGGAGACAATGATCGCGGGTATGTTCAGCCGCATCATTGCCATGAGCATGCCGGGAGTGATCTTGTCGCAGTTGGTTATGCAGATCATGGCGTCGACCTGGTGAGCATTGCACATGTACTCGACACTGTCGGCGATCAGGTCGCGCGAAGGAAGTGAATACAGCATGCCGCCGTGCCCCATGGCAATCCCGTCGTCGATCGCAATGGTATTGCATTCCGGCGCGAAACACCCATGCTTCTCGATCATGGCCTTTACCATCTGGCCGATATCGTGCAGATGCGTATGCCCCGGCACGAATTGCGTGAAAGAGTTGACAACAGCAATGACCGGCTTCCCGATCTGCTCTTCTTTCATGCCGTTGGCCCGCCACAACGCCCTGGCTCCCGCCATGCGACGTCCCCCGGTGGTTATTGCGCTGCGAAGTGTTTTCGGCATGCCCGGTTCTCCTTCCCTATAAAACTATAACAATCGTGATAATCGTTTGCTCCGAATCCGAACAGACAAAAATAATCTCCTCCGCCGCGCCGGTTTGCCTCAAGCCGCGCGGTTGGAGGCCGCGATTCCACCTCGAACGCCCGCCGACCGGCGTGTCCCGCCGCCCGCCCTCCCCGACACCATCGTATATTGATCACTCTCGGAACACACGCGCCATGAAGGCGAGGATCGACGCATGCGGCTCAGCGTAGCGTACACATTCGAGCCGGGGCTGATCGAAGCGCTCGGGGAGTATCCGGAAGTTGAAGAGATTTTCGGGAAACTCGACCGCGACGATATCGGCGGCGGACGCTCGACCTACACGCTCCGTCCGACCTCCGGCCGATCGCTGGAGCGCTCGGTGTCCGAAGCGCACCGGCACGGGATCGCGTTCAACTACCTTCTCAACGCGGCGAGCCTGGGCGGCATGGAGCAGACACGGGGGGGCCAGCGGCGAATCCGCCGGCTTCTGGACCGTCTCTCGGAACTCCGTGTGGACTGCGTGACCGTTGCCTCGCCCCTGCTGCTGAAACTGATCAAGGCCCGCTATCCCCATTTTGCGGTCCGTATCGGTGTGTTTGCTCTGGTGGATTCAACCGCGAAGCTGAAGCAATGGGAAGACATGGGCGCCGATACCGTCTGCCTGAGCGCCATTTCGTGCAACCGGGATTTCGAGAAGCTGCGACGGCTGCGCGAAGCGGCACGGTGCCGCCTGCAGCTCATTGTCAACGCTTCCTGCCTCCCGGGCTGTTCCCATGAGCCGACCCACATGAACCTCCTGAGCGCGGC
>CAZNDN010000063.1:0-22177 GCA_964571815.1 uncultured Fibrobacterota bacterium | reverse complement strand
TCAAGCCGCAGGTCGAGTTCTTCCTCCAGATCGTGCAGGTCGGTATGGGGGTCCACGTGCCAGCGGTTCTCGTCGACTTTGATCACCGTCGACTCCTCGACATCGTACTCATCCTGAATCTCACCCACGATTTCTTCCAGGATATCTTCCATGGTGACGATCCCGGCCGTACCGCCGTACTCGTCGACCGCCACGGCGATATGGATCTGCTTGGCTTTCAGCTCCCGCATCAGGTCGTCGATTTTCTTCCCTACGGGGACAAAATGCGGTTTTTTCATGACGGCAGAGAGGTTCCACGACTCCGGGGTCTGCCTGCGGGAGATCCAGCCGATGATATCCTTGGCATAGAGAATGCCCACGATCGAGTCGACGTTTTCCTTGAATACGGGGATACGCGAATGGCCCAGCTCACGAATCATTGTCAGCACGGTATCGAAATCGGCCCCGATTTCGATCGCCTGCACATCGACCCGCGGTACCATGATCTCCCGGACCGTTGTTTCGCCCAGTTCGAATATGCTGTGGATCATCTCCCGCTCTTCCTCATCCAACCCCTCCTCGCCGTTCTCGTCCTCATCCATGCGCTGTTTCTCTTCTTTGGACAGAAAGGCAAACCGTTCATCGTAGCCCACGATTCGCAGCAGGAGCCGGTGAAGGCCGGCAAGCAGCGACGTGAACGGCCGCAGGAGCCATTCCAGGAGCGTGTATGTTCGGTACACCAGGGGAACCAGTGCAACGTGAAAACGGAGGGCAAGGGCTCGCGGGAGAACGTGGGCGAAGACGCCGAGAACCACGATGGAAGCGACAAGGCTCACCAGAGCAGTGCGCGGCCGGGAGAGCGAAGGCGCAAGCGAGCGGGCAGTGAAAAAGATCGCCAGTGCAAAGCCCGCGTTGGTGCAGGTTTTGCCGAAGGATACGGTGGTGGTAAAAATGCTTCTCCTGTCGAGGATTCTCCGTATATCACCGGCGTACGTACGGAGCCGCTGGTCGTCGGAGGAATGGCCGTGACGGTCAACGGCGGAGAAAACGATCTTAACAATCGAGAAAAAGGTCGAGAAGAGATACAGAACGCCGGCAACGGCCGTGCAGTACCATATCGACGGGTCTTCCAAGACTACTCCTTTCGCGAATGCTTCATGAAATCCGTTCCGCGCATCGCGGTGATGATGAACTCCTCAAAACGACTGGAGATACCTTGTTCCGGCGGGAGCGTGTGTGCGTGGCGGCATCATCCGTTATTCGATCCGCGTCCGATCGGCGCCGGATGCGGGTTCATCCTGATTGTACATTTCCCTTCATGCAGAAAGTATACATTAGCCGACCTTCCGCAGGCAACAGTACGAGCGCTCCTGCTGTTCCATCGCGCTCCTCTGCGCATCGGTTCGATGGTCGTATCCCAGAAGATGAAACAGGCCGTGAACAAACACTCTGACAATTTCCTGCTCGTATGTCAGCCCCTGGCGCGGTCCCTGGATACGGCATCGCTGCAAAGAAATATAGACTTCGCCCAGCAGGTCCGGCTCATCGAACGGGAACGCCAGGACATCGGTTGCCCGGTCGATCCCGCGAAAACGGTTGTTGAGCCTTCGGATACGATAATCTGAACAGAGAATCACGTTGAGTGACTTTTCGGCCGGGATCCCGTAATCACGGTACATCCGGACCGCGATACGGGACAGCCGTTCCCGGGGGAACCCGTAACGGCGATAATCGTGAATCAATGCGATGCGGGGCCGCATCGCACCCTTCCGCGTCCTTCCGGGGGCGGGCAAAACTATTGACCTTCTTTCCGGATTATGATAGACTAGGACAGAAACACGCGCACTCTTCGAATAAAATACAACAATTTGCGTCCGGACGGTGCTCCGGGACCACATGAGCAGGAGAAGACCATGTCTTTCAGCTCCACGTCGGTGACCCTCCTTTTCCTCGCGCTTGCGGTGATATCGTCCCCGGCCCGGGGTGCGGATCGGGTGTGTCGTATCAAAACCATGGTGGGCTCGGTCAAGATACGGCGCGGTCAAAGCCCGAAGTGGCTCGATGCTCGCCCCCGTATGCCGTTGAAAGAGCGTGACGCGGTTCGGACGTTTGTAGAATCCGAAGTCGAACTGGAGTTGGACGATGGCTCGGTGATTACCATGAGCGAGAATTCTTCGCTGGAGCTGTCCACCCTGAAGCAGCTCGAGGGCAAGCAGCAGGCAACCGGCGTGAGAATACTCAACGGCGACGTCATTTCGAATGTGAAGAAGCTGGTGGGAACGAAATCGTCGTTTGAGTTCGAGACGCCTACCGCGACCGCGTCGATTCGAGGCACCCGGGTCGGTTTCAACGTCACCGGCAGGCAGACGAATATCCGCGTGTACGAGGGGAAGGTGTATGTCGTTCCCAGGGGGGGAACGGAGGGAGTTGAGGTCGGGGAAAACCAGATGACGTCGGTGAAGAAAGGTCAGAAGACGGTCAAGATCGAAGCGCTTGCGGAGCCGGAAGAAAAGGCGGGCGCCGACAGTGCCGCGGCCGATTCGGCGGCGGTGGACTCGTCGACGGCCGACAGTTCCACCGTGGACAGTGCCGCGGCCGACACGTCGTCGGCCGGCCCGGACACCGACTCCGCGCGGGTTGATACCGCCGGGGACATGGGGAAGGATACGGTTGACGTGGAGGATGGCTCAGGTGAGGCCGACACCGGAGCCGTGGGCGCGCTGAAACTGGTGCTCGGCTCACCCGTCGAGGGTGAATCGGTCTCACCCGGCGCCGCCATCCAGGCAACCGGGACCGTGAGTCCCGCCGGCGCCGATGTCACGGTTGAAGGAAACGCGGCGAGCGTGTCCGGTGACGGGAGTTTCCGTGCGACAATTGCCGCGCCCGATCAGGCCGGGCCGTTCGACGTGACCGTGGAGGCAACTTCGGGTTCCGACACTCGATCGATCACACGGTCTCTGGTGGTGGAAACGCGGAGCGGCGGGGTGAAGCTTACCATTCAGTCGCCGGCCGACGGGCGGGAAGTGAAGGACAACATGGTGGCCGTGAGCGGGGTGACATCGCCCGGGGCGGAAGTCTCCTGCGGCGGTGTTCCGTTCACCGTGGGGCCCGACGGCACATTTCGCGGAGAAGTGCCTCTTCCGGACGAAGATGGTGAGTACGAGCTGGAGTTTCAGGCCGTGCTCGGCTCGGAGGAAGCGAATGTCATACGGACGGTTTCGTACAAACAGGATGTCGAAAAGCTGCGACTGAGCGTGTTCGTGCCGCATGAAGGCAAGGAGTTTACCGCCACTTCGATTCAGTTCAGGGGAGAGGTTGCGCCGTTTCATGCGGAGGTGTTGTGCAACGGCAGGGGTGTCAGTGTCTCCGGCTCGGGCAGCTTCACCGGCATGACGACAATTCCGGCGGAAGAAGGGGAGCACGAGCTGGAATTTGAGGCGGTGGCGGGAGATGAGTCCAAACGCCTTGTCAGGACGGTCTCGTACAAGAAACCGCCCGACACGTTCAACCCGCTCCTGCAGCCGTCTTCCCTTCCTCGATTCTCGGCACAGCAGGTGCTGTGGTTTACGGTCGTGGATCGTACCGACGATGAAGAGATAACGTTCTTCCGGGAGATCGACGGAAGCACCGACAGCGAGAGCGGGCGGGCGAACTCCCGTTTTCAACTGGAACTGGAAGAGGGAGTGCACGAGTACGCGGTGTGGGCCGAAGACAGGGAAGGGAACCGCTCGGCGCGTCCGTCGGGGAAGATAGCCTATCTCCCCCGTACGGTGAGTATTCGAATGGTCGATCCACCCGGCGAGAAATTCCTCCGCCTGCCGCCGAGTGCTCCGCAGAGTACGTTTGAGCCCGAGTATACGGTCGAGTTCTATATCGACGATCTGCCCGACGACAGCCCGGAGTCCCTTGCGGAGCTGATCAAGGAAGTAAGAGTGGTCAACGCCGCTACCGGCAGGGCCGAAACACGCACGAAACTCCTCGATGTCGACCAGGAGTTCGATGTGGAACTCAAACGCTCGGCAACCAATCGTATCGAGGTCAGAGTAACGGATGTAAACAACAGGGTGGTCACACGATCGGTCAATATCCATGTACAATAGCGCGAGAACAATCCAAGGAGCGTGTCGGATGAGGAAGGCGCCCGTTGCAGGCACATTCATTTTCCTGGTAGCCGCCGCGGTTGCCGGGCAGGACACGACCGGCAGGGCCGGCGGTGCCGAAGAGCCGAAAGGGACCACGGCACACATGAGTGCCGTGGTAGAATCGTCGAAGAGTCAGTCCCCTCCGAATGATCCTGGTGTGGTTACGAAGCCGTCTTCGAACGCCGATCGGGTGCCGGACTCCTTCGCAACCCGGCTCCCCGGCGGTATCCTGTTCGGCACCTTCGACAAGACCAGCAGCCCGTTTCTAATTGAAGGGAGCATTGTTGTACCTTCGGGCCAGAAGCTGGAGTTCGGGCCCGGCTGCAGGATCTACGTGGGCGGGGATTATGCAACCATCACCGTATTCGGCCAGATCATGGCACGCGGGACGGCGGATGAGCCGATTCTGTTTCGTTCCGCTTCGAAGGCGCCGAAGCCGTGGGACTGGGACCGGGTGTACTGTCGCAGCAAGAATCGATCGGTATTTGAGCATTGTGTCATCCAACATTGCAACTACGGGGTGTATGCCGAAAACGGGGCGGTCACCCTGAGCGACTGCCGCTTCGAGCACAACTCACTTCACGGAGTTGTTGCGCGCAATTCCGACGTCTCGCTGATCACTACAATTTTTGACCGGGGCCACGTCCTGGCGGTATTGCTTCAGGAAGGCGCCCGTGTGAGGGCCGAGAGTCTGGTTGTCAAGAACAACATCACGGGCATTGCCTGCACCGACAAAGCCTCGCTGAGACTTTCCGGGGGAGAGATTACGTCCAATGCCAACGGTGTCGTGGTTACCGAAGAGGCTCAGGTTTCGATCGTCGATGCCGACATTACGCGGAACAGGAAGGGAATCGTCTCGCTTGTCGAAATACCCAGAAACATGCGTGAGATGGCCTACGCCAACGCGCTGGACGTGAAGATTGTCGACAAGGGGGAGTTGCGCAAGCTCCTGAAACCACCCGAGGACGTCAAGTCGATCGTTTTGCCCAGGACCAGAACCACAGTGACCGTATCCGACGACTTCACTCCGGGTTTCGCGGCGACCAAAACGCCGCGGCAGAGCAGTACCAGTTTCATGGGCAACGTGACAACGGGGTTTCGCTATTTCATGCCCGAGTCCCGCCGCCATCCCGAAGACGATACGTTGATTCTGCAGAATCGATACCCGGGGGAGCACAACGACAGATTCTACGCCGGGCTGCAGCCCGAGCTGCAGGTGTTCGCGTCCGGGCGTCGCAAGGACGCCGATATCAATCTTCTGGTCGACCTTTTCGGCAACGACTGGATAGACCTTCCGCTCCACATGCGCAAGAATACGTTCAATCTGCAGATGAACTACTCGGACCAGCACCTGGTGGTGGGAGATTTCTTCGAGAGTGCCTCGGAGACGTCGATTTCGGGGAGGAAGATCACCGGAGTGCGCTATTCCGGCGGATTTATGCCTATCGGGAGAGGCAAGGAAATGCTGGAGTTCAAGCTTGCCGCCGGCGAAACCGAGGTTCCGCAGGATTCCGGTCGGAACGACCTCACTCTTTATAACGAAGAGATCGACTCGGGCATGTCGATCCGTCAGCAGATGACCTATCTGGCGGGCGTTTCACTGCACCCGACCCTCAACAGCACCGTTGACGTGAAGGGTATTATCGCCCGGGACCAGGACCGGGAGCCGATTTTCAGGGATGTGATAACCGACCCGTACGTGCCGGACCCGATCAAGGCGCAAACCGGAGTGATTGCCGGAAGCGTGAACCTGCTGGACGGCAAACTGGCTCTGTCGGCCGAGTTCGACGTGGGCGTACACGATACGCTCGATTCCACCGAGACGGATGAGATTGGGGAGATCGCGTGGTACAACCCCGAGGTTGCCGAGGCCGCGCCGGCGGTGTTTCGCAAGGTGCCGGACAGCAAATTCGAACACTGGGCCGCATCGCTGGGGGCAAAAGGCATGGTGGCTCACTACGATCTGTCGGGTGGGATACGTTCCCTTGGGCCGAAGTACTTCTCGGCGGGAAATCCCTATCTGGAGTCGGACCGCCGGGTTGCGTTCATTAAGGGAAGTCGACAATACAACAAGGCTCTCAGCGCCGAGGCCGAATACGAATTCGAGCAACGATATGCTTCCAACGAATTCAGTCTCAAACGCAAACGTCCCGGACCCGTGTATCGAAATACGATCGAACTGGAAGGCGACTACGCCTTCGGCGGTCAGAAACCCACCCTCGGTCTGGAGTACACGTTCCGAACCGAAAACGGGCGCGATGTGGGCTCCAGAAACGATACGCTTCATTCGTACGGTAAGCTGAAGCCGGGTGTGGAATACACACTGCTGGTGGATGAAGACAACGATACCGCGTACTGGGATAACACCACCGAAGCCTACGATGCCGCGGAGATTACCCAGGTAGCGGGAATCGAGAGCAAACAGCGGTTCAAGAACGGCTTCGATTACCGCTTGAAGTACCGCCTGCTGCGCGAAGACGAGCTGTCGAAACAGCCCGACCCGCGCGAGAACGACCTCGGCGACGAGTGGCAGCATCAGGTGAGTCTCAGGCTCGGTGTCAAGATCCGGCGGCTGCTGCGGAACAAGTTCGATGTCAAGGTTACGACCAAGCGCGAAGTGCGCAATTCTCTCGAAAAGCTCTCCTACCGGTTCGGCGACCGGCTGTCCTGGTATGCCGTCCCTCGCAAGCTCACCTTCACGGTTGAAGGGGAGTACCGCAACGAAAACGAAGAGGAACGGGACGACGGCGTCCGGGTGTCCACCGACAAGCGCTCCTACCGGGTTGGCGGCGAGGTGAAGTATTCGCTGAGTTCGCGGCTTTCGTTCACCGCCCTGGGGCGGTACGAAGACAGCTACGACGAGCTGCGGGCCAGTGCGGACAACTACGATGTGAAAGTCGGCGGGCTGTTCGTGACTTATTTATTTTGATGGTATGCGATATGAAGGTGTAACCTCGCCGGCAGGCCGTCGTTCCGCGTTGCGACTGTGCCGAGCCGTCCTCATCATTTTTGCCCTTGTTGTCCCTCTCCGGTCCATGATGCTGATTCCTATGGACAACGGCCAGGGCAATCATCTGAAAAGCTACGGACTGGTGTACGATATGCTCCGTGACGGGGTCACGGTGTACTGGTGCCTCAATTATCGCGGCGGCTCGTTCGTGGCGGAGGATTCCCGCAAGCACGAACTCAAGGCTCGTGTCGAGGGGATCGACCTTCGGACGATTTCGACGTCGGACTGGGCCGGTATTCTCGGGACCATCGAAGAAAACAACATGGAGAAGGTTACGCTGGAGAAGGCGCCCGAAATTGCCGTTTACACCCCCCCCAACAAGCTGCCGTGGGATGATGCCGTGACGCTTGCGCTGACGTATGCGGATATTCCCTACGAAAAGGTCTACGACCGTGAGGTGGTCACCGGCAAGCTGTCTCAGTACGACTGGCTGCACCTTCACCACGAAGACTTCACGGGTCAGTACAGCAAATTCTACCGCTCGTTCAACCACACCACGTGGTACCGGCGCCAGAAGATGAAACTCGAGGAGCTGGCAAAGGAGCTTGGATTCGACAAGGTATCCGAATGCAAAAAGGCAGTGGCTCTGGCCATCCGCAACTACGTGGAGCAAGGGGGGTTCCTGTTCGCGATGTGCTGTGCGCCGAACACCCTGGAGATCGCTCTTGCGGCACTGGGCACCGATATTGTCGCGCAGCCGTACGATGGAGACGGCGTGGATCCCTCGTGGCGGAGCAAACTCAACTACGACAACTGTCTGGCCTTTGAGAATTTCGATGTGGAAACCGATCCGCTCGCGCCGTATTTCGGGAATATCGACGTGAACCTGGTGAATTCGCCGATGAGACAACCGGCGATGGATTTCGAGCTCTTTGCGTTCAGCGCCAAGCTGGATCCCGTGCCCACCATGCTTATCCAGAACCATGTTTCCACGGTGGACGGCTTCTTCGGGCTGGCGACATCGTTTGATAAGAGAGTAATGAAGGAAAGTACGGTCGTTCTCGGATTCGTCCCCGGTACTCCCCGCGTAAGGTATCTTCACGGCGTTCACGGCAAGGGTATGTTTTGCTTTTACGGGGGGCACGATCCCGAAGACTACTCTCACGCCGTGGGTGACAAGCCCACCATGCTTGAGCTGCACAAAAACTCACCCGGGTATCGGCTGATCCTCAACAACGTCCTTTTTCCCGCCGCCGAGAAGAAAGAAAAGAAAACATGAAGCTGTGGGGTTACCCCCGTGCAGTCTGGGCATGGTCCTTCTACGACTGGGCCAATTCCGCGTTCATATTGAGCGTGGCATCAGCCTTCTTCCCGGCGTTCTTCAAAGGCTACTGGGGATCGGGACTCTCATCGACACAGAGTACGGTTGCCCTGGGGTACGGTAATGCGATTGCCGGGCTTGTGGTGGCGGTGTCCTCGCCGATTCTGGGGGCTTTTGCCGATGTCGGCAGGGCAAAGAAGGCTTTCTTGACGTTTTGTATGCTCTTAGGCTCCCTGTCCACGGCAGGGTTGGTTTTTGCGGGCAAGGGCGTATGGATCCCCGCGCTTTCGTTGTTTGTTCTGGGCCGGGTGGGATTCTCCCTGGCCAATCTTTTCTACGATTCTTTGATCACCGATGTCGCCCGGCCCGAGCAGGCCGACATGGTTTCGTCGCTGGGTTACTCGATCGGGTATCTGGGGTGCGGCCTGATGTTCGCCGGCAACATCGTCATGTACCGTAATCCGTCGTGGTTCGGCCTTGCCTCCGCCACGGAAGCGGTTCGTGTGGTATTCCTTCTGGTCGCGGCGTGGTGGATCGTGTTCACAATCCCTTTGTGGCTGTATGTGCACCAACGGAAGCCCGGTTCCCGTCGCGGTATTGGTGAAATCGTGC
Source organism: uncultured Fibrobacterota bacterium (assembly GCA_964571815.1). Lineage (GTDB taxonomy): Bacteria > Fibrobacterota > Chitinivibrionia > Chitinivibrionales > WJKA01 > CAZNDN01. The sequence goes on along the minus strand of CAZNDN010000063.1, from coordinate 13,173 downwards.
GCCGGGGGTTCGCCGACGTACCGGCTACGGCACGGTCGATCGCTGCATGTCCCGACGCGCTGCTGTTTCTGATTGCGTACTGGTGCTATATCGACGGCGTGCACACGGTCTACCTTATGGCAATCGATTTCGGATTGTCGCTGGGCCTGCCGTTCGGCGTGCTCATGGTTGCGTTGCTGCTCGTGCAGTTCGTCGCCTTTGTATTCGCACTTGCCTCGGGTGCGCTGGCCGGCCGCATCGGGGGAAAGAAGACGATTCTGGCCGCAATCGGAGTGTATGTCGTTGTCGTTTCGGGAGGCGCGTGGATTCTTCGCACCGCTGCGCACTTCATCTTTTTTGCCTGCCTGACCGGGGTTGCACAGGGCGCGATCCAGGCATTGAGTCGCTCGTTTTTCGCGAAGCTGATCCCGGAGGATCGGAGCGCGGAGTATTTCGGTTTCTACAATCTTGTGGGAAAGTTCGCGGTGGTGCTTGGTCCGGCGGTGGTGGCGAGCGCGAATCTGCTGGGAACACGGGTAGGCCTTGACGGCAGGCAGGCGTCGCGTTTCGGGATAAGTACGCTGGTGGTTTTGTTTCTGGCCGGTGGTTTCCTGCTGTACCGCGTGAATCCTTCACCCATCCCGGCACGCCCCGACTGATTTCCCCGGAGGTTTCCGATCATGCCCCGGCGCGGGGATACCGAGACGAACTACGATGTCAGAAGCTACGACGCATCGATGACGCGGGAGGAATACGATCGTCTCCCGAAACACCCGCTCTATATCGTGCTGGACAACCTCCGGAGTGCCTTCAATGTGGGCTCAATCTTCAGGACCTGCGATATCCTGCGTGTCGCAGGCTTGTTTCTCTGCGGCTACACGGCATCGCCGCCGCACCGTAAACTGGAGAAGACGTCGCTGGGTTGCGTGGATTTCGTGCCCTGGATGCGATTCGACCGGACGGTCGAGGCTGTTGAGTATCTCAGGGAGCGGGGGACAGCCGTCTACGCGGCCGAAACCACGTCGATATCGACGCCGTTTAACCGGTTGATCTACCCCTCGCCGGTTGCGCTGGTGCTGGGTAACGAGGCGCTTGGTGTGTCGCGGGATATACTCGATCGGTCCGACGGGATCGTGGAGATACCCACCTACGGATTCAAGAACTCGCTGAACGTCGCGGCCGCCTGCGCGGTCCTGGGCTTCAGCGTGCTGCAGTCGTGGGAACAGAAGAACCGCCGCCCCTCGGGCGGGTGAAGTCGGTAGTGGATCAGGCCGGAACGTCCGGGTTCAGCGGCGTCCCCGCCCTCCGCGGCCGCCTCGTCCGCGCTGACTGCTGCCGCGGGTTGTGAGCCGCTTCTCATCGCGCATTCGTTTGCGCTTGGCGGAATTAGTCTTGCGCTTCTTCTCTTCGCTGGGCTTCTCGTAATGACGGAACTTCTTCAGGTCCGAGAGGATTCCCGCCCTCTCGCAGGTCTTACTGAAACGGCGAAGTGCCTTCTCAATAGCTTCCCCGTCTCGAACTTCAACACCGTTCATATACTTATGTTCCTCCCCGGGCAATTGATATGAACATCCGCAAAAACCATTAAAATACACTTTCGCACATGCTGGAGCAACAATTTTGTCTTCTTCCCCACCTCCCGACATCCTCCGACCGGAGAAGCGGGGGCCGGGCAGTGAGCGCGGGAGGAGGTTTGGGGGAGAAGGTGTGCGGCCCGTGGGTGTTCTCAATTCTCCTCGATCTACTATTTTCTCAGTAGCTACCCGGGTACGCAGGGAAGTCCCGGCGCTCATCCCGAGCTTCTCGAAGGATTGTGCGGCGGTGATTTCGCGTGATGCTTCGACAGGGACTTCCCGAGCCCGGTCGGAGGGCTCGGCGTGAGCGGTTCAGCGGAGCCGAAACGTAACGTAGCCGAATAGTTGCCGTACTCTTCCTTGTGAACCGTGGGCAATGCCGGGGAGGTGCCTTTATGCGAAGAACGCTGGTGGTGGTGTGCCTGATACTGACGGCCGCCGGATGCGCCCGGAAGGGGGAGTTGACGATCCTGGCAGGCGGTACGCCGCGTGAGACGGCTTACTGGGAGAAGGTTCTGGAGCGATTCGAGGACTCCACGGGAATCGAAGTTGGCCTTATCAGGTCGGCAACGCACACGGAGCAGAAGAAGCAGGCCGTGCTCGTGGCGCTTCGTGGACGGAAGAGTGATCCGGATGTGATACTCATGGATGTCGCGTGGATTGGCCAGATGGCTCACTCGGGGTGGCTGGAGCCGCTGGGGCCGCACGGAGTCGATCCGGCACCGTTTTACGAGCGAGTGATCGATCTGGCGGACATGCACGACGGTACATTGGTGGGCCTGCCGGTATACGTTGACGGGGGATTGCTGTACTATCGGAGCGATTTGCTCGCCGCGCACGGCCATGATTCGCCGCCGCGCACGTGGAATGAACTCCGCGAAACGGCGATCGCGATCCAGGAGGCCCGGCGGGAGGAGAACCCCGATTTCTGGGGTTTTGTCTGGCAGGGGGCGCAGTACGAAGGGCTGGTGTGCAACGCACTCGAGTTCTTCGTTTCCGCCGGGGGCGGGATTGTCGACTCCGCGGGGCGCCCGGTACTTGATTCGGAGGAGAACAAGCGGGCGCTCCGATGGATGGTCGACCTGATCCACCGCGACAAGCTGTCGCCGCCCAATACGTATACGGATATGCGGGAGGAAGAGGTCCGGATGGTGTTTCAGAGCGGAAACGCCCTTTTTGAGAGAAACTGGCCCTATGCATGGGCTTCGCACCAGGAGCCGGATTCACCGGTGAAGGGGAAGGTCGGCATGGCGCCGCTGCCGCATTTCGATGGGGGGAGCAGCGCATCCACGCTCGGGGGGTGGCACGTGGTGGTTTCGGCGTTTTCCGACCGTACTGCTGATGCGGTCGACCTAATGAATTTCATTACGTCGTACGAGGTCCAGAAGGATTTCGCCCTTGATCTGGGGTGGAACCCGGGGCGGCGCGATGTGTACGAAGACGAAGAGCTTCTTGAGAAGAACCGTGCCCTGGCAACGCTTCGTGATGTGTTCGACAACGCTGTTCCACGTCCCCCGGTTCCCTACTACTCCCAGATATCCAACGTGCTTCAGGAGCGGCTCAACGCGGCGCTGGCCGGAAGAGAAAAACCGGGTGATGCGTTGCGTGAAGCCCAGAACGAGGTAGAGGAGATCGTACGGAGGTATGAGCACACGCCGTAGCACCGCTGTTGATTTCCGGAGGCGTGAAGCAAGAACGGCATGGCTTTTCCTTGGCCCTGTTCTGCTTGTCGTCGGTCTCTTCGTGCTGTTGCCTGTGCTGGGGACGCTTCAGAACAGTCTCTTTCGCGATATCTCTTTCATGCCCCGCACATTCATCGGGTTCGGCAACTATGCCGAGATCGTTTCGCAGCCGCGGTTTCTGACCGCGGTGCGATTCACGCTCCTGTTCACGGTGACGGCCGTAGCGCTGGAGACGCTTCTGGGGATGAGCTTCGCACTGGTGCTCAACGAAGCGTTCCCCGGGCGGGGTGCTCTGCGCACGATCATGCTCATACCGTGGGCGATTCCCACGATTGTCTCCGCCAAGACCTGGAAGTTGATATTCGATTACACCTACGGGGTCCTCAACTATCTCGTCGTGACGTTTGGACTGTCGGCCGACAAGGTCAACTGGCTCGGCTCGGCCCCCTCGGCATTCGCGGCGATCGTGGTTGCCGAAGTGTGGAAAACCACGCCGTTCATGGTCATCATTCTTCTGGCAGGTCTCCAGGCGGTTCCGCGGGAGCTTCACAAGCAGGCACGGGTGGACGGGGCGGGGATCGGGCGACGGTTCTTCGCCGTAACACTGCCGATCATCCGGCCGGTCGTGATCATAGCACTGATTTTCCGTACCATCGATTCCCTTCGAATCTTCGATCTCATCTACGTGTTGACCGGCGGCGGTCCCGGCGGCAGCACGGCTTCGCTTTCGATACTGGGGTTCCGGTATTTCACCGACGACCGCTTCGGTATGGGCTCGGCGGTTTCGGTGATCACGTTTCTTGTCGCGTTCGGGGTGAGCCTGGTGTATCTGAAGGTCGGCAGATTCAGGGAAAGTATGGGGTAGAGCCCGAAGGGGAGACGAAAAGGATGCTCATGCGCGAGGAGAACCTGCGGAAGGCGCTGTTGTGGACGGGAGGGAGCACGCTGGTCGTGTTTGCACTTGGTCCTTTCCTGTGGATGATCGTGGTGTCGCTTGTCTCCAATCCCGGTTTTCTTGTTGCCGGCGGGGGGCGGTTGACCCTTGTGCATTATGGCGAAGTGCTTTCGAGTCGATCGCTGCATTTTCTTCATTACTTCCGCAACAGCCTCGTGGTGGCTGTGCTTGCTTCCCTGGCCGTGACCGCGGTAGCTTCGCCGGCCGGGTATGCGGTATCGAGGATGCGTTTTCCGGGTCGGACGGTGGTGCCGCTGCTGGTGCTCGCCGTGTCGATGTTTCCCCAAATCAGCATCGTGGGCTACCTTTACCGGATTTTCTCCCGGTTGGGCATGCTCAATACGCATGCCGCACTGATCTTGCCTTACATCGCCTATACGGTCCCGATTGCCTTGTGGATCAACTTGAGCTACTTCTCGCAGATTCCCATGGACCTGGACCGCGCGGCGCTGGTTGACGGAGCGGGGCGGCTGAAGACGCTCCGCAGAATCATCCTTCCCCTGGCCCTTCCCGGCATCTTCTCATCGTTGCTCCTGGTATTCATTGCCTGTTTCAACGAGTTTCTCTTTGCGATCATGCTCACGGTGGATTATCACGCCCGGACTCTGCCCGTGGGAATTGCACTGTTTGAGGGCTTGCACGGCGAGATACCATGGGGCAAACTCATGGCCGCATCCTCGCTGGCCTCGGTGCCTCTGGTGGTGGTGACACTGGTGTTTCAACGGTATATCATTCAGGGTTTGACCGGAGGAGCGGTGAAAGGATGACGGTCCCGGCGAGTATAGCATTTGAAAACCTCACGAAGTCGTTCGTCACGTTGCGGGGCCGGATCGACGTGCTCAGGGGCATCGGGCTCTTGGTACATCCCGGCGAGTTCTTCGTTCTCCTGGGACCAAGCGGGTGTGGAAAGAGTACCCTTCTGAACCTGATCGCCGGACTGGAAAAACCGTCGGGCGGCACAATCCGTATCGGCGACAGGCCGGTGGCCGCCCCGCGCACCGGCGTGTTCCTCTCGCCGTTTGAGCGCGATGTCGCCATGGTGTTTCAGAGTTACGCTTTGTACCCCCACATGAGTATTTTCGACAACATTGCCTTCCCTCTCACCAATCTGAAGCCGCCGCCCGGTCGTGAGGAGATACGCCGGAAGGTGCGGGATACGGCCTCGCTGCTTCGTATTGACGACTTGCTTGACCGGAAGGCGGCCGAGTTGTCGGGCGGGCAGCGGCAGCGGGTGGCTATCGGCAGGGCGATTGTGCGGGAGCCTCGGGTGTTTCTCATGGATGAACCCTTGTCGAATCTGGACGCGCGGCTCCGTATGGAAATGCGGGCCCAACTCAAGGATCTCCAGCGGAAACTCGGTGTCACCACGATCTACGTCACACACGACCAGATGGAGGCGATGACCCTGGGTGACCGAGTGGCGGTGCTTCACGAAGGGAAGGTGCAGCAATTGGGAACGCCCGAGGAGGTCTACGATTATCCGGCCAACGAGTTTGTTGCCCGTTTCATGGGTTCCCCGCCCATGAACCTGATTCGTGGGGAAGTCGTGCACGAGGGGGCGCGGCGCCTCCTGAAGGGCGAGGGGGTCGAAGTAGATCTCGGCGGTGATGTGGCGGAGGCGGTCGACGTGCCGGCCGGCAGACGGTGCACAATCGGTGTGCGGCCCGAGCATATCCGGCTGGTGCCGCCCGGTGAAGGGAATCTCGATGTCACCGTGAATGTGGTGGAGAATATCGGTTCGGAGTATCTCTGTTACGTCTTTCTTGACGGAGGAGAAAGAATCGTGGCCCGCTCTCCTCACCGTCCCGCCGGAGACAGGACCGGACTCGCCTTTGAGGCCTCGGCGGTCAGGCTGTTCAACGATTCCTGAATCGTTCGCCGCTCTCGATACTTTCCGGGACCGTCGACGCGGCGGCCGGCGGCCTAGTTCGAAATACCGTAGCGACGAAGAGCCGTGCGGAGAATGCGGTGGATCAACTCGGTATAGGAAATTCCCGCCTTGCGGGCGCCGAGCCCGACTTCGTCTTCGGGCGCAAGCCCGGGGTTGGGATTGGCCTCCAGCACGTATACCCGGTTCTCGGGCGTGAGGCGGATATCGATGCGCCCGTAGTCGTTCATCTGCAGCAGGTGGAATACTTTCCTGGCAATGCGGGAGATGACCCGATTGAGTGATTCGTCCACCCGTGCGTTGACAAAGTCTATATCCCATTTGACCTGATAGTCTATGTCCCACTTGACCCGGTAGGTTGCCATGACCGGACCTCCTTCGTCGGCCCTGCCGAACTGCAGTTCGCGAAGGGGGAGGACGGTGAGGCGGCGGTTACCAAGAACTCCCGCATAGAGTTCTCTTCCCTCGATGAATTCTTCGGCGATCGCCGGTTGTTTCCAGTTCGAGTGCACCACGGCTACTCTTTCGCGCAGTTCATCGGCGGTCCGCACCAGCGAAGCGTTTGAGATCCCGTCGGAACCGTCTTCGTACAGCGGCTTGACAACAAGCGGGAAGTGCAGGTATCCGGGGGCGCGGACGGTCCGGCCCGGCGCGTATATCGTATGATTCGGCACATGGATTTTTCGGCTGCTGAGGATATTCTTGCACACGCCTTTGTTGCGGCAGAGAACCAGGCCGGTTGAACCGGCACCGGTGAAGGGTATCTGGATCATCTCAAGCAAAGCCGCTACGTTCTGATCGAGCCTTCTTTTGCCCCGGAACTGCTCGGTGAGATTGAAGACAATTCGGGGCGAAGGGTTGGAGAGGGATTTCAGCAGCGCGGGGACATCGTCCCCCACTCCCACCACGCGCACCGCGTGGCCCAGCCGCCTGAGTGTCCGCACGACCCGGTATTCCGTATAACTGTCAACCGTCGGATCGTCGCCGGGCTTCCTGTGAAACTCCGGATCATCATCAGGTACGCACGCGTTGTCGACAATCGTACAGATGTCAATGTTCTTTTTCATCGTTCGAGTGCTTTCCTTCTCAAGGTTCCGGCCTTGCCGGTCACCGCCACAACGAAGGCCGTGATCTGTCCCAGGGTTTCTTCGTCGGGGCGATGAACGTGCATGCCCATGTGTTCGCAGCGGGCGGTCAGTTTGCGCAGCAGCTTGTCGATATCGTACTTGCGCTCCCCGGTCCACAGTGCCGCGGAATCGACGATCATGCGGCGTCTCTTGCGCAGAAACCGCGAGGCCGACGGGGAGCCTGAATCCGCGGGCCTGGCGGAGAATATCCTCCGCAGTGCGGGATCGTAGTAGCCGGAATACTCGACGCCCAGCTCCTGACGCTTCCTCTGATAGAAGGCCTCAAGCGTTGAAACCATTCGTGCCGCCGACCAGGGAGTACGGTGGACGGTTACCTTCGGCTTTTCGCCTCCGATCGTTTTCATCACGCGGTCCACGTAGCGCAGTTTCTTCAGCGCGGGCCACCCTTCGTATTTCGTTGCCCAGTCGCTGCCGGGGGTCAGCCACACAGCGAACGTCTCGGCGAAATCCTCGTCGGGGTGTGCCTGTGCGTAATTGTCTTCCAGATGGGTGACGAAGCGTCTGGAGTAAGGCCGGGGCCAATAGCGACTGGAATAGGGTGTTGAAAAAGGACCGAACAGCTCTCTCCACCGCGTCCGCAGGTACAGGCGATACGCATAGTTGATTGCGTGACCTGTTTCGTGTCTCAGCAATTTCATACACCAGGCATCGGTTCCCCCCTCCACTTCGAGCATGATCTTCTGCTCCAGGGCGGTCAGGCGCGGATGGGCCAGGAAGAACGGTATGCCGATTGTGGGGATCTTATCCGGCGTCAGCCATTCATCCGCAAGATAGCACGGCGGCCGGAGCGCTATTCCTCTCTGTCCAAGCTCCGCGTAGAGCCGTTGTACCTTGTCCTGAAGGTGGGTGCCTTCGACACGGAGGCCCAGATCTCTGACACGTACCTTCAGCAGCTCTTCGTCGGAAAGCATCTCCCAGTCGGGAACGACATTGACGGTATCGGTTGAACGTGGCATAATAGTAGAAAGGTGCCGTTGATCCTGAAGCGGCATCGGTGATAAAGTATACCATCCGCGCCTCGGCGGAGGAAAGCCCCCCATGGATATCGTTCCGCTCATTTCGGATCAGGAATCCCTGATCGACACGATGCGTCGTCTTACGGTCAGCCCCGCGGGGCCCGTGGAGGAGGTTGTTCCCGTGCGCTCGTTCGACCGTGCGATCGAATATATGAACATCGAGATGCCGGAGCTGGTGTTCATGGATTTCACGGACCCCCGCATCGACGCGTACGGGCTGCTCGATATGGTTAAAAGCGATCCATGGCTGCTGCACGGCGGGATCGTGGCGATATGCGCCGATCATGAGGGGATGAAGAAACTGGACGGGACGCGGGGGGCCAATATCGTGGTAGCGCTTACGGTTGACGATCTCCGCAAACACCTTCCCCGGATCATGACCATCATCGACAAGAATCGCCGGATTCTCTTCCAGCGTGAAATCGGCTACGATCTTGTCTCGAACATCTCGGGTTCTTTCAAACTCGACAACGACCCTTTCGAGGCAAGCTGCTACGCCAACCTCATCTGCAATTTCCTGCACCAGTCCAACAGGCTCGATCCCGACAAACGCGATTACCTCAACTTCGCGATCACCGAGATGCTGATGAACGCGATCGAGCACGGCAACTGCGGGATCAGCTACGATGAGAAGAGCGCGTGGATGGGGCGGGGAAAGATGATGCTGGAGCTGATCGAGCATAAGTGCAGCCTGCCCCACATTGCCGCACGAAAAGTACTCTTCGAGTATACGCTGGGCACGGACTCGGCGCATTTCGTGGTGGCCGATGAAGGGGAGGGGTTTGACTGGCGAAGGCTCAAGGATGCCGGCAGCGCCGAAAATATCGGGAAGCTTCACGGGAGAGGGATTCTGGTGACCAGAAACTTCACCCGCAACCTCTCGTACAACGAAAAGGGCAATGAAGTCAGCTTCGACATGCCGTACCAGCGTGATGTTACCGGTATGACCCCGGGGCTGTTCGGCAACATGGAACCGCGGGACATCGACAAGGGCGAGGTCATTTTCAGGGAAGGGGAGCGCAGCAATTTCCTGTACTACATTGTGAAAGGGCAGTACGACGTGGTGGTCAACGGGAACGTGGTTTCGTCTTTGTCGCCCGACGATGTGTTCATGGGGGAAATGTCCTTTCTGCTGAACAACCGCCGAAGCGCTACAGTGCGGGCTGCTACGTCTGGAAAAATGATTGAGATTTCAAAAAAGGCGTTCGTTGAAGCAATCAAGAAGAAACCCCACTACGCTCTCTTCCTTTCCCGCCTCCTCGCTCAGCGGATTCAACGGGCGAACCTGAAGTCGTCCGGGTCGCGGTAGGCGGCAGGGGGTCCCGGGCCGGAGGAATTCACGCGGTTTGAGGTCTTTGCAGTTCCACCCCGTTCCCGAACGGTATTTCTTCCAATCAAAGCGATACGTTGACTCCGTTGAGGCAATCCCGTAAACAAGATCGGCTCTTGAGAACTCAGTAGTAAGCGTGACGTTGCATGTGCTCACCGGCAATACGGTCGAACTTTTTCGTCATTTCAGCATCCCACTCAGGCCATTTCGGTATAGCGTGGTGTTTGGTCGAATTAGGTTTCCATGTCCCCATATCTGACAGCGCCCGCCGGGCGTCGGCATCCGCAATCCCCATGAACCGGGTGATGCGAAAAAGGCCCTCCTTACCGGGGCTGAGAAATATATCTTCGAATTTCACCTCCAGTTTTTCGTCAATAGCAGGGAGGTCACGAGTAATGAACCCGTCCTTTTTCTGCCATCTCCAAGCGATCTTTTCAAAACGGTCCATGCTGCTCCAGCATTCGCACCAGGGGTCATCCGGGAACATATCAGCCTTCAGTCTGGGTGTCCGATCCCTGTCCCTGTACCAGTTTCTGCTCATGCCGGACCTCACATAGTCACGGCCGTCACGCACGATATGAATGATCCCCGCCTCAGGAAATGCCGCGTGCAGGGGTTTCAGCAGGGAGAAGCAACGGTTGTTCGATTCCACGTAGATCCGTGAACTTCTGAGAACGGCCCTGGTCAGCAGGACCCGCCTGTTGCGCTCTATCATGCGCTGCATTTTCTCTCGCGGGATCTTTCCCGCGGCACAGGCAATTCCCTCCCGCAGGAAATCCGGGATCGGTTCGTGACAGGCGAAAACCCTGTCCAGCCGCCGGAAAAAATGCCTGAAGAACTTCGTTCCGGTTCGCCCCGTTGACACAATGAAGAAAAGATCCGGATCCCCGCGGCGCGGCCGGGGAAGAACAAATTTCAGGGCCGCATTCTGGAGCCTGCCCCCCGCTCTGCGCATCTTGGTTGACAGGCGTTTCGTCATTTCGCTCTTTCTGTATTCTTCGGTTTCAATCCAGGAGGTACCGAAATGGCAAACATATCACGAAAGCGAATCATATACCGTCCCGAAGCGGCAGTGCGCGGTTGGATTGCACGGAAAAGGGGGTTCGAACTCGACATCTCGCCGGACCGACCGAAGCGTGACGGGAAAAGAGGACGAAGCCCCGGGGAGAAAATACACTCTCCGGCAACGAGAGTCGCCGTGGTCTCAGCGCATGGGTGCGCTGAGACCACGGCCATTTCCTACTGGGCCATAAAGAAATCGATCACCCACTGATTGGCCGACGAGGGCCACGAATGGTCACCTTCATGCAGCCGGTACTCTACCGGTTCATGCGGTGTTAATACCTTTTCCGCTGATCCCCCCTAATCCGCTTCTACTCTGATCCAATCGCCAGTTGGATATGTGTCTCTTCTTCATTCGATACAATAACGACATTTGCGTTGGCGCCGTTTTTCTCGTATACGAGCATGTTCTGGCCGCCCATGTTCATGGAGCCTTTCTCCGTCCAGCCGTTCTTTTTCATTTCAGTTTTGTATGTTGCCGCCACTTTCTCGGCGTCATCCGCGGTTTTCAGTGACAGGGACTTCCCGCCCTCGGCGTTGACCGATGCAACGACTTCCGCCGGTTGGTAGACGAATACATCGTCGGGAAAATCATCCGGTATCTTCGTGCCTTTTCCGGCCACCATTTCCCCGTCTTCAGTCTTGATTTCGACTTTCTCGTTGTTCACGTCGACATTGGCCTTGCCGCCCGTGCCTTTCTCGATCATTCTTTCGGCGGCTTTCTCTTCGGCCTTCCCGCTACAGCCGGCAATAACCAATACCCCGCATACGAACAGAAATGCACATCGGAGCATTTCGAAACTCCTTTGTTGGAGGTGATATTTGCAGGTGACATAATGAGAATTATGCCCGTAATATAATATCCGTTACGTATATAGTTCTTGTTCAGAATTGACCGGCGGTCTTCCTTTTGGCATGCCGTCCCGGCGGGACGGGAGCATCCGGCATTTTGGGCCGCTATGGTACGCTATGAAGTAGACGGTGAAATCATTACTGTCATTCCTCGGTTTCTTCTTGCGGATATCCATGTCGGCAAGAGTTGGCACCAACTCGATACAGAGGAGCATGGATGAATCCGGCCAAAAGAACCAAAACGGCATCTCCCAATCCCTTTCTTGACCTAACCTGGATGGATATTCAGGAATGGTCCGGAAGCAAGATTCTTTCCCGCGGCAAGTCGTATCAGCGATTCAGAACCCTGAACAACGAATAGATCAAGGCCCGCATTCAGTGGGCTCGCGAGGGTGGTCTTCAGAAAACGGAGAATACAACCAGTGAGTGATAGCCGGGTCGTCAAATAGAGGCCACTGGGTGGGAATGCGCCCTGATTGAATCGGCATGTGGTGAACTCCGGGGAGGAACCGGAAGAATGCATGTCACGGTATCTCACCCGCATGACTGCTGTTGGATCAGCTTACGATATGCCCGGCCCGTCTCCAGCTCACAGCCCTTACACCTTGCCGCTCGAAGTTTTCATCTCCTCCGTGGATGAGGTGGAGCCGACCTGCGCTGTTGCCTGCAATTCCCCGCCACCACAGGAGCGACTTGAGCATGTCCGATGTCACGGTCATTCCGGATTTCGCCTCAACCCCGTCCAGAGAGCCGCCGCGTTCAATCACAGCATCCACTTCATGCCCCGTGCGGTCGCGCCAGAAAGAGAGATGTGCCTGGAGGTTCCGATGCGCGCACAGCTTCTTCATCTCTGCAAGGACGTAGCACTCGAACAGGGGGCCTCGCATGGCATGGGTCTGCAGGGCGGAAGCATTATCGACTGAAAGCAGGTATGACACCAACCCGCAATCGTAGAAATACAGCTTGGGTGACTTGATGAGTCGCTTTCCGAAATTGGCAAAATGAGGTGAGAGAAGAAAGACAATGTAGCTTGCCTCGAGGATCGACAGCCATGCCTTGGCGGTATTGACGGCAATTCCGCAATCCGAAGCCAGGGCGGAAAGGTTGAGGAACTGACCGGTTCGAGCCGCGCACATGCGCAGGAACAGTCCGAATGTACGAAGGTCACCGACGTTGAGAATCTGCCGGAGGTCGTGTTCCAGGTAGTGCCTCGTGTAGTTGCCGTACCAGGTACGCGCATCGAGCCCACGGTCCAGAACAGGGGGGTAGAGACCCCGAAAAAGCACCTCGGCCAGATCAGGGGGTGCCGCTTGGGGGGAATACCATTCGTGATATGAAAAGGGAAGAAGAGCGATATCGGCGATCCTGCCGGCGAGCGATTGCGTGATCTTCGACATCATGCCGAACTGTTGGGAACCGGTCAGAACGAAGCGGCACGGCCTTGAGGGGCCCTGATCGATGATCTGCTGAAGATAGGAGAACAGTGAAGGACACCGCTGCGCTTCGTCGAACACCGCTCCTTCTCGATACCTTTTGAGGAACCCACGAGGATCACTCTCGGCGTACATTAGCGTATCGGGATTTTCCAACGAGACGTACGGGCGGTCTCCGAATACTGCCCTGGCGAGGGTGGTTTTTCCCGATTGCCGGGGGCCGGTAATTGCCAGTGCAGGGTAGTCTTTCGCCA
>CAZNDN010000062.1:0-22325 GCA_964571815.1 uncultured Fibrobacterota bacterium | reverse complement strand
GACGTTTCACGCAATCGGTTATTATCGATCGGTAACCGACGACACCGTCGCACGAAACAACGCCCCTGACCTCCGGCAGCATATCGGCTGCCGGGGAGTTCGGGAGGTGCTCGGGTCCACTTCGCCACGGTGCGGGACACGGCGGGATTCGGGGGAAGGGAGTATCGAAGCACGCGAAGTGCCGGGCGGTAATTGACGAGCCTGCCGGCACGTTTGGGGAGAGAAGCTGTCCTGCCGCGCGGAACAAACTGCCGGGAAGAGGGGGAGGGGACCATGAACGCGAAAGTAGTACGCGTGATCGGAAGGTCCACGGCTGCAAGGAGGATTGGTGCCGCCCTGTGCGTCCTTATGTGCCCGGTCGTGACTCATGCGAGGCCGGGCCACCAGGCGCGGGTTCAAGCTCAATGGCAGGCCGAGTACAAGGAATTGTCCGGTCGGATAGCCGGGCGTCACCGTGACGATGCGCGAGGATTGCGAAAGAGTACCGCGGCAAGGCTCCTTGACGAGCACTCGCTGGTGTGGGAGACCGATCGCGATCCCCTCGATGTAGTTCTGCGTCGCACCGAGGCGCTTCTTACTCACCTCCTCCGCACTCACGGAAAGGCAGAACACCGGGCAATGCTTCGGGAGCTTGGCTCCTTGCGGGAACAGGTCGATGCCTCCGCTCTGGGCAAGAGCGCGGCGGCAAGCCGGACATCACGGTTTGCCGAAGCGTGCGCTCTGAGACGGCGCGCCGCCCTTTCCAATCCTTTGCTTGATTTCGATGAGATTCTTTTCTGCGATCAGTTCAACGAGTACAAGCTGATCCAGAACAACAATCACGCCGCAACGGCCAGGCCCGGCGGAGGGGTTTTTATCGTTTCGGGATTCAAGAGCGGTGCACCCATGGTCCGCGATCTTGTCGAAGGTGCGGTGTGCCAAAACGGGACAATGCAGGGAAGGCGGCTGGAAGGCGGGGCTTTCAATTCGCCGGCCCTCCATTTCGATGCCGACAAAGTCGTATTCGCCTGGTGCGAACATCCGGGGAAGGGCATGGATGATGTTCGTTCGGGCGATCCGCTGGAGTGGTCCGCCGACGGCGTATTCAATCTCTTCAGTATCGGCATTGACGGTTCGGATCTGCGGCAGCTTACCGATACGAACTACAACGATTATCATCCGTGTTGGCTGCCCAACGGTCGAATCGTATTCATCTCCGACCGCCGGCGCATGACAGTCCGCTGCGGGGGGCTGGAGCCGTGCGGTTCCATGTTTTCCATGGCGAGCGACGGTTCCGACGTCTTTCCGATCAGTTGGCATGAGACCTCGGAGCTTAATCCGCGTGTGGACAACAACGGCATGCTGGTTTATATCAGGTGGGATTACGTGGACCGCGACTTTGCCGCGGCGCACCATCTGTGGACCTGTTTCCCCGACGGCCGCGACCCGCGCGCGCCCCACGGCAACTACCCCCGCCCGCACTCGACACTGTCCCAGAGCGCCGGCGATCGCTGGCGTGACGAGCGCATGCTGCGGCCCTGGGCGGAGTACGAATTGCGTCCCATTGCCGGCTCTCACAAGTATGTTGCCGTTGCGGGCGGTCATCATACGTTTGCCGACGGCAGTCTGGTGCTAATTGACGCGCGTATACCCGACGATGACGCATCGTCGCAGGTAACCGCCGTTACGCCCGGATGCTGGAAGCATGAAGGGTGCGGGTGGAACGAAGCGGGAGGATGGGAGTATCACGAGCGGCGGCCGGACGAAGGGAACGCATTGGAGACCTGTATTACGGTTATTCCGGGCTCTTCCGACAACTACTATTCGCCGTACCCCTTGAGCGAAGACTTCTATATTGTCGGACAGGGTACGTCGTTGTACCTCCTGGACCGGTTCGGCAACAAGGAGCTTATCGTAACCCATGGTTCACTGGGAGCGCGGTATCCCGTTCCGGTCAGGAAGCGCGCGACTCCTCCGGATCTCGCGGTCAAGACCCGGCAGGGCCGGCGGAGGAACGCTGCCGATCACAACAAGGCGACCATCGCGGTCACCAACATCTACGATTCCGATTTCGAGTGGCCCGCCGGCACGAAAATCACCCACCTGCGTATTGTCCAGATCATGATAAAGCCCTGGGAACATCCGAATCAGAACCAGCCGCGGATCGGCTGGGCCGGGGGAACTTCGACGAGACAGGTGCTGGGCGTGGTCCCGGTCGAAGAGGACGGCAGTGTGTACTGCGAGGCGCCGGTGGAGTGCGAGATCTATTTCCAGGCGCTCGATTCGATGGGCATGGCGGTTCAATCCATGCGCTCCGGCACGTACGTCCATCCGGGCGAACAGCTCTCCTGTCAGGGGTGCCACGAGGACAAGTGGAAATCGCCGCCGCACCGCGAGGGGACGCCGATTGCTTTCACCCGCCCGCCGTCGAAACTGGAGCGGGACGCCGAAGGCTCGCTTCCGTTTTCCTTCGCCCGTCTGGTCAAACCGGTTTTCGACAATACCTGCCTGCCGTGTCACCGGAGAGAGAACAAGGGGATTCAGGACTTCGGCTACAGAGAAAACCTGCGGAAGCTTGCATTTTATTTTCACGGCAATGAATGGTGTCACGGTCTGGCCTGGAAGCACGGCGGCTACCGCACGACCGCGGGGAAATTCGGGGCCCGCTACTCAGAGCTGGGGAAGAAGCTGCTGGAGAGTCACCTGGACCGCATCTCCCACGACGACTTCCACCGCGTAACGCTCTGGCTGGATCTCAACTCACATCAATACGGCGCCTATCACAGCCTCGACAAACAGGACCGGGGAGAGGTGGTCTGGCCCATGTACGAGGTCGACCCGGGCAATCCCCAGGCGCTCGATTCCGGCAACGAATCTCCTTCACCGACCGATCTCCACCGCACCCCCCCGGCCGCGAAGCCGGGAATCACGGTTGCGGGACGCCGGATTGTGGTTGGAGTCGGCCGCGGTGTACCGTACTCCTTGTCACTGTTTGCCCCCGACGGAAGAAAGGTTGCGTCGTTTTCAGGACGGGGCGCCCACCGGTATTCTCTCGCGGCCGCTTCCCGCGGCGCGGGGATCTACTGCCTCCACGGAACCGTTGGACGCCGCGGGTTCGGCAGAGCTCTTTTGGTTGAGTAGGTACGGAGCGCGAGAGCAGGTCGGTGCCCCGGACAGGATCTCACCGGAATGGCAAAGCCCTTGACGCCGCACGGCGGTGCATCAGGGCATGGTCCTGCGCTCATACAGTAAGGCGGGGGTATGCAGAAAACCTCTTCGTGACTTCTTCACCGGGATGTCGCCGATAAGCGCATGAGCCATGAGATAGCCGATTGTGGGCCAGTCGGGAACGCACGTGGCAACGCCCCGTACCGCCAATGCCGGAGATTCGTCAAAGCACAGTACGGCCGTCCCGGAGGGCAGGGGAATACGGTTGGTTGTGCACCACCGGACAATCCTGTTGGCGGTGGAAGCGTCGCGACAGATCCATACCGACTCTCGGGGCGCTTGGAGGAAAAGATCCTCGATGTTGTCGCCGAGCACCACCAGCTTGCACAAGTCGTCCATGGTAATGGGCCGGTATTTGCTCAGAAGGCCTTCGAGGTACTCGAAATTTCCGAAATTACGAAAGCTGGGCGTCCGTTTGAAAACCTCTTGCGGACTCTGCCCGGGAGACAGCGGTTGAATCAGAAACCTGATCCGCGCATCGGGATTGCGCAGGAGACTCTCGGAGATGAACCGCAGAAGGAAGCGCACGTCGGAAACGTTGTCCCCGCTTTCGCGGAAGACCAGGACAATGTCGCGGAATCCCTTTGAAAAGCTGTAGTCGGCGGCGGTTCGTACGACATTGGTTATGATCGTACCATGACAGAAGTAGTGCGTCTTGCACCGTCGATGGGGATGTCCGCCGCAGAGCAGCATCCTCTTTCCGCTTTGTGACAGAACCGGCAGAATACACTCGACGCGGGATTGCAGGTCGGCATATCTGGTTCTGGTGATACCGGAGATAAGAATACCGGCGTAGTCGCTTTGTGCTGCCGCCCCGGGACGGAGGGCCAGGTCGATCCCGGCCGGATCCTCGAAACGGATGCTCAGCCGGTGTCGGTGAAGCTCGTGCTCCATCGATGCAAATGCCGGGTAGGTTTCCTTGCCGGCGGCGAAGTCGGAGGAGTCGCCTTCGGAGAAGTTGAAGCACACAATGGTCCCGCGCGCACCGAAGGAACGAATGGACTTCATACCGCCCACCCAGTAATTCCTTCCCACTTTCCGTGCCAGTCCTCGCCGCGCAAGTATTCGATAGGCGTGGGTAACGTTGATGTGTGCGGTCCTGAACTGGTTGCGCACGAGCTTGACCGCGGGAAGCGGCTCGCCGTATTTCAGTTTGCCCGATGCGATGTCCTCGGCCACGGCGTCGGCAATGGATGCTGCCGAGGATACCGTTCGGAGTCCGGCCGGTTGTTCCGGTTTCCGCATCCGGGCCGTCACAAAGGTCCCCCGACCCCGGACAGCCGTCAACGTACCGTCGGCAATATAAGGTCTCAGCCTCTTCCGGACGGAAAACAGAGAAATACCGAAACGGCGGGATAATTCACGAACCGTGGGAAGGCAGTTGCCGGCCGATGGGTTCGAAACCATTGTCTCGATCCATTGCGAGAATTCTTCAGGAGGATTTCTCTTCATGGTGCACCTCACAAAAAATAACACAAACGTCACAATCGGGTGCGATTTGATGCAATTATTACCTTTCATCAAGGAAGAATCATCCTATCTTGTGCTTCAGGGGGTAACAACGGGCGAGCGCATTTTTCACTCGGAAAGGAGTTCGCGATGAAAGACCAACGCGGATGCACTGCTCTCATGGGGATTCTTCTCTTGTCGGGCGTATCCATCACGCATGCGCTTGATGTCGTACCCGACGATCCCGGAGAATGGACGGAACGCGGGGTTGTCGTGGAAAAGGGGGACGATGGTTCGTGGGAGGAAAACGGCAAGCAAGGCGTGATTCTTACCGATGTGCGGAAAGTGGACGGTACGTATTATCTGTTCTACGTCGGGGCGCAAAAAGGATGCGGCTGGGGAGGTCCTGAAAACTCCGCCATAGGATTGTCGACCAGCTCCGACGGAATAGACTTCACCAAACATCCGGGCAATCCGGTGATCAGGGCCGAGCAGGCGGTCTATGTCTCCTCGTGGGAGCACGGAGTGCGTACCGCGACCTTTGTGCACAACGGCAGTCACTGGCTGGGGTTCGTGGCGATGGATCATTCGGGGAACAAGACTCCCGGCAGCAAGCCCGAATCGGAATGGGCATGTGACGTAGGTGTTGACGCAACCATATTCGCCTTCACCTCGGACGACGCCGTTACGTGGTCCCTGAAAGGGGAAGTCGGTGGAGTTCACAATCAGGGTGAGATGCAGGCGGGGGCCATAGAATACCTTAACGGGACATATTATTTCTGGCTCCAGCAGGCGTCACCGAACATGAAGCAGGCCGCCTCAAAGGGAAGCGATTATATGAATTTCACCTGGCAGGGGTGGATCGACGATCTGCATTTCGGCTGGAGCGAATGCGAGGCTTTTATCCATGACGACGATGAAACCGTTACCCTGATCTTCTGGCCTTTCGGCGGGAGGAACCATCCGGGTGTGGGCGAGGATGTGTATTTCGCGACCACCGATATCAATGCCATGACCGAGATCCGCAACAAGCGCGTGGTGTATGACGATGTCGGCTGGCACATACGCCATTCTTTGCTGAAGGACACCGAAGCAGGGGACTGGAAATGGTACTACTCGGACTATAATGACGATCCGAACACGATCCGCGTGCGCACCGCCCCGCTTCAGGACAACACGGCGGTTTCCGCACCTTCATCTCTTGCAGCAGACCGCAACGGTGATCCTGCAGCGGCATACACGGTCACGCGGTCGGGCAGTCGAGTCACTGTGTCGGGGTTGCCGCCGATGCGGAAAAGCCGGTTGCACCTGGTCGACCTGTCGGGGCGCGTTCTCGCAACAACGGTTTCAAAGGGTTCGTGGGCGACGTTCGATATACCGTCGTCTGGGGGCGGAGGGGTTTCGATTGTCGTGCTCCGAAACGGAACCCGCTACTCGAAGCGGAGGGTCTTCATAGAATAGCGACGGAGCAGCTACTTATTTGTCAATTGACGAGACGTTGAAACCCGGAGGTTGACGATGCGGAAGATGCCGATATCACTGACAAAAGTGATACCCTTTCTGGCTGTGTCCTTTTTTGAGAGCGAAGGAATCGATTTTGACACACGATCGGTATCGCAATGGAGTCCTTACCTGGAATGGAAAATCGACAATGTTTCCTGGTCGGGTAGTGGGTATGATGTGATCGCAACGGTGACGTTTGAGCATGAGGGGAGCGATGCGCGGCACGAGACGGAGATGTTCTTCGACGGCAACGATACCTGGAAATTCCGGTTCACCGGCACGAAAACCGGGAAATGGACCTTCACTACGAGCAGTGACAATACGGACCTCAACGGCCACAGCGGTGAGGTTACTGTCTCGCCCAATCCCGACGAGAGCGTCGTGGGATTTCTCGTTTCATCGGGCGGCACATTCGCCATCCAGACGGGTGAAGACGGAAAGCTCAAGGCAATTCCGGGCCATATATTTTTTCCGTTCGGGCGGGATGCGTGGCAGGCACGGCCCGACATACTCCTTGAGAAGCTTGACGGGATCATGAGCAAGAACGAAAAATACGGGTTTCATCGCTACTTCATGAGCGAAGTGTGCAACGGATGGTTCAAGCTCGGGGCAAAGGGGTGGGACGAGCACAGCAGTGAGGAGCCGGATCGGGCGACTTTTGAAGCGCTGGAAAAAGTCATTGTCAAACTCCACGAAAAGGGCCACTCGCTTCATATATGGGCGTGGGGCGACGATGCATCGAGCAGACGCTGGACCCCCAAGGGTGTCCCGGGTGGATTGAACGGCCCTGCCGACAGGCGCATTCAGCGCTATATCGCCGCTCGACTGGGGCCGCTTCCCAACTGGACCATGGGCTACGGTTTCGACCTGCAGGAGTGGGTGAATGAATCCGAGCTTCAGTCATGGGCCGATTACCTGCATCAGCGCATGGGGTGGCCCCACCTGCTCTGGGCGCGTGGACGGTCCAACAGTGAATTGGATGTCCGTTCCTTCTCTCACGTGTGCCATTCCTACGACAACGCCGTCTCGAATCTGTCGAGTGACCCCAATCGGCCGCAGCTTTTTGAGGAGCGCGACCTGTACCTTCGTTCCTGCGCCGACATGGACTGGACGCGCAATCATCTCTGGCGCTACACGCTTGCCGGGGGGCATGCGGGGTTTTTCGGACAGAAATTCACCGACAAACGGGAGTATTCCGATCCGGAACAAATCAAGACCTTCTTTACCTTCTGGTACGAGAACGACCGCCTGCTCCTTGATATGCAGCGCGACGACGATCGCAGCGACGGATACTGCCTGATAACACCCGGGAAGACGCATGCGGTGATCTACCGGGAAAACACGTCGTCGGTGAACATGAACCTTTCGGATTTCGCGGGCGCGTTGAGCGCGGTGGCTGTTGACGTGAAAAGGGAATACGAAGAAATCCCGGTGAGCGTCACGAAATCGAACATGACCTGGGATGCCCCGAATTCGTCGGACTGGGCAATTGCGGTCGGGCAATTCGACCATGACGATCCGACTGCCGTCGCACCGGGCAGGCAGCCGAGCGGAGCGGCGCCGTCGTATCCCCGGGCACGGCACAGCGGAACAATGCTGCGAGTCACCGGCCTGCTTCCGCACCGAGCATACGTCATCACCGTGACCGATGCGAGAGGTTGCGTTTCGAGACTGCGTCGAAATGCCGGAGCCAATGGAGAACTCTCTCTCTCCATGGTTGAGTATCCTCCCGGAGTGTATCTGGTGAGAATACCCGCGTTGCACGACCGGGCCTGCATGGTAGCGGCTCTCCGGTGAGATCACCGCGATACCGTGGAAGCGCATCCGGCCCGTGCCGGCTCTCGAGCCTTTGGCGGATCGCGGGACGGTTGCATGAACAGCCGGTTTTGTCACGGTGCCGCGATATCGAGAGCCCGCGCCGTTGAACCACGCGGCGCATGAAACATTCCGCCTGAAGTGTCTGAACAAGGGTATGAAAGGCGTCATTTTGGCCGGATACAGCCATCCATTTTCCTTATCTTTTCGGCATGAGCCGGACTCGATTCACCGGCACGAAATTCCCTGATCATATCCTCAAGCCGGGAGGGAAATGATGACTGCCTTGAGACACAGCACTCGCCTGTTTTTCGCTGTGGTGCTTTCCGTGTGTGCAATTGCGCAAGCTGCAACCAACGGACCGTTGCAGCGGTATTCGAAGAATCCTGTCTATTTCGCCGACAACGATGACAATCCGATATGGTTGACGGGTATGTCGGTATGCTGCAACGATCATACCGGCAACGGATGGCCCTGGATTACGAAAGAGATGCTGGACAAGCTGGCCGCACACGGCGGTAACTGGGTGCACATTCGTATTGGCCCGTTTACCGATGCGATCGAGAACGGGTCGAGCAGGGCTGCCTACAAAAAGGTGGGCGGCACCTACGATCTCAACCAGTGGAATGAAAGCATGTGGGACGGATTGCGGGCTGTGCTTTCGCATGCCCGCGGCAAGGGCATATACATTGAGGTGGATCTTGTTGATGCCTGGATTCTCGAGCGTCCGGAGACATACGTGCCCTGGCACGGTTCGAACAACAGCAACGGTGTTGATGCCGGAGATTGCCAAGTCACCAAGGCCGCTCCCAAAGAAGTTCACAAGAAATACCTGCGCAAAATAGCCCGGGAAACAGCGGACTTTGACAACGTTATCTACCAGGTTGGAAACGAAACCTTCGATTGCGGAGGGTCATCACTTGCCTGGGAAGAAGGGGCCATACAAACGGTTGAGGATGAGCTTGAAAGCCTGGGCAAGGGCGCCCGCCTGTTTTCAACCAACAGTCACAAGGCCGAAGTGGAGCAATCCGACTACGTTGACTACATCAACGTCCACGGCAGCGGACCGGATGAGCTGAAATATGACAAGCCAACGGGCAACAATGAGTACGGTAATCTGTCTCCCGACGGATTTACCGGGACTCTGTGGGATAAATTCATTCATGGTTGTTTCTTTCATTACTGGGTCGGCAGTAACGGTTCCTCGGAGCGAGAGACGACGCTGGACCGTATCAAGATTTTTATGGACTTTGTGAAAGGCACCGATTTCGGCTCCTTTGAGACGCTATCCGGCGACCTCATCGGCGACGAGGGCAGGGAGTATGTAGGATACGGAAGCTCGATCAGTATCGACCTTCCCGAGGGCACCTATGACGTGAGCTGGCTGAATCCGAAGAACGGAGAGGTGAAACAGGAGGATCCCGTTTCGGGCGGAGGCACGGAATCGTTCGATTCTCCGGGCGGAGACCAGGTGCTGCATGTAAAGGGAACCGCTGCTTCACCGGTTGCTCCGTTTGCCGGCCGAAACCGCCGTGCGCCGAAGGTCTCCAACGGCGGTGCGGCTCGCTTCGGGGCGGTGGAACTGTTCACACCTGACGGTCGATGTGTTACCAGGGCCGGTTGCGCCGAATCCGACCGGCTTTTCCGGGGTTTACCGCACCGGGGCGAAGTGCGGGTGTATCTGGTGCGGCACGCGGACGGCACCCTGAAGAAAACGGCGGTGCATACATCGCCTTGAAAGCTGCGTCCCGCGGGGGAGTCGCGCTAACGCCCTCTCGTCGTTGCGGACGGCATTGGTTGACGTACCATGACCGGGGGAGGAGAAGCCCATGAAGCGGTTATCCGCGGTGCGTTGCCTGTCCGTTTGCCTTTGTCCGGCCGGCGATTCGCTACGAGGACCTTTCTCCCCTGAGGGGAGCGGTTGCGTTCCGGAAGTGGACAAAGGCGCGCCGACAGGCGCTCCCGAATGTTTCCGCGGTCCCCCGCACGCATGAGTGGTATCGGCTAAAGGCAGCCTTTACGGAAGTGTGCTTCTCCGGTACAACACCGCCGGTGTCCTCAGAAAGCCTTTGCGTGATTTTTTTATCGGTATGTCGCCGATAAGCGAATGTGCCATGAGGTAGCCCATGGTGTGCCAGTCGGGCACGCATGCGGCGATTCCGCGGTACTGCAAGAGCGGGTCCTCGTCGAAGCTGAGAACGGCCGCGGAAGACGGGACCGGGAGGCGACGAGCCTCGCACCAGTCAACCACTCGCAGCGCGGTGGATGCATCCCTGGTTACCCACAAGGCGCCCTGGGGAGCATGGGCAAAGAGATCGTCGATACGCGTGCCGACCCTGACCATTGTATACAGATCATCCATGGTCATGGTTTCGTATTTGCTGAGAAGTCCTTCCAGATAGTCGAAGTGTTGGTGACGCACATAGCTGGGCGTTCGCCTGAAGACGTCTTCGGGGGACTGGTTGGCCCGACGGCTCTGGATAAGGAAGAGAATCCTGACCTTGGGATTACGCGTGAGCGACTCGGAGATAAACCGGAGGAGGAAACGAAGGTCCTTGAGGTTGTCTTGACCTTCGCGAAAGACCGGCACAATATCCCTGAAACCTCTGGTTGAGCAGTAGTCGGCGGCGGTGCGGACGGTGTTGGTGATGATGGTGCCGTGACAGAAATAGGAGGTGTTTCGCGGTATGCGTTGCGTCGCGTGGTTTCCGCATACAAGAATGCGTTTGCCGCCGGCTTTCAGTGCCGGTTCGAGTGCCTGGATACGCGGCTGAAGATAGTCAAAACGGGCTACCCTCACGCCGGTGATGACGACACCGGCGCAATCGCTTCTTGAGAAAACGGGGGGATGAAGGAACAGATCGAGTTGTGCGGAATCCTCGAAGCGAAGCTCCAGACGATGATTGTGAAGTTCATACTCCATGGCCTTGAATGCCTCGCGAACATCGTTGCCGGCCTTCAGGTCCGACGCGTCGCCTTCGGAGTAGTTGAAGCAGGCAAGACTCTTCCAGGCTCCAAGCGAGCGTATGGACTGGAGGCCCCCCACCCAGAAATTCCTCCCTACTCGTCGCGCAAGCCCCCTCTGCTCCAGGAGCCGGTAGGCACGGGTGACCGTTGCCTGACCGGCCTTGAACTGCCTGCACATGAGCTTCACCGCGGGAAGCGGGTCGCCGTGCTTGAGCTTGCCGGTCGCAATGTCCCCGGCAAGGGCATCCGCAATGGAGTCCGCCGATCTCACCGTTCGAAGTGAGGCCGGCTTCGCCGACCGCGACATGCGCGATGTTACGAATGTTCCTCTCCCGCGAATACTCGTCAGCGTGCCGCTTGCTACGTAGGG
Source organism: uncultured Fibrobacterota bacterium (assembly GCA_964571815.1). Taxonomy (GTDB): domain Bacteria; phylum Fibrobacterota; class Chitinivibrionia; order Chitinivibrionales; family WJKA01; genus CAZNDN01. The sequence continues at coordinate 11,014 of CAZNDN010000062.1, read as the reverse complement.
TTTGAGGAGGTTCTTGATCGATGTGGCGGAAAGGCCGAACCGCCGCGCCAACTCCTTTATTGTCGGAAGGCATTCACCGGAAGAAGGATCGGCAACAACGGTTTCGATCCATTCGGAGAATACCTGCGAGGGTTTTGTATTCATAGGAGAGAGACCGGGTGTCCATACTACCTATTAAAAATACAAAATGCTGCCAAGAACCATCGCATTGTCGATACTCCTGCTCTACCTTGTGTATTGTCGGGTACTCACAGGGTGATGTGGCCGATGGAGGGGCAGGTATCGGGAGCGGCGAAAACAACGGTAACACGTTATTGCCTGAACTCAGGACGTGGGATCGTCTCTATCGGTTGGTACTCCACCGTCTTTTCGGCGGGGAACTCCGGGCTCTCCTGATGCCGTGGAGCGTTTGCGAAACCGTGCCGGCGAAGGCGTATCCGGGGGGTCACATGGGCTGTAAGATCGGGAGATTGGTTGTGATGGCAGGGAGCGTGTGTGTGCTCTGCACCGCCCGGGTTTCGGGCGGGAGGAGCGACGGCGGAGAGTATGACTCTCTGCGGAGTCAACTCGTGAAGTTCCGTGTCCCGGCAAAGAGGAGCATGTTCCGGGCCGCCGGCGTGCTTGACCGTCATTCCCTGCTCCGGGAAAGCGACAGGACGCCGGTTGATGTGGTGTTGCGGAGAACGGAGGCGCTGTTTGACGATCTTGCTCCGCATTTGTCACAACGGAAAAGAGAGCAATACGCGGGCGAATTAAAGCGCGTAACCAGGCGCGCCAACGGCTACCTTCCCGGCACGGGTGCCCTTGCCAAGAGCAGCGCGCCGACGTTGTTTGCGGAAATAACCTCACTGCGCAAGCGTCTTGCTTTTGATAATCCCCTCCTGGACTTCGATTCCCTGCTTTTTGTCGCGCGCCGAAGCACCAGCGGGGAGAAGCACATGATCAACCAGTACTGGGGGAAAGACCAGGCCACCGGCGGGTCCATTTATCTGGCACGGAACGCATTCGGCGGTTCGGTCGAAGTAATCGACATTCTCAAGGATCAAACCGTGCGGAACGGCCGGTATCAGGGGCAGACGATCAGCGGGAGGGGATCGTTCATGTCTCCCGATTTGTCGTATGACGGTCGAACGGTTCTTTTTGCCTGGTGTGAGTGCGGCAGTGGAGGAGGATGGAGTCCGCGGCGATGCTTTCACATCTTCAAGGCGAATATCGACGGTTCCGGCCTGACACAGCTCACCGACGGTGAGTGGAATGATTTCGATCCCTGTTGGCTTCCCAACGGTCGTGTTGTCTTCATAACGGAGCGGCGCGGAGGATTCGGGCGCTGCCACGGCATGCCCAAGCCGACGTATACCATGTTTTCGATGAAGCCCGACGGGAGTGATATGATCTGTATCGACTACCACGAAACCAACGAGTGGCACCCGAGCGTGGACAACAACGGCATGATTGTCTACACTCGATGGGATTACGTGGACCGCGATTCGGATATCGCTCATCATATCTGGATCTGCACACCCGATGGAAGAGATCCCCGCGCTCCGCACGGCAACTACCCGCACCCGCTTACCACGATCAACGAGGTCCCCTGGTACAGCAACCAGTGGGGTGACGGCCGGCGCAAGCGTCCGTGGATGGAAATGAATATCCGCGCCGTGCCGAACTCGCACAAGTACATTGCCACCGCCGCACCGCATCATGGGTACGCCTTCGGCAGCCTCGTTATGATCGACACGCGTATCGAAGACGACAACGTGATGTCGCAACTGGAGCGGATAACGCCCGACAAGCCGTTTCCCGAGTCTGAAACCGGGATCTACACATGGGGCCCGTACGGTACCGCGTGGCCTCTGAGTGAGGACTACTACCTGTGCAACTACGAAGATGATATCTGCTATCTTGACCGGTTCGGCAATCGGGAAACTATCGTGCGGCAGGACCAGGCGCCGGGTGCGGGCGATTTGCGGTTGATCGATCCGATCCCGGTTCGTCCTCGCCCCATGCCGCCGGTGCTCCCCACGCGCACCTGGCAGGGAGAGCGCGCGTCGCTGCCCGGCCACAAGCGCGCGGTGATCAGCATTTCAAACGTGTATGAAGCGGATTTGCCGTGGCCCGACGGCGTGAAGTTGAAATGGCTGCGTATCGTGCAGATCTTCCCCAAGACAACGCCGAATGAGAACCGTCCGAGAATCGGCATTGCCAATCAGAGCATCGCGCGTATGTCCCTGGGCGTGGCGCCGATCGAGGAAGACGGAAGCGTGTACTGTGAGGCGCCGGTGGGCAAGGCAATCTATTTCCAGGTCCTCGATGAAGACCGGGCGGCGGTGCAGTCCATGCGCTCCGATACCTACGTTCATCCGGGTGAGCATCTTTCCTGCTTCGGCTGTCATGAGGACAAGTGGAAAGCCATTCCGCCGTTGAGCACCACCCCGCTTGCCTTGCAGCGCCCGCCCTCCAGACTTGAGCCCGACTACGGTGGTGTGGAGCCGATCAACTTTCATCGGCTGGTGAAGCCGGTTCTTGAAAACACCTGCACGCCGTGCCACCGGGAGCGCAGCGGGGCGGGGCCTACCGGCACGAACTACGACGATTGGAAAGACAAGGGGTTCTACTTCGACGCCGGTGGAAACGGGCATATCACCAAGGGGACGCACGGCGGTTCACGCACTATGCCGGGCTATTTCGGTGCACGGTACAGTACGATCGGCAGGGCCATCCTGAGCGACTCTCACAAGGCGCGTCTCACCGATGAGCAGATCGGGCGAGTCGTGGTATGGATAGACAATATGACCAATGAACTCGGCGCCTATTACAATGAAGGCGGGCAGAGAAACGGCGAACTGGTCTGGCCCCGGCTCGACGTGGACCGGAACAATCCCAACGGGGTGGAATACGATCGCGAACCGCCCGGTGACGATGACTTCCCGCCGGCGGAGTCTTCGATGGACGGCGGTTATCCCAGCGTGAAAAGCGGCGACGCCGTGTTTTCTCCCCGGGTAACACCGCGGGGAACACGACTTGCCGTCTCGGGCCTGGTTCCGCATGCCGGCTACAGCATCGCCCTGATCGATCCGCGGGGCAGGGTTGCGGGGGGCCGGCCGACTGTCGGATCCGAGGCGACGATCATACTGGATACGGCCCCGTGTGCGCCGGGTTTGTACCTTGTCAACATTCGCTACGAAAGTCGCCGTTACACCAGGACCGTGGTTCTGCCGTGACGGAGAGCGCAGTGGGAAACCGGAGCGGTGGTTGTGGCTGAAAGGTCCGCCGGCCGGAGGATTCCGCTGCCCGCCTTGCTCGGCTACGGCATCGTGCGACGCTCACACAGAACCGCCGGCGTTCGAAGGAAGCTCTTCCTTGACTTCTTGATCGGTATATCGCCGATCAGCGCATGCGCCATGAGGTAGCCGATCGGGTGCCGGACGGGTATGTCTGCACAAGAGTTTTGCAGATGCCTGAAGAATCAGTATAATCACCACAACAAAGCACGGCGTATCGCAAAAATCGCGCACGGTGCCGGTGAATACGGATATATTACCGATTGAAAGCATCCGCTACGACCCCGGGTAGAGGACAGTTCGAGATCCGTGAGGTGCCGCGGGCCTGCCCGGTGCGGCCCGTCTTCGGTGTTGCCGCAACGGGAGGATCCCGAAGAGCCGGCCGGCCGTTCCTTTTTTCGATTCACTCACACAAGGAGCAGATATGAGGTTCCCCGCAAGCCGAAGTTGCATGGCAGTACTTGTCGCGTCCGTCTTTCATGTATCGTTCGTATACGCGGCCTCCTGTGTCCCGGCCCTGTGGCCGCCGGAAGAAGAGGCGTGGACCTGGCACGAAGATGCCGGAGAGGGGCCGGGTATTCATATTGCGACTGATATTGCTTTCCATGACGGAACGTGGTACTCGGTCGGCACGCAGCGTGATTATCACCGATGTGCGCACTACTGGCCGGAAGGCGAGGAGATACATATTACCCTGGCGACTTCGGCCGACGGCCTCTACGATTTTGTGGTTGAAGACACGATCAAGGCGGTCGACAGGATCGGTGACCTTGACATTGAGTATGGAGACCATCGGAACGCTTTCTTCCCGTGCTTCGGAAAGAACCCGGACGGAACCCTGGCCACGTACAACGGCAGATTCGTGTTGACTTTCATCACCGCGAACAAGCAGCAGGAGACCATTCACCAGTGTCTCTTCTCCGAGGACATGAAACACTGGACCGATCGCACGGTGGTGGCGCCGCTGAGCCACACCGATGAGCCGGAGCATACCAATCCGATTCGTGAACCGCAATCCTTTGTCCGGGACGACGACGGGACATGGTATCTCTACTATGTTGCCCATGGGGGCGACAAAGGAGATGCAAAGATCACCTATTCATCCGGCCCAAGTCCCATAGAGCTTTCACGCAGCGAGTTCTCCTACCGTGATGGAAAGTACGAAAGCCTCGATCCGATTCTTATCCGCGATGCGGAGTCGTGGCTTGTTTTGTACAACGAAGAGAGAGCCCAATGCAGATATCTCCGCACCGACAAGCTCGTGGCGGAGAATTGGGGAGAAGGGGAGGATTACTTCGAAAGCCACCACTCGCCGAGTACCACGACGTTTGCCTGGGCCGCCATTGTCAATGAAGCCGAAAAGACCGTCACGTGGCGAATGTATCAGTATACGATGAAGCGCTACACCGACAAGACAATCCAGGGCGGGGCCTTCGAAGCCACGGTGGCCCTGGATGAGACGGTGGGGACGAAGGGGCACGGCGGACTGCGCTCCGCGCAATCCCCGGCCAATGACAACGAATTTCGGCCCTTCGGGATTCGGGCGGGCCGGGACCGGTTCAGAACGGCCGGCGGCCTGATCTTTGATTGCCGGGGAAGGGCTGTTTTCGGGGGACCGAATGCGGGCGGCGAGCTCGGTGGTCGGAACACATTCGGCGCCGCGGGCCTGGGGATCTTCTCATGGGAGCACCAGGGGCGTACCTCGCATGCGCCGGCCCTTCTCATCAACGATGACGTCGAACGGTGACAGTATCGGGTGCTCACTAAACACATGCAGTGCAGCGCCACGGTGCGGCTTCCTCCGCACTCGAGCCCAGCCTTCGTTACCTTCTCTGCTTGCCGGGAGTGCCGTGCCGACTACAGCACAAGTTCGCAGCCTGCCGTGGAACCCCGCTCCAGGATCCGGGTGGGGATGCGGATGAAGTTCCGGTGGGAGAGTTCGACGGGAATATCTCCCAGGAGCACGTGCGCCATGAGATAACCGAGCCGGTGCCAGTCGGTCACCAGGGTCGAAATATCATTCCGATAGTAGCCGGGATCGTCTCCCATGCCGAGCACGGCCACGGTATCCGGCAGGGAAATGCCGGCATCCCGGCAGTAGCGAACAGCTTCACCCGCGGACTCCTGCTCATTGAACAGGCAGAGCGCGCCGGGAGTGCGCGGGCAGGCCTGCGCGAAACCGGGAGTGAGAGTCATGATGCGCTCGAGGTACTCGATGCCCAGGGGCGCGTATTTCCCGAGCAGGTTCTCCAGGTAGTTGAAATTCTTGTGATCCAGAACCGAAGGCATCTGCCGCAGGAACTGACGGGGGGTGTGCACTCCGGGAGGCGCCTTGACTGCTATGCTGTAGTCAACCGGGATGCGTCGGTAGAGCAGTTCCGGGATAATTCTGATTGCTTCGCGAAACGGTGTCAGTCCCCCCCGGGTCTGATCGTGATAGTATACCAGGCGGGCGAAGCGTTTCTGCGAGCAGTACTGCGTCACCGCCCGTGCAAGGGCCGCCGGCAGGCTCGCATTCGACACCAGGGGCATGGATGCCGGCCGGCGCTGCACGCCATATCCGCTGGTCATGAGCAGGGGCAGGGTCGACGGCTCAAAGTGCCTGTGAAGGCCGGTGATCAGCGGCCTGATCTCCCGCGACTGAGCCTGGGAGACATCGGTCAGCATTATGGCGGCGGGTCGGGGTGCGCCGCTTCGCCACCCGCGGACACACTTCGGGAATCGACTGAGCGGCGCGTGCACCATTCGCATGCCGTAGGCGAACAGTTCAAGCTCAAGCTCCCGGAACGCGCGGGAGAGAACGTGTTCGGTGAAGAGATGGTCGAAAGGAATCGAATCCTTATGGAAGACGGCGATTTCGGAGAACCCTCGAAACGAGCGGAGGGAGAGGAAGTCGCCGACGAAGCAGCGTTTGCCCATTCGCGTGCAGTAGCCGAGTCGGACAAGCTCGCGGTAGGCGGCTGAGACGCTCCGGCTGCTCATCCTGTATTGAATAGAGATGAATTTGACCGCCGGAAGATGGTCGCCGCGCTTCAGCTTTCCTCGAACGATTTCCCGTACGATCCGATCCACCAGCAGGTCCGACGAAGTACGCCTGTGCCCGACGTTCTCCTCTTCAGGCGTAGTGTCAAGGGGGCCGACAAACGTACCACGCCCCGGCAGCGCAATAAGCAGGCCGTCGGCGACCAGCGGTTTCACCTTGCTCTTGATCGTGGTCGGCGACAACCCGAAACGCTTCGACAACTCCTCAATAGTAGGAAGCTTCGTACCCGCCGGACTCGTGTCGACATGACGCCGAAGCCAGGAGAGAAAGTGCTGTGAAGGACGCCGTGGCTTCATGGGAAAAGCCCGCGCTGTATGAGACATGTCGGCTGAAGTGTCTGAAGTAGAATATAATATCCTCCATTTTTGAAAGCTTCGGGTTCCGGTTTCCCTTATCTTGGCATGATGGATCGTCCGTACCTTCACATGTACGTACGGAACTTCCATTCACACCTTGGCAAAGGGGAGCAAGATGATTCCTCGGAGACGCGGGATATGCGGGTTGCTTTTTGTGGTGTTCGCCACGTGTTCGGTTGTGTGGAGTGCGACCAACGGGCCTTTGAAGCGGTATTCAAAGAATCCCATTTATTTCGCCGACAAAGACGACAACCCGGTGTGGCTGACCGGCATGTCGGTCTGTTGTACCGATGGTATTTCAAACGGCTGGCCGTGGATTTCAAACAGTGCGATCGACAAGCTCGCGGCCCATGGCGGCAACTGGGCACATGTTCGTCTCGGCCCTTTCACGGATACGGAACCGAATCCGGTGCAGGTCTATCAGAAATCCGGCGGCAAGTGGGACCTGAGTAAATGGAATGAAGACACGTGGAGTCGATTCAGGTCTATGCTTTCTCACGCGCGGAGCAAGGGTGTGTATATCGAGGTCGATCTGGTCGACGCGTGGATTCTGGAACGCCCGGACTATTCGCCGTGGAATGGGGGGAACAATGTCAACGGAGTCGATGCCGGCAATTGCGGTGTGACCGGCTCCGCTCCTGAGGAGATACACAAGCAGTTCCTCCGCAAGGTTGCCCGGGAGACTGCCGATTTCGACAATGTCATCTACCAGGTGGGCAACGAGACCTTCGATTGCGGCGGCTCATCGGTGGCCTGGGAAGAGGGCGTGATCAGGACGGTTGAGGATGAGCTGCAAAGCCTGGGCAAAGGCGCGCGGCTGTTTTCCACCAACAGCCACAACGGCAGCGTTGAGCAGTCGGGCTATGTAGACTATGTCAACGTGCACGGCGGCGGACCCGACGGCATTCATCACGGTAAACCGACCGGCAACAATGAGTACGGCAACCTCTCTCCCGATGCATACACCGCTACGATCTGGAAAAAGTTTATCAAGGGGGGCTTCTTTCACTACTGGGTAGGCAGCAACGGCTCATCGGACAGAGAAACGACCTACGACCGGATCAAGCATTTCACGGACTTCGTTCACTCAACCGACTTCGGCTCTTTTCGGACGATTTCCGACCGTGTCACCGGTGATGAGGGCAGAGAATATGTCGGATACGGAAGCTCGATCAGTATCGACCTGCCCGAGGGCACCTATGACGTGAACTGGGTGAATCCGAAGAGCGGAGAGAAGAATCAGGAGGGTACCGTCTCGGGCGGCGGCAACAAATCATTCAACTCCCCGGGAGGTGAGCAGGTGCTGCATGTCGGGAAGTCGGGCGATCAGCCCCCACCGCCGCCGGACGACAACACGCCGCCCTCGACGCCGTCAAACCTCTCGGCAACGGCCGACGGCAAAACGAAGATCGACTTGAGCTGGGATGAAGCAGCGGATAGCGAAAGCGGTATCGACGGTTACAACATCTATCGCAACGGTGAGAAAATCGGAACCACCGGCAACACGAGCTACACCGATGACGGGCTCAGTGAGGGGACTGCCTGCACGTACCGGGTTTCCGCGGTCAACGGCGAGGGCCTGGAGGGAGAGAAGAGCGCCGAGGCAACGGCCGTGACCGACGCGGAAAACGATACGTCCCCGCCCGAATTGGTGTCGGTTATCGCACAGTCGGCAACATCGGTGAAAGTGAGTTTCAACGAACCGGTAACCGGGGAGTCGGCCGGGAACACCGACAATTACGAGATCAACGGCGGTATCACGGTCGGCGCCGCCGGGCTTCAGGGAGACAGCAAGTCGGTGGTGCTGACGACCTCGACATTGACCGAGAAGACCTCGTATACGCTGACGGTCTCCGATATCACCGATCAATCGCCGAATGCCAATGTCGGCGGGGGGCAGATGGATTTCATGCTCTCCGGCGAGATTCAGATCACCAATCTCACGGCGGCAAGCGGCACGTCCTGCGAAATAGTCGAGGCGATTGCCGAGGGCGACAGGCAGTTTGTCGACCGGAGCTTCACGTGGGAGTCGCTCGGCGATTATGCGGGTATGGCCTACATTCGAACCGCCAACGACGACAAGGCTGAGACGGGGGAATCCTTCCTTGTTTTCGATATCAACCGTGCGGCCACGGTGTATATTGCCTACCGTCACGGCAGCGACCTTCCGCCGTGGCTTTCGTCGTGGAGCAAGACGGGCGATCAGGTGTGCGGTGATGGGTGCTCCGACGTGTACGGGAAGGATTTCAACGCCGGCACGGTGACGCTCGGGGGTAACATGCCGGGTGGTGCGGGGAACATGTACACCGTGTTTGTCGACGCCGGCGATAGTCCGACCGACGCCGTTTCACATGGTTCGCGACACGGCAGGCAGCCGGACTGCGTGGGCGCGGCATTCTCCGGTGCCGTGCTGCGTGTCACCGGGCTGCATCCGGACCACTCCTATACGGTCACGGTGACGGACCCGTCGGGCCGCGTCGTGTGCCGGTATCGGGGCTCGGAGGTCAACGGCGGCGTTTCGCTTTCCACGGCCGGCCGGACGCCGGGTGTGTATGTGGTTGATGTGCGTTCTTCGAATCACCAGGCCGCACTACGGACCGTACGGCCGTAGCGGGCGCGGTGAGGCCGGGAGTGGCGCCGACACCGGCATGACACAACGGTGATGTGTGCGGGATTGAGCCATGGGGAGGACGTCGACAGGTGGTGCGGTAGTGGGTTCCGACGGATGCACTTTCCGAAGTCGTCCTCCTCTCCGGGGAGTGGAGACCAGGCGTGAGGCTGGATTGAACAAGGCGGAAGACAAATCGTTTTGTTCGCGGGCTTGTGTGGAGTGAAGGCCGCGATGAATGATGAATACGCCGGGGATACCGGCTCGGCTTCATAGGTATGCGGATCGGTCTGTTATCCGGGAGACTCGGTAGCGGAGCACCGATCGGAATCAGAGAGGGTATCGGATGAGACGGATTCTGAAGGCGTTTGCCGCGGGATGTGTGCTGCTGCTTCCAGCGGGAGTGGCGCATGCGCAGACCGCGGCGGAGCTGTTGAACGGCCGAAAGGCTTTGCAGTGCTACCACAACGACACGAACGTGGTCTACTGCAAGGAGCTGTTGTCGGGTCAAACGTGGAAGGTTTTCACGCGTGCGGAGGGTACGTGGGAGCCGTGGTGCGGTACCATCAATCGCGACGGGACCAAATTGACCTGCAACGACGGCTCTGTTCCCATTGTTATCAATCTTGACGGTACCCGGAAGGAGCCCCTTGCGCCCGAGGGGACAAACTGTCATTTCTGGCGCGACAGTGACGGCAGCGACTGGGTTGTGTACACCCCCGAAAGCGAACAGAAGAACCGGGTGGGTACAACGTGGAAGGTGCGTATCGACCACACCACCAACAAGCCGGTAGAGGCTACCCGCACGAAAATCGCCGACATACAATTCAGTTGCGGCCTCAACGGCTCGGGCGTGTACCTGGGCGAATCGTACGGCACGGCGATCATAAAGAACCTCATGACCGGAGAGCAATCGCCGGATTTCAACGACACCCGCAACTGTGTCGGCACGATGCACCCCGGCGACAAGCCGTGGATCATGTTCGAAGAGAGTCCCGTGCACGATCGGGTGGGCATCTTTGAATGGAACGAATCGGCCGGGTCGGCTCGGCGGATATGGCGTTTGGAAAAGCCCGATGTCTTCGGCCTCTGGTCACCGAATAATGAACATTTCGGGGTTATCCTCAACAACGGCAACAATGCGGCATACAAGGGCTCACTCGACCTCATAAGAATTGCGGTCGATACCAGCGGGGACAGCGACAACGACGGTGCGTGGCAGATTGCCCCGATGGGCATTATCGGAATGGTGGGCGGTCCGTGGGTTGAGCGGGAAACCGGCGTGATCAATACCCGAATACTCAACAGCTTCCGGGAGGGCCGTCTTCAACGCGAGAAACCGGTGACGGTTCATTTGAAAAGCACAGCCACTCCGGTTTCGACCTCGGTATGGGACCTGAAAGGGAGGCTGGTGGGCAACGGGCCTGCACGCAGTCTTGTGCCGGGAGGGTGTTTCTTTCAACGGGAGCATCAACACTCACGCTAGCGCCGGCCGGACGAGAAGCAGGGTCGGCTCTCCCGCCTTTCAGTTTCTTTCGTATCTCACCGACATATTCAAGGCCTGAAGCCACCGCCCGGATCGCGCCCGGTGCAGACACGCGTTGACATATACTGCCGGTCGTCCCGGCAACGAATGCACTCTGATGCCCGCGGTTGCACAATGGTATAATTCTAACCCAACTTCGTCATTCTGACACAAGCGATCCATATAAATCAATGACTTACG
>CAZNDN010000061.1:0-22762 GCA_964571815.1 uncultured Fibrobacterota bacterium | reverse complement strand
CGGGCGTAAAACCGGCTGCCGTCCTTGAACACCGCCATGCCTTTTGCGGCGCTGTGCATGGCGACGTCCGGGTAGGCTGCGCCTGCCGTTGCAATGGTATCCAGCAAGGTTGCCCCGCTCCAGGTGCCGTTGTAGTAGTTTCCGTACACGCGAGTATAACTGCCGTCGTACTGCTGGAATACCAGGAGGAATTCATGCGAGGCGACGTTGTACGATGCGACATGCGGGGAGTCGGCACTGTACCCCGCTCCGGCATCGGCCGTCTCAGCCGCCTGCCACCCCGATGCCCACCGGCGAACGTAAATGCGGTAGTTGCTGCCGTCGCTACCTTTGAACGCCAGGAACACATTGCCGTTCATATTGGAGGCCAGAGACGGACTGGTTGCCGGGTTGCCGTTGTTGGCGTCGCAGGTAGTGGCGGTGCTCCACGAAGTCCCGTTGTATTTCGCATAGAAGATCCGGTCGGTAGTACCGTCGTTCTGGACCCAGACCACGAAGTAGTTGCTGATGCCGTCGTAGACGATCTTCGGGTCGAAAGCGGCAAAACCGGTGGCGGCATCGAGAATATCGACAGTGTCGGCCCAGCCGGTAGGCTCACTGTAGCAGCGGGCCATGATGCGATTGTAGCTCCCGTCGCTTTCCACCCAGACCATCACGGCATTGCCGGCTCCATCGGTGGCGATACCGGGATGGTACGCGGTGGAGACGGCATTGGCTCCGCCGTTGGCGTCCTCGATCACGGGTGCGGTCCATTTGGCCCATGCCGCACACTGCAGAAGCAGCAGCGCGGTAAATACATGGTGCAGCATCGTCGTGCCCTGATTCATGGCATTCTCCCTGCTTCGCGAAAAAGGCTGCGCGCTCCCGGGTTCATACATATTGTACCACACATCCGCGATTTTGTTCGTGACGCAGGTCACACTTCGACCTCCGCGAAGTGTCGATTCCTGAGTCGAGAGTCCCGTCGACGCCCCGTCGCGAAGAAGGCCTCCAGACGCGGAAATTGGTCAGACAAGCGAAGCTTCAATCTGCATTCCCCCGCACCTTCATTCTACTTTCCAAGGGATAGGACGCCCCCGGCCGGAACCATACCACTCAACCGGCAATAAAACACTATTAATTATACCGAAGCAAGAAAGAAGAGTCAAGAACAAAGCATGTTTTAATCGATAAAAAGGTGGGTTCTCATAATTATACTAAAAATCAACAGCTTATAGTATTAATGGTGCAGCAAATGGGTCTTATTTGCTGGCTTAATCGCTTAAAAATACCTGCTCGGGACCCTTCTTCGTTCACTTCGAGAAAGCATCGGGACCCCAGCCACTCAGGCAGGCAGGCTCTCAGGCCCCCATTGATACGAGTCGCTCTCCTCTACTTCCCGGCTGACAAGCGCTTCCTCGGATTCATAGATATGGATCAGCCGATGAAGATTCAGCGAAGCAAAGATGCCGCGGATATCAGGGTTTTTCTCGATAATGCACAGCTCCCCTTTACCCTCTTTCATAAGCTTTACGCATTTGAGCAGAATGGCAATCGCGCCGCTGTAAATGTACGAAATCCCGGGAAATTTCACCGCGATTTTCAATTTGCCCTGCTCAATGTAGCCCTTGACCAGAAAAAAAAGCTCCTCCAGGTCCGCAATCACATTCAGATCTTCCTCGATATTGATGAGCTGGTAGCTGCCCAACGGCGTAATCTCTATTCTCACCGTACCCATTCTCCTTCCCCGGAGTCTTTGCTCCCCGGTACAGGCCCACGGGCCTCTCTGCACGCAACCACGAACGTGCAACCAATCCCGTTGCCCTGCCCGCCCGCCGATACTCGCACCCGTTGTACCCCCGGCAAACGCAGAGCTTCAGAGAAACAACCGAATTCAATCCTCAAAGTGAATGCTACCATCAGGGCGGCCCGCGGGCAAGGGGGGGGGGTCCCCGTCGGGCGCTCAGGCCCTTTCCGACCGCTTCCCGCCGCGGAAAGGAGACGCCCACAGAAGAACTTCGCAGAGCAGTAGAAATGCCAACATCGCCCAGAGTGCCCGGGTAAGCGATGAATTTCTTCTCCTGTGCAGAAAAGCAACAAATCTTTCCGCACTCAGCACTTCCAGCGATTCATGAGCCACCTGCGGCAATCGATACACTACCGCCCCCTCCGCAGGATCGACTGAGACTGCCTTCCAGAACGATGCCCCATCGTCGGGCCTCACCCGGTACAAACCCGGCCGGCCGAGCACGACGCTTGACTGCGCGTCCCACCGCGCAATCACCTTCCCTTCGGCATCGTACACATCCGCCGCCCGGTCCGATCCGAAGAATGGATTGGTGTAGTGATAGCCCGCAAGCCACCGTCCTTCCCCTCTGCCGACCCCGGCTGCCGCTTCAGCGGCGAGCCGGTCCACGAAGGGAACATAGAAGCCGGTCTCGCAGAGATTGTTGGCCTCCCCAATACCCAGCCGTGTTCCCACGACAACCCATGCATGCCCCACCTCCCCGCTTACCGAGACCGCCAGCGGGCTTCCGTCAGTCAAGCGGCAGACAACCTCCCCCGTCAACCCCCGATAGTACCCGCCCACTTCCGCATCCCGCTCGCGAAGCACGGAGAAGCCACGCCATGTTGCCGACACCGTGTCGGGGAGTACCGGATGAAGCGGCCGCGGAGCAGAAGCCAACTTCGGCAGGGGGCTCAAACCGAGGTGCTCAAATACCGCACGATTCCACTGCATCGACAACGAATCCATGCCCGGCGAAAAAACGATTCCTTTCCTTCCGAATGCCCGCGAACTCATCAATGACCGAAGAGCCGGCGACGGATTCCGGACACCGTCGAGTACCACCAGACCGGCCGAATCAAGATCATCGGCGGTAACCTCCCCGGGAAGCTTTGCGACGATCGGGTCCCAATGTCGATCGCCGACAGCCCCCAGCGCGGCGCGCAGAGGATAGGCTTGCTGAAGATCCCCCACGACCAGTACCCGTGTCGCGGCCCGCGCGTATGCTTCGTAGTAGTCGGTGTTATCCTCCGGGAAGGGGTCGACCACCTCAAGGTGCACCCGTCCCGCCCGTCGTCCGCCCTCGGCGCCAAGCTGCACCAGAATCTCGACCGAATAACCCTCTTCCACATCCACCGTCTCATGACCCACCCGCATGTCTCCCGCCACCGCGACAACCTGCCCGCGACCGAGGGATCGACCCCGACTTTGCACCGTCACCTGAAGAAGCGCGCGGTTCTCTCGCGACATGCGTGCCCCACCGGCCGAGTAATTCCATGGATTTTCGGGCGCCACCGAAACGCACAGCAGCGGATTCGAAACCTTTCCGTCTTCGGTCAAGGCCTCCACAATCGCCGCGGGAGATTTCACGGTCCCGCTTCCTTCCTGAAAATCGCTCACCATGACAACCACCGAACCACCACGCGCGCCCTCACTATCCCCAATCCTCTGCAAGGCCTCCGTCGCCCCGTGCGGACCGTACCGTTTCCACACGAAATCTTCCGCCACGCCCCCCGCGATTTCCCTGAACCGCCGGCTTTCGTGATCGTAGAGCAGGCAGCGGCTCGTTGGAGGCAGGACTCGCCGCATCGAGTCCACGATAGCCGAAGCAACATCCCACCGGCTTCTCCCCTCTTCCCGATAGCCCATGCTCGGCGTAGGATCGACCCACACCAGCACCGCCCCTTGTGGATCGAAAAGCGTGGCAAACGGACTTCCCGGCCGAAACGGCCATGCGAAAAGGAACACCAGCGCTGCAGCGATCAAGAGTCTGGTCAACAGAAGAAGGAAACGTTTCAGACGCCTGCGTCTGCTGGTGCGCACCACTGTCTGCTTGAAAAATCGCAACGAGGAGAAGTCCAGACGCACCGTTCGCCGTCGGTTGAGGAAGTGCAGCAGGACGGGCACTATCAGGAAGCCGAGGGCCCAGAGGTATACCGGACGGTACAACGCCGGCAGGTTCAATACAACCTCCCGCGCTTCTCCAGCGTCCGCAACAGCGCCTTTTGAAACGGCTCGCGCACCGAGACGATCTCCAGGTCGACACGAAGCTCCCGGCAGGCCTTCACCAGACGCTCACGATGCCCGGCAAACCCTTCCCGGTAGAAATGCGACGCCGTCTCGCCGTCAAGAACAACCTCTTCACCACTCTCAAGATCACGCAGCTTCAGCGAGCCCCGGCGCGCAAACTCCAGCTCAAAGGGATCGGCAACCCAGAACGCCATGACATCCTGACGTTTAAAACGCACATGCCGCAGCCCGTCGATTATCCGGTCGGGATCGTCGAAGAAATCGGAGATAAGGATACAGAGCCCACGTTTGTTGACCACCCTCGCCACTTCGTGGAGCGAATCGGCACACCCTGTCGGCCCGCCCGGTTCGACTGCCTGCAGGTGAGCCAGGATCGTCTTCAGTTGTACGTTGGTGGACCGCGGAGGAATGAACGTGTTCAGCGAAGAATCAAACAGGGCCAGCCCGACGGCGTCACGCTGCCGCACCAGTATCCAGGCCAGTGACGCCGCCAGGGTACGCGCGTACTCATGCTTGCTCAGGAGGCCTTTCGTCCCGAACGCCATGGATCCGCTCTTGTCCACGAGCAGATGAGCATACAAATTGGTTTCATCCTCAAACAGCTTCACCACCGTCCGGTCGGTCTTGGCGTACTTTCTCCAATCGATCCGTCGCACGGCATCGCCGTAGCTGTACGGCCGGTATTCCAGAAACTCCGCCGAGAAACCGTGGTAGGGACTCTTGTGCAGACCGGCGATCATACCCTCGACGATCAGCCGCGCACGCAGGCTCACGTTACGAACCGGTGCAAGTTGCTCGGGTTTGAACAGCGATGAAATGCCGGCGGAATCCATAGCGGTATGTTCCTCGCAGCTACTCAGGGACGCCAACCCGTCTCCGTATGTTCCTGCCGGCGCTGCAGCTCCCGGCTCTTGCGCGCAATGACATCATCCATCGCACGCCCTTTTCTACTCTCAGCTACGCCCCTGCCGATCACATCTTTCAGCGGTGCCAACGATTCGGGCTCATGCGCGGAAACAAAGATCGCTTCCGGAAACGCCAATTGGAGCTGCTTCCGCTGGAAAGCGTCGGTAATCAGGTCAACCTTGTTCATGATCCTCAGCCGCGGTATGTGCTCGGCATGCAACTCCCGAAGCACGTCGTCGACCGTCTTGAGCTGCTGCCGGTTCCACGGTGACGAAGCATCGATGACCACCAGGAGCAGATCGGCCCGGGAGACAACCTCGAGGGTGCTGCGGAACGATGCGACCAGGTGATGGGGCAGCTTGCGCAGCAGCCCGACCGTGTCGGACACCACCAGCTCGCCCACCCCTTGGATAAACATGCGTCGCGTCGCCGTATCAAGCGTTGCAAAGAGCTTGTCTTCCACGCCGACACGCGAGCCGCTGAGCGCGTTGAGCAGCGACGACTTCCCAACGTTGGTGTATCCCACCAGAGCCGCCTTGAATACCCGGGACCGGGACTTGCGCTGTGTGCGGCGCGAGCGCTCTACCCGGCGGAGCCTGCTCTTCAGATCGGCAATCTTGCGCTGCACCAGGCGGCGATCCACCTCGAGCTGCTTCTCGCCCGGCCCCGAGGTCCCGATGCCCCCCACCTGCTGCGAGAAATGACTCCATGCATGCGTCAACCTCGGATACAGGGTCCGCAACTGGGCCAGCTCTACCTGTATTCTCGCCTCGTTGGTTCGCGCGTGGTGAGCGAAGATGTCCAGGATCAGTTGACTGCGGTCAATGACCTTGCCCTGCACCGTCTTTTCAATAGTACGCAACTGCCCCGGCGACAACTCCGCATCCACCACCAGGCTCGGGCATTCCCTGTGCCGCATGATACGCCGGATCTCCTCAATCTTTCCGCGGCCCAGATACGTGGCGGGATCGGGCCGAAGCCGTTTCTGGATCACCGCCTCCACAACTTCCGCGCCGGCGGTCACGCACAGCATCCGCATCTCCTGCAAATCTTCTTCCGCCTCCGCGGCGTCGCCGCCCGACTGGAAAAGTCCGGCAAGTACCACTCGTTCGGCCGGAGGTGGGTTGGGTATATCGATCATAGGCTCGCGACCGGCCTGGTCGGCAGTACGCCGGAGTTCTTCGGCACGATATCGATGCGACCGCACTCGCTCATTGCAATCCCAATTCGGGCCGGTACAGCAGGACCCCCTTCGCGCGCTGGACAGGCGTAAGCGTCAGCACTTCCACACCGGTGTCGGTAACCAGAACGGTATGCTCGAACTGGGCCGACAGAGAGCCGTCCCTGGTCCTCACCGTCCACCCGTCGTTCTTGTCGGTCGTAACTTCATACCCGCCCAGATTGATCATCGGCTCGACCGTGAAGGTCATCCCCGGCCGCATGATAACCTTCTCAGCCTGGGAATCCAGATGATGGTAGACCGTGAAGTTCTCGTGGAAACGGACCCCGACACCGTGACCGGTGTACTGATGTACCACCGAACACCCTTCGGAGCGAACAAAGGGCTCAATCGCCCCCGCCACGGCCTGGAGTTCGCGGCCGGGGGCCACGGCTTCGATTCCCGCGATCAGGGCACGGGCGGCAACCCGCACTACCTGTATCGCCTCGGCCGATACCTCACCGACGAGAAAGGTTTCGGAGGAATCGCCGTGAAACCCGTCAACCACCGACGTTACATCCACGTTGATAATGTCCCCGGCTTTCAGGATGTCGCTCTCCGACGGAATCCCGTGGCAGACGATATTGTTGATGGATGTACATATCGACCGGGGAAAGCCTCGGTAGCCCAGGGTTGCGGGACGATGTCCGTGTTCGACGGTGTACGCATGCACCGCCGCATCAATGGCCGCGGTGCTTGTCCCTTCGGAGACAAGGGAACGAACACGCTCAACAACCTCCCCGTTGAACGTACCGGCTTTCCGCATCCCTTCGATCTGCGAAGCGTTCTTGACGGCCCTGAGCCATCGCTGTTCCGCGCCCGGAGACGAGCGGTCGGATCCCATGTGGCACTTCTTGTATTTCTTTCCACTGCCGCACCAGCAGGGATCGTTTCGACCAATCACGCGTCGCCGCTCCTTTCCATCATTTTCCTTATCACGTTTCGATTGGGAACAAGATAGTCCAGCGCGGAGACAAACGTTACCAGAGCGGCCGGGACCATGACCCAGAACCCCGGATGTCTTCCCCACAGACTCCGCGGCACCCACGTCACGTTGTGTACGTGGGCCAGACAGACAGCCAGCACGACAAAAATCGCCACGGCTTGAACCCCCGCTTTCAGTTTCCCCGACAATTTCGCCGCCTGCACCCGCCCCGTCACCGCGATCATCGTCCGAAGCGTTGCCATGGCCGAATCACGGTAAAGGAAGACCAGAAAGACCCACAGAGGAATAATCCCAACCACCAGAAACGAAATGAAGACCGTCTGCCGCGAAAGGCTGTCGGCCATGGGGTCGACCAGCTTGCCGAATGCGGTCACCGTGTCCTGTCTGCGCGCTATCCGACCGTCGAAAAAATCGGACAGCTCGATCAGAACCGCCAGACCAACCGCAGCCCACATCAACGGTACCGAAGACGGTTCCCTGAAGCCCGTAATGAACACAAGGGCGAAAATCGGCGCAACGATCACGCGCGATACGGTGAGCAGTATAGCGGCGTTGGGCATTGGCTCCCTTGTTGTGCGCAATCCACGCTGCCGCCGCGCGCGCCGCGGGCGGCATGAACGTTCCTGAGGAGTCCCGTCTCATCCTTCGGCCCCCTCTTCCTCCGAGCCGGGGGCGCTCCCCGTCGAACGACCCGTTCTTTTCGCGTGATGCCGGCCGGAAGAGAAACCGGTCTCCGGCACCGGAATCGTCAAAATACATCACACCGGCCCATGCTTTCCATACGCACACCGTACCCGACCGACGTCGGGGAACCGCTGCTTGTCATCCTCCCACCGGTGCGCTATAATCTTCTGTACACGGCAGCGGACACGGAACCGCGCCGATCCGTCTACCTCAACACAGGGAGAACCCAGCCCGATGGAATTGCTTGCACGTGTTGGAAAAAGCCTGATCATCGGATGTCTCGCCGGCCTCGCCGTCGCCCTCTTCACCAACTTCTTCTTCAAACCGCTTATCGACCGCCTGGAAAACCAGACGTACGACATGCGGTACAGTTGGGAGTTCGGCGAATCGTTCAACCGGGGCGAAGGAAGCGAGCAGCCTCCGGACTACGGCATACATATTGTGGATATCGACGACCGCAGTCTTCAGAAACTCGGCGTCTACTGGAACTGGGACCGCTCCTACCATGCACGGCTGATACGATCCCTGTCGAGCAACTCGCCCGCGGCAATCGTATTCGACATACTCTTCTACGACCCCGAAGATCACAACCACGCACAGCGCCTCGACAAGCTGCTTCGCCAAAGCAGCCGGATGGATCCCGATATCGTGCTCTCGGAACAACTGCGCAGCTCCATCATCTCCACCAT
Source organism: uncultured Fibrobacterota bacterium (assembly GCA_964571815.1). Lineage (GTDB taxonomy): Bacteria > Fibrobacterota > Chitinivibrionia > Chitinivibrionales > WJKA01 > CAZNDN01. The sequence goes on along the minus strand of CAZNDN010000061.1, from coordinate 14,303 downwards.
CAACTACGACCGGCAGTTCATCGAAGCCGCCGAGGCATCGGAACGCGTCTTCTTCGGCGTGCGCATGTCCAACAAAAGCGACTATACCGATTTCGCCCTGTCGCAGATTGAGAATAAGATGACCATGCAGTGGCACCGCTCCCTCTGCCCCTCATCGGCGATCACGTTCTCCCCCCAAACGCGCAAGGAGGTCGTCACCGTGCGCAACACGAAGCCGGTGGTGGACGGGCTGTTTCCCCGCCTGGCCGCCTCCGCGCGCGACATCGGCTACGTCAACATGGTTCCCGACAAGGACGGGACCATCAGAAAGGTACCCATGTTCTTCGCATTCGGTTCCGACGGTCCGATCTATCTGCCTCTCAGTGTCAGGACCGTCGCGACGCTGTTTGCGACGCCCAACGATGAAATCGTGCTGGAGCCCGGCCGGTTTCTTGACATAGGAAAACCATTCAAGGCATTCAAGGACAAGCAGGGAGCGCTGAGCTACTCCTATCCAACCGTAACGCCCGCACAGGTTGAAGCAATACTGGAGCACTCCGAAGATATCCTCTCCCTGCGGCCCGGCGAACAGTTGGAAATCAGCTCCCTGGTGAAGGTCGGCCGTGACGAGGATGGCGGGAAGCTTATCGACATGTACTGCGGACCGTTTCCTCCGCAGGTGGTGGAAGCACTCCTCGAGGCATCGATGGACGATGTGCTCGCGCTGAAAGCGGGAGAAGAGACGCACGTGTCATCGGAGGTTGCGGTGCGGCGGGACTCGGAGATCGACTGGGTAATCACCGCTCCGTGGGGGTACGAAGAGTGGTGGATGAGCACACTCGACATCTCTACGCTGAGCCGTGTCCGGGCGAAGGATTTCGACGGGCTCGCGCCGCGGCAATTGAAACTCTTGTTTCACACCTTTTCAATACGCAATCGTGAGGGAACCCTTGTTTCCACCATCCCCGTCCTCCGCGGGAGAGCGCTTCGCGAGCTTTGCGGTGCCGGGCGCACGGCGCTGGAGAGTCTGGCACCGGGCACGCGTATGGATTTCGGTCGCGGCCTGCGCATACCGCTTACCAAGTCCAACGAGCATATCATCACGTATTTCGGACCCGAGGGTGTTCCCTTCCCCTACTTCAGCTACTACGATATTATGAACGAACGCGTTCAGGGGTCGCTCGAAGGACGCGTGTTCATCGTGGGCTCCACCGTACCGGACCTGTTCGATATCAAGCCCGTGCCCCACGACGACAACTATCCCGCGGTGGAAATTCACGCCTCGCTGATGAACTCCTTTCTTACCGATACGTTCGTGACCCGCCTCAAGGACTGGGAGAACTTCCTGATCCTCATTCTGGTAGCGATTACGGTCGGTTTTGTGGCGTTTATCCTCAAACCGCTCCCGGGAGCGCTCCTGAGCGTGCTTTCGGTGTTTCTCTATTTTATCGCGGCCATGACCCTTTTCGGCACCTGCCACATCTGGATCGAAATCGCACGCCCGGTCCTCACGATCCTCCTGACCTACACGGGAGTGATGGCCTATCGGTATGTAACCGAGGAAAAGGACCGGAAATTTCTCCAGAATACTTTCAAGGCCTACCTGTCTCCCGAACTGATCGATATCATGTACAAACAGAAGCAGACCCCGAAGCTGGGGGGTGAGGAAGGTGTCCGTACCGCGTATTTCACCGACATTCAGAGCTTCTCCACGTTTTCGGAGAAACTCGGCTCACCCACGAGGCTGGTGGAGCTTCTCAACGAATACCTCACCGCCATGACCGACACCCTGCTGTCGCACTACGGGACGCTTGATAAGTACGAGGGCGACGCGATTATCGCCTTTTTCGGGGCGCCGATGCCGATGGAGGACCATGCGTACCAGGCATGTCTTACCGCACTGGATATGCAGGCGAAGCTCGGTGAATTGCGCAAGAAATGGGTGGCCGAAGGCGACAAGTGGCCGAAGATTGTCCATGAGATGCGCATGCGAATCGGTATCAATACGGGCGCGATCACTACCGGCAACATGGGTTCGGCGGTACGGATGAATTACACCATGATGGGTGACGCGGTGAACCTGGCCGCGCGGCTGGAAAGCGCGGCGAAGCAGTACGGGATATATACTATGATCAGCGATTTCACCTGCTCGATGATTCGCGACGACTTCGAAGTACGCCAGTTGGACAAGATCATGGTTGTGGGGAAATCCGAGCCTGTTGTAGTTTATGAGTTGATGGCCCGCAAGGGCGAACTGGCTCCCGAGGCGGCGAAGATGGTCCGGCTTTACTCGCAGGGTCTGGAGTATTTCTACGCGCGTGAATGGGACAAGGCGATATCGATGATGAAGCAGAGTGAGGCCATGGAGCCGTATCGGAGTGCCGCGCCGAAGAATATGAGCCCCAGCACCAGGATCATCAACTACTGCGAGACATACAAGAGCGATCCGCCGGCCCCGGACTGGGACGGGACCAGCAGGCTCACCTCAAAGTAAAGGAGTGTCCGATGATTGGAAAACTGCTGCAATTACCCTTTCTCCTGGCGGGTAAGGTTCTCTCGCTGGCATGGGGATCCGTACGCATTGTTCTTGGCACACTTATTGGCGTAGTCCGTTTCCTGCTGGGTCACGTCGTGGGTTCCGTGCTCGGAGCGACCATCGGATTTCTCCTGGGCAACCGTCATATCGGCGTGAAACTCTTTCCGGGCTCGAAGAAAAAAAAGAAGTAACGCAACTGCTCGGTACCCTGAAAACCGATTGACGCCCCGCGGTGTTCCGACCGTGACCACGCGGAAAGTCGGGTGGTCGCGCATGTGTGGATGCATGTGGCGGTCATTGACTCCTCGCTTCCGGGACCTTGTGCTTCGCCGGGCGAACGGCGGCCGCTCCACGTATCGAAGCGGCGTTGTATTTTGACGGTAGGACAAGCCGGCGCCGCACCTCCAGCTTTGGCGGCCGGATCTCGGTTGCCGCGAGGCGGGGTATTCTTGCATCGCTGCGCGCCGCGCTTGAATAGCCGATGACCGCATTTCGACTCATTCTCACGTGCCACCTTCTCGTGGCCGGCGCCTTCGCTTCGGCACGTTCCTCGTCGACCGAGTTTGTCGGTCCGGCGGATTTCATTGTCGGCCTCAAACCGGGCTACCGCTCCGAGCAACGACGGGCAGAGGTGTGCAGGTTGTATACGCTCCGGCCGAAATACCCCGCCGGCTACGAGGGAATTACGCCGGTGCGGGTGGCTCCGGGAATGAACCCCAGGGATATCGCAAACCATCTTCGTCTGGATCACCGTGTCGAGTTTGTCGAACCCGACTACCGAATGGAGTTGGTGGTACGAAACAACGGAAACGGGCCAAACGTACAACTGAATTTTCCCGACGACACCTACTTCCGGGAACAGTGGGCCCTGTACAATCCGGAGCATAACCGTGCCGACATTCATGCCCTGGAGGCCTGGACCATCTTCAAGGGTACCCGTCGGGTTATTGCCGCAATCCTCGACAGCGGCATCGACTACCTTCATCCCGACCTCGCGCCCAATATGTGGCACAACCCCGGTGAGAAACCGGACAACGGGGTTGACGATGATGAAAACGGGTTCGCCGACGATGTCCACGGGTGGGATTTCGTTTCCAATCGTCCCTCGCCTCACTCCGTGCTTCGTGATGCGGATCCCATGGATGTCAACACGCACGGCACCCACGTCGCGGGTATCGTGGGAGGCCGTCCCGACAATGCTCGGGGTATTGCCGGGGTGAATCATTACGTTTCAATGATGGCCGTGAAGGGGCTTTCGGATGAGGGCTGGGGACACACCTCCGACCTGATCGCCGGCATCTACTACGCGGTCGACAACGGCGCCCGGGTGATCAATGCCAGTTGGGGCAGCAGGGAAAAGTCGGAAGCCTTGTATCGGGCAATCGATTATGCTCGACGGCACAATGTGTTGTTTGTTGCGGCGGCGGGAAACTGGTCTCGCAACAACGATGTTGACCCCTTCTATCCTTCATCGTACAAGCTCGACAATATCATCGCGGTCGCCGCAACAGCCGTTCACGGCGATATCGCCCGTTTCTCCCATTATGGACGACAAAGCGTAGATCTGGCGGCACCCGGCCTCAATGTGCTCAGCTCGATCACCCGCGGCCGGTATGCAGTCTACTCGGGCACGTCCATGGCGGCGCCGTACGTAACCGGCGCTCTCGCCCTGGCTATGGGGTACGGTCCCGGGATGAACTACCGGACGTATCGAGATTCCCTGCTCGCTTCGGTCGACAGAATACCTTCTCTGAAAAACAAGGTTTTCTCAGGAGGCAGGCTTAACGCCTTCCGCTTCCTTCGGTCAATAACCCCGATTCGGCCGGTGCCCCGCGGGGTGCTGCGCTACTACAGCACAACGATCATGAACCACTAACCGCGAAGGATTGGCCCATGGGTATCCGAATGACGTTCCGCACTCTGCTTGTGATGGTTTCCCTCTGCGCTGTTGGAGCCGCTCAGAACAGTCCCGACGTAAGATTCTACAGCCTTGAGAAGGAGTATCGCACAACCCTCACCTATGTGTACAAAGTGCGGAACACCGATGCTCTGGAGCTGAAACAGATCGTACGGGACATGCTCTCGATCTACGGAAGCCTGTATGTCAACGAGGATACGGAAGAGCTGTATATCACCGATGTTCCCGAGAAGATCGAGGATCTCAAGCAAGTGCTTCCGCGACTCGATGTCGAGGGGCTTGAAGCGGGAAACAATTTGACGTCGCGGGTGGTCAAACTCCGCCACGTAACAGCACCGGACGTCATCGAAATCGTACGTCACAAGCTTTCACCCGAGGGGCACCTGTTCGAGGTCCCCTACCTCAACGCACTGACCATTACCGATGTGCCCAGCAAGATCGACGAGCTGGCTTCGCTGCTTGACTCCCTCGACACACCAGCCCCGCACATCTCGGTAAAAATCACGGTCGTGGAGTTCAACAACGAAGAGTTCAACCGGCTGGGAATCAACATCTTCGGCTGGCTCCAGGGCCTGAGTATCGAGGCCGAAGGGCACGGCGACAACCCCGGCGACGTCTTCGGTATGGGCAGTATCGGCGCCCGGTCACGCCATAAGGAGCGCATCCATCCGCCCCTCTTCACCAAACCCGATCCCGCGATGTACGGCAAAAAAAAATATCACGTCCGGGCCGATTTTACAATCAGCGACATTGTCGCGTTCATCTGCGAAAACGGCGACGGCGATGTCCTTGCCGATACGCGCCTGGTAACCCGCAACAACAAATATGCGCTTATCAATGCCGGCGAGTTGATCCCGGTTCATCTTGATGACAACGATATCTGGGACCGCCAGCCGGGCGATGCCTACCGGAAAACGGGGGTAACGGTACACGTTACACCGAATGTTCAGGAAGACAGCCTGATCAACCTGAAGCTTTCGCCGCGGATCGCCGATCTCACCGGATGGAGCCCCAAGGGAGAACCGATCGTCTTCGAGCGTGCTCTGCAGACCGAAGTCAACGTCCGGAACAACTCGGTTTTCGTGCTCGGCGGCCTCAAGCGGCGAGAACACGTGGAAAAATGGAGAGGAGTCCCCGTACTCAAGAACATCCCGGTCCTGCGCTATCTGTTCTCGGTAAAAAGGGAAGTCCTGGTGGAACGCGAAGTCCTGATCTTCATTCGACCCAGCACCGACACGGATACGGAAGTGAGCGCTGAACAGGTGGACGAAGCGCTCCGGAGGTTCAATCGCGGGAAAAACGGTCCTTCGGACTCCGGCAGGAAGAGTGCCGAACAGGGACAATAACCCGCGGGCCGGTCAGGACCGCCGCTGCCGGGAGACCGGATTCCCGAAAAAAAACCCGGGCGCAAACTCACGACTCTCGGGCCGTCATGCGCGGATTCGCATAGCAGTACAGGCACCCGTGCGGGCACGAAGGGGTGTAGGAGCCGACATCGCGGCTCTCAAAGCACCCGCACCCTTTTCGCGTCGGTTTGAGCTTCAGTGTTCGATGTACACCGAAACGGTCGGTTGTTCTCAGCAGCTCCTCATCAACACAATGGGCTTTCTCCACGCCCGGCACCAGTGCGGGTACCCCCTCGTTGCAGCAGTTGTGCAACGTCACCCCCACCCTTCCGGCCGCCTCAAGCATGCCGGAGGCGATATCCTTCTTTTCGTCCGAAGAGAACTCCGCAAAATCCACTCCCCTGCCGTTGAGTTTCCCATACCAGCTCATGAATGAGAAATAACAGCGGGAAACCCCTTCGGCCCGGACCGCCGGAAGCAAAGAAAAAAACTGCCGCGCAGTGTCCCGTACGCTCCCCTCGACACGATACCTGCAGATCGGATCGTAGCGCCAGAGCACACGCTCCGGGCCCACCGCGGCACAGAGCCTCCGCAGCGTGGCAAGTCGCTCACCTAAGGGCGCCACCCCGGGCTCCAGATCGGGACAGTTGTTGATCGTGTAGTGGAATACTGCGTTGTTTTCGGCAAGGAGCTTCCCGAACCGCTGGTCGTCGATCAAAGGCCGGTAATCTTTGGACCAGAAGACATAGCCCAGCACGTGCTCGGGCTTGAGCGAAACGGTGTAGCTGCGTCCGAAGCCGCCGTCGTAGGTAATCTCGCCCCGTTCCCATGCGGCAAGGAACTCCCCGGAGCGAAACCGCGGCATATCGCACCGGCGCGAAACCGAAAGGTACTGAGCGGTACAACCACCCATACGCCTTGAATTCGAAGGCATCAGTCTCGCCCCCTCACCCGGCGCGAACGGAGAGAACATCGGAGGGACGAAAGAAACTCCACCGAAAGATACTACATATCTTCGGGGCCGTATATGGGCTTGCGGCGGCCCGGTTCTTCAATCGCCGGTCCCAGGGTCGTGTCCGGCGTCACGTCCTCGAACGTCCGTTCCTTGAACGCAAGCGCGGGAAGTTCGACCGAGACGCCCAGGTCGACACGGTAGTCGTTTTCGGCGTACGCGAATGTCTCGGTAGCCGTTCGAGTATCGTTGAAATACGTTTCCTCGCGCGCAAACCGGGTCCAGGTGCCGGCCACATCAACGCGAACCATCTCGATCGGCAGGCCGATACCAAGGCCGGCGCCTGCGATATACTCCGGCTCATCGCCGACAATGCCCGTGCTCTGGTCAATATCCGTGCGCGGTACCGCCTCATAGAAACCGCCTGCCCGCAAAGCGACGGGACCGAGCAGGTACTCCGCGCCGCCGCGGAGGGCAATGCCGTTGTCAAACTTGCCGTCTTCACGGGTCAGTTCGCTCAGGAGGCGAGGCTGCAGTTCAACTCCTGCACCGAGCTGTTCCATGATTTGATAATACGCGCCCACGGAAAGAACCCGCGCCACTTCGTAATTCTGTTGTTCGTAATCCCACTCGAAGTGCGGCTGGTATCCCACGCCTACCGTCAGGTGCTCGATGGGCTTGGCCAGCACACCCAACGTCGCGTAGGCGGCGCTGCCGTCAAATTCTTCCGTCTCCTCAGGTCGAAGCGCGTTTTCCTGTTTCACCGTGAGCTTGTTGAAAACCGACAGATTCACCGCGACCCCGAAGAAGTACCTGTCCATCAACCCCACCGAAACGACAGGAGAAACCAGTTCCAGACCGCCCCGGATTCGAGTCGTGCGTTCGCTGCCCGCGGACGTGCTGTAAAGCTTCTCCGTAAAATCGTACGCCGAATGATACCCCACACCGGCAGCCAGGGACAGCGGCAAGGCCGGGATGATTATCGGAACCGCCGCCGCAACGTTGGTCGGCTTCACACTGAGTTTTTCGCGCGCTTCCGAGCCCGGAAATCTGCTCTCGGCGTATTCATCGGTGACCGTTCCGAATTTCAATCGCCCGCCGGCCTGCACGGCGCTTTTTTCAAGCGACGCCGGAATCGCGGGGTTGACAAAAATGCCGTGAGCCCCTTCGGCAAGAGCAACACCCATCTTCCCCATGCCAATTCCACGGACATCGACCGCATTGGGAACCATCCTCGGCAGAATAACATCTTCAGGCTCCGAAATGTCCACAACATCGATATTGTCCGCGGCAAGTGCCGTCATCACCCCCGCACTCACCGCCAGTATCCGGAGCGACCACCTGATTCGTCTCATCCTGTCCTCCACCGGTTTGAATGGTAAGTCCTCCGCGCCGACCGCCGTCCCGCCGGTTTCGGAAACCCGTGAACGCGTCCTCATACCTCGAAACGGCTCAACATGCATCTCGCTGAGTGGTCAACACGTCGGTGCAAATTCTTACGTAGATTAAAATATCTTTTCCCGCACGCTTCTACGCAATCCCGTCTCACGACACCGTGATAACCGCCGAACCGATCACCCTGCCGTTTCTGAGATCATCCAGGGCCTGTTGAGCCTGTTCGAGGGAGTAGGTGGTGATTTCGGTATGCACCGGCACCCGCGGCGCAAGCCGCAGGAACTCCTCCCCGTCACGCCGCGTAAGATTCGCTACCGAGCGCAGTTCGCGCTCATTCCAGAGCTGCTCGTACGGAAATGACGGGATGTCGCTCATGTAGATACCCGCACACACCACGGTCCCGCCCTTGCGCAGGGCTTTCAACGCGTGCGGTACCAGCTCGCCGACCGGTGCGAATATGATTGCCGCATCGAGCAGCTCCGGTGGAGTTGTATCGGAATCGCCGGCCCATGCCGCTCCCATGTGTCGGGCAAACTCCTGCCCCTCCCTGTTACCGGGCCTTGTGAAGGCGTACACCTCGCGGTTCAGGTACGTGGCTACCTGCACGACAATGTGCGCGGCCGAGCCGAATCCGTAGAAACCGATTCGGCGCGCTTCACCGCACATCCGAAACGAACGATAGCCGATCAGACCCGCGCACAGAAGCGGAGCGGCCTGTGTATCGGGGTAATCCCCGGGGATCGGAAAGCAGTAGCGCTCGTCGGCGACCGTGTACTCCGCAAATCCGCCGTCGAGGTGATAGCCGGTAAAACGCGCATTGTCGCAGAGATTCTCCCTGCCGTCGCGGCAGTACGCACACCTGCCGCACGTGGAGCCAAGCCATGGTACGCCCACACGGTCGCCCGGTGAGAACCCGGTGACCGCTTCGCCCACCTGCTCAACCGTGCCGACTATCTGGTGGCCGGGTACCAGCGGAAGTTTGGGGTCGGACAACTCGCCGTCAATCACATGAAGATCGGTGCGGCATACGCCGCAGGCCATCACGCGGAGGAGGGATTGATGCGGGCCGGGAGCCGGAACCGGCATGTCCACGACCCGCAGGGGTTGTCCCGCACGCTCAAAAACTGAAGCCTTCATCGTCCTCGGATTCCGTCTCCTCCGTCTCTTCGGAAGCGGGAGTAAACGAGGGCTCGGGAGCAGGCGTGTAGCTGGGGGTGCTGAAATCGGTACCGCCTCCTCCGCCGCCGAGCTTGTTGAAATCGAAGGTCGCGGTCACCTTAACCATATCGTTGGTCGTCGACGTGCCGTTGATCAGCTTGAACGTGTTGACCAGCGCCGTGGGACTGAGCTGCAGGTCGAATTGGAACATCCCCTTGCCGAACCCGCCGCCCAGCGTAGCGTTGAATCCGCCGCGCGCCGTGGGGCGCTTTTCGCGGGACTCGTAGGAGTTGCCGCCCGCCGCGCCGTCGTTGCGCTCGATTGTGTCCACGGCGGCATACGTAAGCCCGCACCGTCCCTGTACTTCATCGAACCGCTTCAGGTCGTCCCAGGTCTTTTCCAGACCGGCGCTGATACCCCATCCGACCGTGTTGATCGACGTATTGTTGCCGCCGTCGGCATTATACGTGGCTGCGGTAATATTGTCCGGCTCGGTCAGATCGTTTGCAAACGAAAGGTAGCCGTACGTGGCCAGGAGCACGCCGGGATCGAGCTGCTTTTCGAACCCTCCGTACAGTTCCGTCGATATCACCCTGTGGGCGCTGTATTTCGTCGAAGTCCCCGCGCTCTCGAAGGACCCCTGATACATGAGCATTCCGGCGGCAATTCCGGCTGTCCAATCCAGGTACAGCAGCTCCGGGAACACTTCATAGGAAGCATCAAGCGAGAGCCCATTTTCGGTCTTGGCGTCTTGTTCGGTTGCTCCGCTGAAATTGCCGCTCATGCGGGGAAGGCCAAACGCCAGCGTTGCGGCCATGGGAATGAGGTCGCTGTCAAGAAGCATGCCGGCAACAAACCCGAGGTGTGAGAATGTCCCGGACATCTCCGTGGTCGTCGTCACACCCGCCGCTTCGTCCTCGACCTTCGAGCGATAGAACGCCCGTTCCCAGAACAGATCCAGCCCGAACTTCGCCGCATCAAGATCCAGACCCAGAAGAACATGCGGGATAGGATCGACATCGGCGGCCACGGGCGACGTAATGCTGCTGCCTCCTCCGGTCAAAACGGTGTTGAGAAGATAGGTATACACGTCGTCGTCCAGCACCCGGTTGGCATCGTAATACAACCCCGCGCACATCATGTCGCTCGCCTCTTTCACGCCCACCAGCGGCCCCACACCCGGTGAGATTGTTGCCTGCAGCGCCTCTTCGTAGTTGTTTGCGTAGGCGGGATTGTCGGCAATGTCGATCATGTCGTCAATAACCGGCAGCACTCCCCCCATCGCATCGACCCGCGCATTCTGTGCCCACAGCCCTCCGGCACAGCACACCGCTACGGCACACGCTGCCCCCACTCCTTTGAACCTCATAATACCTCCTTTGTGAGGTGATTGGACTACTCCCCTCGCTCCTTGCCGCCGCCGCTCCACACGCGCCCGCGGCGACAACGGCTACAATATACCTATTTGGCGGGGGGGTGGGGATACGTTACGGGGAGCGAACGGGACAGACCGGCTGAAACAACCGGCAGTGCACTCTCATTGACGTGAAAACCCGTCAACAATCCTGCACTGTTGAAACCCGATCCCGACCGCATCCCGACACCCACATGCCCGGGGAACCAGTCCCCGAAATGAGACCCACATTCCCGCAAATGACACACCTGCGGCTCGCACTGCAAAGCAGCAATTGCTGGTTCATCGCGTAGTATATTAGCAAAAGAGCTACCCGGTAGATTTTGTCGCATGTGGTACGGCAATTGCGAGAGAATTCGTTCCGGCCTTTTCTTTCGGGTTCACCACCTCAAGGAGGAATGATGCATATCAAATCCGTTTCCTTTGTGCCGGGGCTGATCGCGCTGGCCCTGTGTGCCGGAATCGATGCCGCTGACCTCACCGCATACGAAACATTCAGGAATGACAACAGAGACCTCCCGGCTTCGCACCTTGCTAACCGTCACAAGCCGTCCGGCCGGTACTACACCTCTCAGACAGAGGAGATCGAGGGAAAAATCGCCTACCTGGACTCGGTGACCGACAGTCTGAGCCTGACCCCCGATGAGCTGAGGAAACTGGGGCACCACCATTTCGTGGTTACTGAGCGTCTTTCGTTCGGGACATTCGGACGCGCCTTCCATGATATCTACGCCAAAGACCTTCCGGTCTTTGTAACCACCGATGCGGTTCTCCATGCTCTGCACATGTCGTACGACGCGATTCTCCAGGATATCGAACGCATCCTTCTCATTCCGACTCTGGACACGCTGCTGGAGCGCATGTATCAGAACCTTCCTGAATACGCCCGGACGCTTCCGGACGATCCTCTCATCAGTCAAGCCGTGGAGGACATCGATCTCTACCTCACGGTCGCCCGGTCTCTGCTCCACGGCCGGGACCAGCCATGCCGGTTTGTGAAGCAGGAGAGCTTCACACGAGTAATGGATGCAATTACCGCGGAAAAAATGACCTTCATGCCACTGTTTTCGGAGACAAGCCGCAAAATCGATTTCAGCCAGTTCACCGTGCGGGGGCATTATACCCTCAGCCGCTACGAAATGGACCGTGTCCCGAATCTGAGCACCTATTTTCAGACCATGATGTGGCTGGGCAGGATAGACTTCCTGCTAACCGTTCCTCCCGATATTCTCGAATGGAATCCGGACAATCCACAGGTGCGGGAGGACATACAACGCATGACCATCGGCGCAGTGATGTGCAATGAACTCCTGGACATCGCACAAGGCCGGCCGTTGCTTGACCGAATCGATGAAATCCTGACGTTCCTGGTCGGAGAATCAGACAATCTGACGCCGAATGAGTTGAAACGGATCTGCGACAACACGGGTGTCGATCCCTCCTCACTTACCGACAAACCGGCTCTGGAGCAGTTCCAAAGCACTGTACAGAGTGACCCCGAAGTACATCAGAAAATCATGTCCAACTTCTTTGTAGTGGATCCTTATGCCGACAAACCGGATGCTCTCCCCGTATCCTTCCGCCTGATGGGGCAGCGGTTCATTATCGACTCCTACATTCCGGCCAATGTGGTCTACGACCGCATAATCCACAACGGTGAAAAAGTATGGCGTCCCATGCCGGACCCGCTCGATGCCATGTTCGTGCTGGGCAACGACGATGCCCTGCCGCTGATACGGGAGGAGGTGGAGCGCTACCATTACGCCCCCCAGTTGGCCGCGCAGCGCTATCTGGTAGATTCGTACGATGAGGCTTTCTGGGGGCAGTCTCTTTACAATGTGTGGCTGAACGCGATACGCCGGCTCAATCCTCCCGCCGATCAATCGCCACTCCCGTTTTTCATGACAACCGTCGCGTGGCACCAGGAGAAGCTCAACACGCAGTGCGCATCGTGGGCACAGCTTCGGCACGATAACCTCCTGTATGCCAAACAGAGTTACACGGGTGGTACCATGTGCTCCTTTCCGCACAGCTACATCGAGCCGTATCCTGACTTCTACGCGCAGATCGCCTCCTTCGCACGCACGTCCGCGGCCTATTTCGGGCATTTTGCCAATGATAACAGCTATTCCATGAACCGCGTCGTCAACTATATGAACCGCCTGGAACTGGTCATGAACAGACTCGAGATGCTGGCACGAAAAGAGCTTGCCGGCGAAGCTTTTGCGGAAACCGACAGAGTATTTCTGCAGGGAATGCTCTTCGTGCAAGGCGGCAGCGGAGCGCCGCCGTTTTCGGGCTGGTATGCCGAGATGTACTACCACATGGCGGACGCGGCGCGGGGAGATTACACCATCGCCGATGTCCATACGCAGCCGACCGATCGTGGCGGCGCTCCGGTCGGAAAGGTTCTGCATGTGGGTACCGGCAAAATCAATCTCGGGGTATTCATCGCACCATCTTCGTCCTCCAACGGAAAGCTCACGGCATTCACCGGCCCGGTCTTCTCATACTACGAAAAGACAAGCTCCGATTTCAAGCGTCTGACCGACGAGGAGTGGGCGGCTGTGGTGAGAGAAGGAACGTGTCCTCCGCGGCCGGACTGGGTCAACGAGTACCTGGTCTCCGCCGACGGCACTGCGCTGTCGAAGGGGCGACGTCTGCCGGGGGTTGTGTACGATGGAGAAACCGCGGCCGGGCCGATACCCGTGACGGGCCGCGCGACGGCCGGAATAGTCAACGAGGGTCGAAAGGTCACTATTGTCTATCCCAGCCCCGACCGCGGCTCGGGCAGATTAAGAATCTTTGATCACCGCGGCAAGGCCGTCTTTTCCAGGGCGCTTCCACGCACCGGATCAACGCTGTCGGCCGTGACTGTCGACAAGACCGGACTTGCCGCAGGCCGGTATCTTCTCTCGGTTCAGACGGGAGCGGAGTCAATCAACGGTAATTTCGTGGTGCTCAGGTGAAGCGATACTATCACTGCACTGAACTGCAAGACCATTTCCGCCCTCCGAACGCACTCACGGTGATTAACTGACTGAATCCATCCGCAAAGTGTCGCGCCGGTGGCACTCACAATGGATGATCGACTACTGCACCTTACAGGCTGTCTCTGCTTTTCTTGTCCGTTGACCTTTGAACCTTGTACTTTCACTCCACACGCTTCACTTCCAGAACCACAACGCACACGGCATGCCCGTGCGATCCGGGCCGGCTCTGCTCGGACTCAAGCGCTTCTTTGCGCCGTTGACATAGAGCGTCATACCCTCCAGGCGGGTGGGCGTACAGATCGAGAACGAACAGACCCCGGCCGCCGCACACTCTTCATCGATCCGCACAGCTCCTTTCTCCCGTCCCGTTACGGAAAAGTCGATTCGATATCGGCTCGTTATTCCCCGCCGGTACGCGTAGCTCTCACCGTCGTCGGCCTCGTACACATACGTGCTTTCGCCCCTCCCGCGGCCGGCGCACAACAGGTCAACCTCGAAGAGATTCTTCCGATTGCTCACCGCCACTCCCCTCTGCAGCGGAATACAGGCGCCCTCTCTGAAATACAAAGGGGTGTTGGTCTCCGCCTTGCGCACCGTGATCCGGCGGCCGCC
>CAZNDN010000060.1:22144-23626 GCA_964571815.1 uncultured Fibrobacterota bacterium | reverse complement strand
TCTCGTGCAACCCTCAGATCTCCCTGACCATCAGAGGCCGGCTGTCGGGCTTTCTCCTTCTGTCAAAATACTGTATGAGAATGCACTCCGTCCGTCTGGCGGGGCTGATATTGACGATGAACCTGTCGATCAACCCTCGTACCAGTACCAGACCACGCCCATGTTCCCGGCCCACAGTCGGTCGATTGCGAAACGGATCTTCAAACCACTTGAGCACATCGGTCTTCCGCAGCGTTCCCGAACAATCCTCCACCGACACACCCAGCTTCTCACCGTCATGAACCCAGCATATCCGGGGTGCAAGCGGCTGAGGAATTTCGTAGTCGGCCGGCCACTGATCGCGGGGAACCTGTGTCAGGCCGAGAATGCCGTGGAAGACGGCGTTGGAGAGGAGTTCATTGGTTGCGATGGTGAGCAAGACCTGATCGGGCAGCGAACAGGCCCCTCCGATCTCATCGCAAACCTCCTGTGCTTCGCGTTCGCTGTGAATGTCGCGGCACTGAATCGACCGGCCTTCGAAGAACCACCGGTGGAGCCCGAAAATCTCTTCGGTGAGAAGGCTCTCCAGATGACGGCTCAGTTCGGTGAACTCAAACGTACTGTCCTTGGGGAAAATGTTGCCGATGTTGTGCCGCCGAATCATTGTCATATATTCATCAATATCGTACGAGGTCATCAGCACGCGTTTCACATGAGGATAGTCGGCGGAAAGCCTTTCGAACAGAGCGAAGCCGTCCATGACCGGCATGCGAATATCCGAAAGAACGAGATCGCCTCCCCGCCGCGCCACTTCCTCCAGAGCATCTACTCCATTGGAAACGCAGGCAACGTCGTACCCCTGACGTTGGAGGTACTGACCCAGCAGAAGCCGAATCCCTTCCTCATCGTCGGCGACAACGATTCTGTACGATTTTCCGGCCATACAATTACTCGCCACAGGACATCGACAAGGCCCCTCGGCCACCTCCTCCGTCCCAATCGGACGCTTCCCTTGACCGAGAAAACCTCAAGGTGATTGCCGTAGGTTTCAGAATAAAATATTTTTGACGATGGGAGAAATGCCAGGTTGGTGATCATTCTCGGCCTCGCCGCGGCCATAAAGCGGGACCAGTGCACATGAGCCCTGTCTATGTTGCGTACACCGTGGTGGGAGGGGTGGGGCTGCTTTCGATCATCGCGGCTGTCGTGAACTGGGTCTACCTCGGAAACATCGCCGCCAGGATTGCCGCCGTCGACGACGAGATCAAGCGCAAGAGCACCGAGTTTGACTCTCTTCGCAGAGAGCTGGCCCAGGCGCCTCGGCCGGACCGGAGGGAGACCGAAGAAGAGGTTGACGACAGTGCTTTTTCGGGAGGGGACCAAAACGAGGAGAGCTTCGATCACGAGGGTCTGGAGATTGTTCGGAACGTCCGGCCCGGATTTGAGGCCTCAGAGACGCCGGTACAGCAGCACGATCCCGGGCCCGCTCCTGAGTTCGAAGCG
>CAZNDN010000060.1:19116-22044 GCA_964571815.1 uncultured Fibrobacterota bacterium | reverse complement strand
CTCAGAGACGCCGGTACAGCAGCACGATCCCGGGCCCGCTCCTGAGTTCGAAGCGCCTCCGGAACCGTCGGTTCCGGAGGCGCCCCCCTCCCCATCCCCTCCCCCGCCGCCACCGGTGTCGGCGCAGGAACCCCGGGCGGACATGAGCGCTCAGGTGAGCGGCACCGGTCACACGATTCTTATTCCTCTTTTCTCCAAGGCCCGCAAGGACGCCGACTTTCTCAATGCGTGGCGCATCCTCGCCGAAAAGATGCCCGCAATCTCCAACCCACGTGTGATTCTTGATTTCTCCAACGTCCTGTTTCTCTACCAGAAGGAGCTGGAATACCTCCGGCGCATGAAAGAGACGGTCGAGCATGCCGGCGGGTCGATGAGTTTTGCGAACTGTCAGCAGGAACTTGTTTACATTATCCAGGGAATACCATCCCTTGCCGAGTGTATCGGCGGCGGTGACGTTGCATGAAATCCCTGGGCATCGAGACATCCTGCGACGAAACGTCGGTCGCAATCCTTGACGACGGACAAATCCTGGCCAATCGGACGTATACCCAGGAAATCCACTCCCGGTACGGAGGCGTTGTCCCCGAAGTCGCATCGCGGGCCCACCTGGCCAAGCTCCAACCGTTGTGCGAAAGTGTTTTTGACTCCTGTGCTATCGACACCGCGAACATCGATCTGATCGCCGTAACCGACGGTCCCGGCCTTGCCGGAGCACTGCTGGTGGGAACGAGCTTCGCCCTGGGTCTCCACGTATCACGGGCAATCCCCGTGACGGGGATCCACCACCTTGAAGGGCATATCTGTTCGGCCATGTTCGCCGAAAGCGGGCCTCCCCCGTATCCGTTCCTGGCACTTGTGGTTTCGGGCGGCCATACGGCAATCTATCTCGTGGAAGACTTCGGCGAATATCGCTGCCTGGGACGCACGGTGGACGATGCGGCGGGAGAGGCATTCGACAAAGTGGGAAAAATGGTGGGGTTTCCGTATCCGGCGGGCCGTGCTATCGAAGAGGAAGCGGCGAAGGCGGGAAGTGAAAACGGTATCGGCTTTCCGGTTGCCAGACTGGACACGCCGGGTTTTGATTTCAGTTTCTCAGGTTTGAAAACCGCCGTGCGCTACCACATCGAGTCCAAAGAACCGACCTATCTTGAAAAGCACCGTCCCGGAATCTGCCGGGCGTTCCAGGATGCGGTGATCGAAGCGCTGGTCTCGACCGCGCAGGCCGCCTCAGCCAAGACCGGCATCCAAAGGATTGCCGTGGTAGGAGGTGTGGCCTGCAATCGGCGGCTCCGGGCAGCCATGAACCAGCGTCTGGGCAGCGCAACGGTATTCCCCGCGCCTCGACTGTGCACCGACAACGCGGCTATGATCGCGCGGGCCGGGTACGAACGCGCCGTGCGCGGCATGCTGCGCCCCCCACACATGAACCCCGCGGCCCGCCTGTAACGACGTCTCATGGTGCACTCTTGCGCCGCGGCGACTCGGAAGGCTATTTTTTTAGATTATCCTCATGAGGGGGGGATAACCATGCGTGCTCTGCGCACGACAAAGGGAGCCAGGAGAAACTATGGCCAGGAAGAGACGGCGTTTTCCGTCGGTGGTGCCCCCGGCGCTTGTTGCACTATTGATTGCGGTTTCGTCATGTGATCTCTTCAGTCCCGCCGATTCCAATTCACCCCCCGAGATTGTCCTTCAGGGCCCGGCCGTAGACACCCTCGAGATCGGAGCTACGTATCGGGATTCGGGAGTGCTGGCCACCGACAAGGAAGACGGCGATCTTACATCGGCTGTCGACACCTCCGGAGAGGTGGACCCGGCCACGCCCGGACGCTACACCATAACGTATCTGGTTGAAGACAGCAAGGGAGCCACGGGGAAGGCCGTCCGGACCGTATGGGTGATCGATTATTCAATTGTTCTGAAATCACCGTCGTGTCCCGGCGTGTACGACTGCACCCTGGTCGCCTACCGGGTTGACTCCACCATGATCATTCCGGGCGGCTGTTCGGTACGATTTGGAGCGAATACGACAGTTGATGTGCTGGATGATATCGTGGTAAAGGGGACGCTGGAGATCGACGAAGGTGCCCGGTTTCGTGTGGACCGGGGAGCGGCGTTGGAGGTTGTCGGCGGCACGCTTGTGGTCGCGGGCTCGGCGACGGCAAACGTTCGGTTTGAAAACTATGCTTCGGGGGCCTACTGGGGGAAGGGGAGCGACCGGGACGGCTGGACGGACCGGTATGCAATACTGCTGCGCAGCGGTGCCGACGATGTGTCGTCCATAACGCATTGTCTGATCGACTCCGCCACCGTAGGAGTACGGGTGGAAGACTACGACGTGAAACTATCCAGTTGCACATTCAGCAACTGCGCCTACGCCGGAGTGTTCTTCGACAAGGCCGGGCCCTCCGATTCCGCATCGTTTGCAGACAACGTCTTTTCCGGCAACGGCACATCGGAAACCTTCTTCCCGCTTCACCTCGGCGCCGCGTACCTCTCTCGCCTCCCGGAGAGCACCGTGTTCACAGGTAACGCCGTCGATGCCGTAGCCGTTGAGGGGGGACGGGTGTACCGAAGCGGCACATGGAGGAATCTGGCCGTGCCTTACACTTTCCGGGATGCAACCACTATCGACAACGCTCACGGCGTCCGGATAACGATCGAGCCCGGTACGGACCTCAGATTCATGGAAGGCGCGTTTCTGAGGGTTGCCGACGGGGCACTGATCGCCGAAGGCACTGAAACCGACAGCATCCGCTTTTCGAATTACGCGGCAGGTACTTACTGGGGTCACGGGCAAACCGGCTTCCGCTCGCGTTCATGCTACGGGATTGAGTTCAAGAGGCACGCCGATCCGAGTTCATCGCTGAAATACTGCACCGTCGATTCGGCTACGGTCGGTATCAATATCGACGGTGCGCTGGTGCA
>CAZNDN010000060.1:0-19016 GCA_964571815.1 uncultured Fibrobacterota bacterium | reverse complement strand
ACTGCACCGTCGATTCGGCTACGGTCGGTATCAATATCGACGGTGCGCTGGTGCAGGTTTCCCATTGTACGATCCGCAACTGCCTGCTCAACGGGATATATGCCAGGGGCGTAGCCAACACCAATATCGACAACGCCACGATCACGTTCGCCGGCAACGGCGCAACTCCCGACATCCTGATTCAATACTAACCGACTCTCCTGGCGAATCTCTTCACCCCAACTGATCTTTCCGGGCATCGTGCTGGTAGTCGAGTGCGGTTCGAGATGCTCCCGGAAATCCGCCCGAAGCAGTGTCCTCCGGGAAACAGCCCGGTGATGTCGCGAGTATGTTGTGCGACGCGGATGCAGGATGCTATATTTGAACCATCTTCTGGAGCGCAACGCAGGGGAGGGGCAGACCGTTTCCATCAAGAGCGTAACCCGAAGTCAAGGAGGCGTGAAATGCAGGTTCGCAGTGGTGTTCGTTCATTTCTGTTCGTGACGGGAACGATGGTGCTCGGGATGCTTGTCGGGGCATGCAGCCTGCTTGAGCCCGAAGACGGTAACAGCGTGCCGGAGATCACGCTGAAAGGCAAGGCGGTCGATACCATCGGTATTGGTCACAGCTATGTCGATTCGGGTGCCGTGGCCACCGACGAAGAAGACGGAAACCTGACTTCCTCCATTACCGTGACCGGCTCGGTCGACACTTCCACGGAGGGCGCCTACACGCTGACCTACTCGGTTACGGACAGCGAGGGCGAGTCCGCATCGGTGACACGAACCGTGCACGTTGTGGACAACACGATCAGTCTTGGAACGCTCGATTGCCCGGCGGTGTTCGACTGTACGACCGTCTCCTACAAGATTTCCTCGACTCTTACTATCCCCGAGGGCTGCACAGTGACGTTCGGCCCCAATACCAGGGTCGAAATGACCGACAATATTGTTGTCAACGGCGAGTTGATTATCAAGGAGGCGGCCCGGTTTCTCGTGGATGAAGGGGCGGTAGTCCGCGTCGAGAAAGGCACGCTCACCATCGAAGGGTCGGATACGGCCAATGTGGTGTTCGGCAACCTGTCGCCGGGCACCTACTGGGGAAGAGGCGGCGATGACTCCTACTGGTACTCACGGTTCGGGGTGATTGTGGCCAAGAGCGCCAACGTCAAAACCTCGATTGCCTATTGTACGTTCGATTCGGCAACGGTCGGCTTGTACGTCAAGCGCGACGGCATCAGCATAACACATTCAACTTTCACCAACTGCGCCTACGCGGGAATCTATTTCGACGACTGCGGTCCCGCCGATTCCGCCTCGTTTGTCGGAAACGCACTGAGTGGAAACGGAAAGACAGCGACCTTTTTCCCCATATACATCGGCGCGACCTATCTTTCGCGACTTTCGGGAACCACCGTTTTCAGCGACAACGCCGTCGACGCGGTTGCCGTTGAGGGGGAAACCGTTACCGAATCGGGGAGTTGGAGGAAGCTTGACGTGCCGTACGTTTTCCGCCGTGAATCCAAGATCGACAACACCGACGGGGTGACCATAACCGTACGTCCGGGAGTCCGCTTCGCGTTTCTTCAGGAGACGTACCTGTCGGTCAATCACGGAACGCTTATCGCCGAAGGCACCGCGGATGACAGCATTTCGTTTTCGAATTTCGAGGACGGTAAGTACTGGGGTTCGGGGGGCGACGACTCGTATTGGTATTCACGTTTCGGGCTGAAGTTCACCGACAACGCCAACGCGAATTCTTCCCTGAAATACTGCACCTTCGATTCCGCGACCGTGGGCGTGTATGTGGCCCGTGACGCCATCAGCATTTCCGATTGCCGTTTCGACCGGTGTGCCTATGCCGGACTCTACTTCGAAAACTCCGGCCCCGCCGACTCCGCATCGTTTTTGAACAACGCCTTCAGCAACAACGGCAAATCGAAGAGCTACTTCCCGATATATATCGACGCGACGTACCTTTCGCGGCTGTCGGGGACCGCCACGTTCGAGAACAACGCGGTCGATGCGGTGGCGGTTGAAGGAGAAGCGGTGACCGAAAGCGGTTCATGGAAGAAGCTGACGGTTCCGTATGTCTTCCGTGACGGATCGACGGTAGACAATCCCGACGGCGTGGTCGTTACCATTCGTCCGGGGGCCCGGTTCGAATTTCTCGAGGGAACGAATATCTCCATTGACAACGCCACCCTGATTGCGGAAGGAACCGGCCAGGACAGCATCCGCTTCTCCAATTTCGAGGGCGGCAAGTACTGGGGTTCGGGGGACGACGACTCCTACTGGTATTCACGCTACGGGTTGAAATTCACCGAGAATGCCAACGCAAATTCATCGCTGAAATACTGCGTCTTTGATTCGGCGACGGTTGGTCTGTATGTCGACCAGGACGGAATCGGTATCTCACATTGTCGTTTTACCCGTTGCGCACACGCGGGCATCTATTTCGAAAACGCAGGACCCGCCGATTCCGCATCGTTTCTGAATAACGCCTTCGTTGAAAACGGGAAGACCACTTCGTACTTTCCCGTCTACATCGACGCAACCTACCTTTCGAGGCTTTCCGGCACCGCATCATTCACCGGCAACACAGTCGATGCGGTTGCGGTCCTGGGCGAGGCGGTGACCGAGACGGGAACCTGGCGGAAACTCGACGTGCCCTACGTCTTTTCCCGCTATGCGACCATCGACAACACCGCCGGCGTCGTGATCACCGTCGAGCCCGGCACACGGTTTCAATTCCTGGACGACACCTACCTGGAAGTCCGGAACGGGACATTCATCGCCGAGGGTACCTCCGGCGACTCAATCAGCTTCTCCAACTATCTCAGCGGAAAATACTGGGGCAAGGGCGATGCCGACAGCTATATGCACGGCACGTACGGGGTCAAGTTCAGCGATGGAGCCAATGCGAATTCTTCGCTGAAATACTGCTCATTCGATTCGGCGACCGTTGCGGTCAACATCGACGAAATCCCCGTGAACGTATCCCACTGCTCCATCAGTAACACCATCACCCACGGGATCTACTCTTACGGTGCGGGAAGCAACGCCAATATCGATGGGTCAACTATTACATTCTCCAATATCGGAAAGGCGCCGAATCATTTCCACGAGGAGTAACGAGCAATAGTAGATTGCCGGATCAACCACGCAATCGCCGGCAAGCATGCGTGAGCCCTTGATGGGCTCACGCACGCTTCTTTCTTCCCGTTGCAATCTCGTCTCGCAGTACGGGAATTTTTTGTTGATCGCCCCGGAGGTATCCCATGGCCCTGCACCGCTACCTCGCCCGCATCATTCTCTACGTGCTGTGTTTCCTTGCCCCCCTTTCCCGGGCCAAGGTCTACGTCAACAGGCTCTGGGATGAGGATTATAAGGAGTTCAGGACCAAATCGTTCTATCGTGAAGGCGAAAGCGTGATGTTCAACCGAGGTTATCAAAATGCCTATGGAGAAGAGAACGACCTCGAACCCGGCCCGCCCTTCATTATAGAACACAACGTCACCCTCCGCAACACGTACGATTCAGACGGCAACGTGGACCAGTTTGGTATCCTGAAATTCGAGTCGGGCGGGGCCGCCGGCCTCGGCAACGAGCCGTTCGTAATCACTTGCATCCCCCCCGATGACTTCACGCACCCAACGCTCCGTGCCTCGGGTGGAGTAGCGTTTGTGGGAAGTACGCTTGACCCCATTACTCTCAAGGGGATCTACGAGCTTGTGGTCGGCCTCGACAACCAAAAATCAGCCCGGGAGGGCGACGGGCCTGAATATATCTGGTCAAATACCAACTTCCAGGGGTTGTTCGACAGCAATTATCACAACTCTTCTCCCTTGCAAATTCGAGGTGCCCATCTGAGCATCAATAACTGCAACTTCGCCTATTCCGACCCCGGTTTCACCATACCCTTCTCCTTCGCGGATGTCGGCGTACATGCCAGTGACTGCACTGCGATCTGGGACGTTAAACTCATCAATTGCCGGTTCGAAAACCTCTTCCCCCTGGATGCCGCCGTCCGCCTGAGCTACCTGCGTAGTGTTACCATCGAAGGCTGTCATTTCAAAGACATCTTCGTTGAGCAGCCCGTCAGCGGCATGGGCGTCGTTAGAATCCAGGGAAGCGGTCTGAAATCGATCCACAAGAACACCGTATCCAACTGCACCACACCGGCCATCGTCTCCCGGGGATCATGGTGCGCCGTCGGGACGTCACGTATCAAGACCAATGAGGCGCTGCCGCTGGTGAGCACTTCTCTTCACGTCGACAGCGGAAGTGAATTGACTATCAAGCCGGGGTCGCTCCTGAAACTCATGGGCGGGTTCCTTGTCGACGGGCAACTGAGGATAGAGGATGCGGTGCTGACCTCACACAACGACGACGCGTACGGTCCGGACATCGATTTCACCACGGCCGGGTCCTTCACTTATTGGACAAACGGGCAGAGCGCAATTCTGGTGGACACCACGGGTACTCTCGCGATCAGTAACAGCACGCTCCGCTACGCCGGGGGCCTGATCGAAGCTCACGGTTCGCTCCAGATTGAAAACTCGACCCTCGAGCGCTTCAAGGGAGGCGGTGTCCATATAAGAGCCGCCAAAGACAAGGGATATCGCATTGTCGGCTCCACTATGCGCCATTTCGAATCGGGGAATGCGGTGGTATATTACGAAAACAGCTCCGGCGCCCCGGCCCAATTGTTGCTCGATAGTGTGGACCTTCTCGAGAACAATCTCTCCGGGCTGTCCGTGGGGTATCTGAAAAACTCACCGACCCGTATCACCGTGCGCAGCAGCCGGATCATCGGCAACGGAGGCCACGGCATCTCCTGCCCTGCCGACCCATCACTCATCATGCTCACCGTGGAGAACTCAGTTATCGCCGCCAACCGGAACGATGCGCTGGAGTGCAGCGACCTTCAGGGCGACAGCGCGTTGATTTTCCTGCACGGAAACGTTGTATGGGGCAACGGTGGAGGCATCACTATCGCCAACGGAACGCCGTCGGTGATATCAAACACTATCTCCTGCAACGCCGGTCGCGGCCTGTCGATTGTCGGGGCCGACGGTTTTGAAAAGGAAGCGGTGGCCAACAACATCTTTTACCGGAACACCGATGCGGGATACCACGACGGCAATGCCGCCGATCCCTTTCTGGCGCACAACATCTTCCACGAAAACGGCGAGGGGCCTCTGCTCTACCGTCACGGCGACACGTGGATATATACGGTCAAGGAACTGCGGGAGCTCGGTGACGGCTTTGCTTCCAACGCGGCAACCGAGCCCGGCTTCACGCTTCCGCGGACCGGACAAGTGGGCTCGTTTCGCTACGACGACGATACTAACCTCTCGGCACTGCTCGATGCTTCTCATCCCTTTGCTTCTCCCCGACTTTCGGGTCAATTCATTTGCCCCGACACGAGCAGGCGGGGGGCACGATGGTATCACATTTCACATGTTTCGCAGGAAACCCTGTACGTCTTCGGTAACGTTTCCGATTACACCGAGACCGATGCGCCCTACCGGATTCACGGCTTTCACCTGCGCGACAACTCGCCTCTTATTGATGCCGGAGTGGATTCGCTGGTCGGGTGGGCGTTTGACGTTGAAGGGGACAGCCGGCGTATTGACGGTAATGAAGACGGTGTCGACAGGGTGGATATCGGAGCTGATGAATTCAATCCGGATGCCGGACATGAATCACCCATTGAAATCACGTCACCTTCACGCAAGGACTTTTTTCGGGCGGGTGACACGTGTATCATTCAATGGGACAGTGATACGATCAGCCGGCTGCGCATTCTTTTCAGCGAAACGTACAATCCGACACGTCCTTACTGGGACACCATTGCCGCGGACGTCGAAGGGCCGGCCGGGAAATTCCGGTGGAAGGTCCCTCCGGCAGTCTCCAACAAATGTGTAATCAGGGTCGAAAGCGCTTCCCGAAGTTGGCTTTTCGATCACTCGGGGCCTTTCACCATTAAGCGATGGATCCTTACCCGGTTGGACACGGACGGGCATCTGCGGGAATTCCTCCGCCTTTGCGACAGTTGGCGCTTTGGTAACGGGGTAAAGAATATGTGGCCGGCCTCGTGGTACAACCAATTCAATTATGCCGGCGGAGAAGACCCCTTCACCGGTGAGCCGTATCCGATGCAGTTCTGGCACCCGCTCATGATTGACGCAAAGCCGGCGGATTTCCCCGACTGGCCCAGTTTTGTCCGCGCATTCGGTGTGCAGCAGTGTTACCATGAAATCGAAGGCAAACGCTACTATCGCCTTCCCGCCGTAGCCTGGTGGTGGAATATCACGCGTGCCTGGAACGGCTCCTGTTACGGCTTCGGCACCAGCACATCGCTGGCCTTCTTCAACAAGCAAAAGTTTCTTGCCGACTATCCGACAGTAGGCGATTTCGTCTGTCTGCACGATCTGGATACCTCCGGCGCACGCCGCAATGTCATCACGCAGTTGCACACTCATCAGTTCGGAGTACGACATCTCGATCATTTCGCTTCGTCGATGACCAAGACGCCGCGGGAGACGCTGGCAGAGTTGAAGGAAGTGATGGGCGACAATGTGGTCAACGGTCCCCTGCTGGCAATCGGCAACAACAGCGACAGTATCGGCGGAGGACACGTACTTTCTCCGGTTGAGCTGAAACGTTCTCCCTCCGACCCGGAAAGGTTTCTGCTCTACGTTTACGATAGTAATCACCCCGCAGTCCAGGGTGCTCATCATGTCGACACCGTGGTACTGGATTCCGCGGCAAACACGTGGGCGTACGATGATTTCCCGGAGTGGTCCGATTCCCTGGGTTTCTGCTTCCTCATGGACTCCACAACATCCTACCTCCGTCCTCCCCTGCTCCCCCACCCGCGCCGGGAGGAGCGGCCGCGCATTGCGATGGGGGCCGCCGGCAGGATCAGCGTATTTCAACGCGGAGCAACGGATATTGTACTGAAGAACAACGATGGTGACCGGATCGGGCACCAGGGCACACGCGTGTGGCGCGATATTGTCGATGCTGCTGCTTACCTTGCGCTGACCGGTCACGGTTCCGCACCTTATGGCTACAGCCTCCCCCGGGAGCGCTACACCTGCACACTGCGCTCCGGCACCGACAGCACGGTGACCGTTTCAATCCATGACAGCCTCAACATTTTCCGGTGTACCCGCAACGGCGTCACGCCGGCTCAAACCGACAAGCTTATTTGGGACGATGCGTTGACCGTGTCCAATCCGGACTCCGCCCTGAAGCGATTTCACCTCTCCTGCCTTTATCAGGGGAAGAAGCAGGATCGCTGGTGTTTTGTCAAAGGACTCTCGCTGCTGAAGGATGAGAAGGTGGTTTTCTCTTCTCCGGATGGGAAGGCGTTCAACCTTCGCGACCGCGGAACGGGGCAGACGGTGGAACTGGGTTTCTGGGCGGTAGGCAAAGGAGGGAGCGTACGGGTACAGACCGAGAAGGTGAAGCTGCCGGCCGACGCTGAGGGCAGTGTAGCTCCCCAGTGGGAGAAGCCGTATCTTGGCGATGTCAAGTGGATGCTCGATCGTAACAATGATGGTGTCTGGGAGGATACAACGATAGTTTCCGTGGTTACGGGTGTCGACAATACCCGCCGGCAACCGCCGCACCCCTACCGCTTCACCGTTATGCAACTCGGTCCTCCCGGCTCCGGGCGTATGCTGCGCCTGCTGTACAATGTGCCCACTGCCTGCGACGTGGTAATCGATGTACTGAACGCACGGGGCCAACGGGTGACAACGCTCGTTGACGAAGCGAAAGAGGCCGGTAACCATGTTGCGTTGTGGGACGGCACCACCGCCGAAGGTAAACCGGTTGCCGGCGGTGTCTATCTCTACCGCTTCAAAGCCGGAAACCGGATGAAAACGACCAGAGTGCCAATCTACTAAACCGACAATGCCGAGCAGGCGCAGGCCACGGGGGCTCGTTCATACACCTGCAGAAGCTCGGTAGCACTCCGGCGGGAGAGACGGTTGCGTTTTGCTTGTGTATCGAGACACCAGGAGCCTTTAACCACCCAACAAAAGGAGCCCTTCCATGTCGGTCTTTCTCATGGGCGCTCTGGCCACGGTCGTCATAGCGTTCCTGATCATGATCACCGTGCATCTGCTGCGTATGGAACGACGGCTTCAGGAGGTGGTGCTGCTCGCCGAGGCACTGGTAAGCAAGCTCTACAAGGGGGAATAGTCCCGGGGGAAACGCACAGGCAGTTCCCTTCCCGCCGGGACCGCGAAAAGGATCGAGCGTGCTATCCCCCGCCGCCGCCCATGTCACCGAACATCGCTTCGACGTAGGCCCGGGGGTCGAAGTCCTGAAGGTCTTCGAGGCCTTCGCCGACGCCGAGCTTGCGAATGGGAACGTCAAGGGTTCGCGTGAGGGAAAGCGCGATACCGCCCCTGGCGGTTCCGTCAAGCTTGGTGATCACCAGACCGGTCAAGCCCAGGTGCTTGTGGAAAACACGCGCCTGACTCATCGCGTTCTGTCCGGTGGTAGCATCGATCACGAGCAGGATCTCGTTGGGAACATGGGTTTCCACCCGCCGCAACACGCGTACGATTTTCTCCAGCTCGTTCATAAGGTTGGTCTTGGTGTGAAGCCGTCCGGCCGTATCGAGGATAAGCACATCGCTGCCCCTGCCGCGTGCCGCCGCGAGCGCATCGTAGGCCACCGATGCGGCATCGGAGCCGGGCTGCTGCGCCACAAACCCGGAGCCTGTGCGCTCGGCCCAGATACGAAGCTGTTCGATTGCGCCGGCCCTGAAAGTGTCGGATGCGCCCAGCATGACCTTTTTGCCCTCGCCGGCCAACTCGTGGGCCAGCTTCCCGATTGTCGTGGTTTTGCCTACCCCATTGACCCCGACCACCAGGATAGACCACGGTTTAGGAGGAAACTCATCGGGCGTTTTGTGCATCGCAAGGTTTGCGGCGATCATCTCCTTCAGTTCTTCCCAGGCCCCGGGGCGGTCGGCGATTCCGCGGGAGCCGATACGTCGCCGAAGCTCCTCGATCAGCTCGACCGAAAGGTCGACCCCGATATCGGCCGCAATCAGCGCCTCTTCAAGCGATTCGAAAAACTCCTCGTCGAACCCCGTGGAATCGACAATTGTGCCGATCTGCGAACGCGTCTTCTGAAGGCCTTCTTTCAGTCGTGAAAAGAACTGCATAGTGGTATGGTTACCCCATGAAATCTACAAGTGAGTCTACTTCCTCTTCTCTTTCAAGCGTCTGCTCGGCGATCACCTTCAGGCGTTCGGCCGGCAGCCTCACACTCGCCAGGGCCCCATCGTCGAACCGCGGCCCGGTCTCGTCCTCGAAGCAATGAAATCCCAGCACGTGCACCATTGCGTCGGCCACATGCACCACCGCGACCATCAGGCGGTATGTCCGGCACGCACCCGGCTCGTGATGAAACCGCAGGGCATCACAGAGATCCGCGGGAAACCGCCAGTGCCGCGCCAGAGCTTCTCCGACAACCGGATGAGCAGTGTCGTGTTGTTCCGCGGCATGGAGCGGAATCCCGCCGTTGCGGCTCCCGGCCACCGCCTCCTCCAGCACCTCGGGCGCATAACCCGCAAGGGCGAAAGTTCCGATATCGTGCAAAAGTCCGGCGGTAAAAACCTCATCGTGGTCCATTTCTTCGTAGCGGGCGATATGCTTCGCGATCGACTCGGCCACCATGGCCGTGGTGACCGAATGCCGGTGAAGATTGCGCAGGGACACGACACTGGAGGATCGTACGGTACGAAATGCCGAGAGCACCGACGAGCCCAGTGCAAGGGCATGAATCCTTTTCAGACCGAGCAGCACCACGGCATTGTGCAGCGATGAAACCGTGCGCGGTATCCCGACATACGCCGAGTTGGCCAGACGAATCACTTTGCCCACAAGAGCAGGGTCGAGCTTCAGCGCTTCCTCGATATCGGCGGCAGACGTTTGCTCGCTGCGCGCCAGGGCGCTGATCCTCCGCACGACCGCCGGTACCGCGGGAAGGTTCCTGACCCGTCGAACAAACACCTCACCGGCGTCTCCCGAAGGATGCTCAGGAGGCACTGATGATGGTGAAGAATTCATCCGAAGTCTCCAGATCCCTGGTCACGGTTCCCAGGATTCGCTCATAGGCGGCATCGTCGATCTTCAGCAACGCACGGGCCTTGTCCCATTCTTCGGAGACGGCCTCGCCATCCCACAATCCCGCACCGACACTATGCGCGATACGATTGGCAAGATGCACGGTGGTTACCAGCTCGGCCACTTTGCCGCCTCCCGACGGGTTGTGGTGGGAGACAATCGATGCTTCCAGCTCGGAGGGCAAAGCCCACTTGTCCGCGAGCATCCTTCCCACTTCGGTATGCGTAATTCCCAGCACCTCCGACTCCGCCTTCACCATGGCAATCCCCTTGTCGGCGGCGTGCGAACACGTCCCGACGTACTCTTCGTGCATGTACTGCTCAAAGACCAGCTTACCGATATCGTGGAGGATACCCGCGCAGAAGGAACTCTCCGGGTCCATCATCTTCACGCTCATCAGGGCCCGCGTGATACTCCGTGCGGCAAGTCCGCACACGATCGAGTGTTTCCAGAAGCGTCGCCGATCGAACGTATCGCCTTTGCCGCCGCCGCTGGGGAACATACGCACTACCGACGCACTGAGCACCAGGGACTTTATCGTATTGAAACCCAGGATCACCACGGCCGAGGAAACCGATGAGATAGTTCGAGGAATTCCATAGAACGCGCTGTTGGCCAGCCGAAGCATCTTGCTTGTCAACGCCGGGTCCTTCTCGATCACTCCGGCGGCGTCTTCGGCCGACGTATCCGGGGAGTTGACCACCTGCACAAGTCGTGTAACGATTGAAGGCAGGGATGGAAGCTGGTCGATACTTTCAATCATCCGCCGGTATTGCTCTCCCCGGGTCACATCATTCATACGCGGAAGCCTTTCTCCCAGTGTCGTGCACGATCGTATCGTCAACCCTTTCCCCGCGGCAATGCCGCGAGCCGTCGTAGTCCGCAATCCCGGTTTCATGCCATGAATTGACCGCTGCCGACCCGCCGGGAACCGTCACTCTCATGTAATTTGACGCCAACCCCGAAAGCGGGCGGGTGTGTTCGATAAGGATTCTCTGTCTCGTTCCGCGCATGGCTCGCCCCAGGTTCTCCCTTGCCCGGGCAAGGGTCCGTCGAAGCGCCAGTGCCCGCGCCGTCTTAACGCTTTCGGGAACGCCGCCTTCAAGCTTTGCCGCGGGGGTATTCGGACGCGGTGAGTAGCGGAACACGTGACCGAACGTGAACCCCGCACGCTCAACAAGCGTCACGGTGTGTCGAAACATCTCCTCGGTCTCCCCGGGAAAGCCAACAATAAAATCCCCGCCCAGACCCAGAAGCGGAACGCGCGCGCGCAGCCGACGCAGGCGGTCGATCAACCCGCCAACATCGGTGAACCGGCGATTCATGGCCTCCAGCAACTCGACACACAGCGACTGGACGCTCAGGTGCAGATGGTCGCACATCCGCTGCTCACCGGCCACCAGTTCGACCAACTCTTCGCTGAGTTCGGCCGGATCGATTGAGCTGAGCCGTATCCTGAACGATCCCGGCAGCTCAAGCATCTTCCGCACCAGCCCGATCAACCCCTCCCCGCTCTCACCATCACGGTACTGCCCGATATGCGTGCCGGTAAGCACCAGTTCCTTGTAGCCCAGTTCAGTCGCGCGCCGGCAACACGAGAGAATATCACCGGCCCGGGCGCTCCGCGATGGGCCGCGCAATGAGGGAACGATACAGTACGCGCAGGAGAAATCGCAGCCCTCCTGTAGTTTCACCGAGAAGCGGGTCCGCACCGCCGTCTCGGGAGGCTCGGACGGAAGAGCCACCGGCAGCGACAACCGTGGTTCCAACAACAGAGTCCCGTGGAATCGGCCCTGGTCGCCCCCCGCGATCGTCGAGGCGAGCGAGTACTTCTCCGAATTGCCGAACACCCATTTCACCCCCGGCAGCTCGGCCAAATCGCCCGGTACACGCTGTGCCGTGCATCCGGTCACCGCTATCCGTGCAGTCGAGTTTTCCCGGTGCAGCCGCCTCAACAGCCGCACGGACTTCGCCTCGGCATGCGCGGTTACCGAACAGGTATTGACCACCAGAATATCCGCTTCTTTCGGGTTTTCCACCACACGCATTCCCCGTTGCCGAACCTCGCCGCACAGGTGCCGGATCTCCTGCTGATTCGTGCGACAGCCAACGCAGTGGAAACTCACCGCCGATACCCGCGGACTCGAACCGCGGCAACGTGCCGTCGCCGGTTCCCTGCACGTCACCCCGCTCATGTGTCCGAACACTCCGCAAGCGCCTCGGAGACCGTTTCGTGAACCGGAATCACCGAATCAATGCGCAAGGTAGCGAAGAGATCCTTCACGATATCGCGCGCGCCACACACGCGCAACCTACCGCCCGTCCAGGCCAGCAGCTTCTCCATACCAATCAGCACGCCTACTCCCAGACTGTCGAAGAAGGTCAGCTCGCCGACGTCCAGCACGATATGTCGATGGTTTTCCATGGCCAGAAGAAGCTGCTCCCTGAGATAGTGGGAACCGAGAGGATGCGATACAATGCCGTCCAACCGCACCAGCAAAGCACTCCCCCGCTTCTCAGTTTCGACCCGCAGCTTGACATCAACCGCTCCGTTCTCTGCCTCCACTCCGCCTTCGGGACTCCCTTCGATGGAGAGCACCTGCCCCAGTCCACCGTCGTCCACCAGCGTCTGCATCTCGGCGCTGAGGTTGCAGAGCCTGAGCCTTCCGTTGCGTTCCCGCAACTCCACGGCCAGAGCCACCAGCGTGCCGATAGCCGAGCTGTCGGCCATCACCGTCTCGCTCAGATCAACCGTAAGGTCGGTCAGCCCTTCGTCCATCGCGTACCTGACCATGGCCGACAGTTCTCCCGCCTTGTCGCCGACAACTCGGCGGGGAAGTTTGACGACCGTTGTGCTGCCCTGCTTGCGCAATTGCATGACCGCGGCTCCTAGCGAAGAAAGCGCCTGGACAATTCGTCGGTTGAGATACGCACGACCGTCGGCCGGCCGTGCGGGCATGTGTATGGATTGTGCGCGGCAAAAAGACCGTTGATCAAGGCGTTCATTTCCTCCTGGTCGAGTTTCTGGCCGCGCTTGATGGCCGCGCCGCAGGCAAATGCCGCGGCGAACCGGTGAGCCGGATCGTTGGGTTTCCCCGCCTGCCCGCCGCCGAGCAGGTAACTCAGCATCCCCCTGATCGCCTCCTCCACGTCGGCGTCGCGCATGAACGCGGGGATCGCGGAGACGGCCACCGCATTGGTCCCGAACTCAGCCACCTCGAATCCCACGGCCCTGAGTGAATCGGTGGTGGCCTCTATTGCCTGCTTCTCCGACGGTGAAAGTTCAATCACTATGGGAAACAGCAACTGCTGCGACTGTGCACTGCCTCCCTTCAGCTCTTCCAGTGCCTCCTCGTAGAGTATTCTCTCATGCGCGGCATGCTGATCGATCAGCAGTATTCCGTTTTTTATCGGCGCCAGGACAAACAGTTCGTGGATCTGGAAACACTGAATCAGACCGGCAAGGCTCTGACGTAGATTCTCCGTTAATTGTATCGTATGCGCGGAGCCGTCTTCAAGCCGTTTCTCCCGCCCGCCTCCTGCTGAGGGGAAAGCGATGGTCGTCTGGTCAGGAGAGATCGGTGAAGGGCCCGGTGTGTACGATACGACATCGGCGCTCCGCACGTCCGCAACGGACGGCCGGGCAGGACCGAAGGGAGTCGGGGTGCGTTCATCGGGCGCTCCCGCTGTTTCTTCCCTACTCGGTTGGGCCTCACCCGGACCCAGTGTCTCCTCCAGGGCGCGCCTGACCGCTCCGTGCACCAGTCCGAACACCGTGCGCTCATCCTCGAACTTCACCACGCTTTTGGTGGGATGCACGTTGACATCGACGCGAGAGGGGTCGACATTGAGCATTGCAAAGAATGCGGGGCGCAGGCCATGACCGACGAAGCGCGAGAAGGCCTCACGGACCGCGTACAGTACCTGATCATTGTCGGCCCGCCTGAGATTGATGTAGACGTTCTGGTAGCGGGGACGAGCCGAGGCGTGGCGAGGCGGCGAGACCAGCACCGTCGCGTCCATCTCCGCCCGGGAACCACTGCAGTGGATCAGCTCCGATGCAAACTCATGGCCCGCAATCTGCGCGATTCGCTCCCGCGGGCCGCTCACTTCGGGAGTATCCATTACCACGCGCCCGTCGACCGTAACCGTGAAATGGATCGCGGGGTAGACTACCGCAAGCTGTTCAACCAGTTTTACCAGAGCCGCGCGCTCGGCCCTGCGACTCTTCATGAACTTCTTCCGCGCGGGAACATTGTAGAACAGGTCGCGTACCGAGACCGTGGTTCCTCGCGTGCGTGATTCCGGTCCGGGTTCTCCCTTCCGTCCTCCTTCACTCTCCACGGCATAGCCCAGCCCCTCTTCCCCGGTGCCCGTGACAATGCGCAGGCGACTGACCGCCGCGATCGAGGCCAGTGCTTCGCCGCGGAATCCCAGTGTGGTGATCGCGAACAGGTCCTGCTCACCGCGGAGCTTGGAGGTGGCGTGCGGAGCAAGGCACATGCGAAGGTCTTCCACGCTCATGCCGACACCGTCGTCGGCAACCCCGATAAGCGCAAACCCGGCATCCTCGATGGTCACCTGGATGCGGCTCGCCCGCGCGTCGAGGGCGTTTTCCATGAGTTCCTTGAGTACCGATGCCGGTCGTTCGATCACCTCACCGGCCGCGATTTTCTCGACAAGCTGCTCCGGAAGCTTCCTGATTGTGCTTTGGTCGGATGTCATGGTTTGCACCGTGGTTTCCCTTCACGGGACTGCGCGTACTTCATCGCCCGCAACATCGAATACGGCGGATTGGCGGCGGATAGGTGCAGACAAGGACGCGGCACAGGGATAATGCGGAAGGGGGGACTCGAACCCCCACAGACTTGCGTCCACCAGGTCCTGAACCTGGCGCGTCTACCTATTCCACCACTTCCGCACTGTCTTTTGCCACGCAACTGAAGAGTGTAGAAAATACATTCGGTGCAGGAGTCATCCAAGAGGTCGCTGCGCACTCGCTCTGCCCTCGAAAACGGTCGGCGCGGTCATAACGCGAAGAATCCCCCTTTTGCCCCGGTGTGCCGGCGGCCGCGCCGCGGACACGTCGCGACACCACCGAAAGCGAGCGTCTCGCCGACCGGCGGCCTCCTCACACATCTTCGGCAGGCCGCTCCTCAAGCAGATGTCTCTCTTCCGCCCGGGCCAGGAAATCCAGGTACGAGTCGAACGTTCGTGCGGCCCGGCCCACCAGAAACCGTGCGCCTCCCTTGAGAACCACCACATCGAAGCCGTACGAGTAAACTCTGTCGAAATTCCATGTCAGCGCATCCACCGCCATGCTGACCGTCAAGCGCAAGGCATCCGAAGCCACCCTTCTCCACGAGTAGAATCGCTCGTAGGCTTTTACCGCCTCCCGCTGAAGTCTCGTGGGAGACATGCGTGCGGGCCTGAAAACCGCATACATGCCGTTGAAATACTCCCACCGCCGGTGAATGAGCCGCCCCGCCGACTCGACGTCTTCGTAGAATCTCGTCCCCGGAAAAGGGGTCAGAACCATGAACTGCACGGTATCGATATGCCGGCTGAGTGCGAAGTCGACGGTTGCCTGGATACTCTCGGGTGTGTCGTGATCCTCCCCGAACATGAACATGCCGTGGATGTTGATCCCCCGGCCGCGGATTACTTCGATCGCCTTCTCGATATCCCCGCGTGTCTGGGACTTGTGCATTGCCTTCAGAGCATTGTCGTCGATAGACTCAAAGCCGATGAAAAAGTAGCGACAGCCGGCGCGTTCCATTCGCCTCAGCAGCTCCGGGTCGCGGGCAATATCGGAGCGTACCTGCGTTATCCACTGAATACCGAGGTCTTCTTCGTCCAACAATCGGCACACCTCCCGCACACGCTCACGATTCGCGGTGAAATTGTCGTCGTAGAAAAAGACGCTCCGCGTCC
The DNA here is from genome assembly GCA_964571815.1 of uncultured Fibrobacterota bacterium. Lineage (GTDB taxonomy): Bacteria > Fibrobacterota > Chitinivibrionia > Chitinivibrionales > WJKA01 > CAZNDN01. The sequence continues at coordinate 2,941 of CAZNDN010000060.1, read as the reverse complement.
GGAAATACTTCAGGGCGTGCCGAACCTCCCGGATAATTCTCTCCGGTGACTGCATGCGGAATTTCCGTCCGAAAATTTTCGTCACCGTACAGAAATTGCAGTCGAAGGGGCAACCCCGTGACGTCATGATTGGAATGGTCTCCATGGACGATCTGCCCTGGAGAAGGGAGTAGTTGACCAGGGGAAGCCGGTCGAGATCTTCGACGGGCCTGCCGGTTACTATCCGCCCCGGAATCCGGCCCTCCACGAGATCTACGATGATCCCCTCCGCTTCACCGTACACAATCTGATCGGCCGCTCCCTCGAAAGTGTCGGGGTGCAGCGATGCATGAATGCCGCCGATAATCACCCGCGCCCGGGGATTGATCCGTTTCAGTTCCAACGCCAGACGAAGCCCTCGATTCGCACTGACCGTCAGCACGCTGATACAGAAGACGTCGGCCTTGATCTCGTACGGATCGATCCGCTTCGAAAGGATGTTCTCGTTGAGGATCCGAACCTCGTAGCCCTCGTTGTGCAGGATCGTCCCCAGATACAGCGTGCCCATGAGCGGCAGGCGCATGTAGTTTTCGAACACGTTGGACTCACTGCCGGCCGGTTCGATACAGACTACCGATTTCTTCGTCATGAAGACTGCCTCACGCGATCAAACACCAGGAAGCTTGCGCCGGCCAGAATGAAAACCGTCCACCACAGCCGCGCGCTCAGGCCGAACACGAAGAAAAACACCGCCGCCGTGGAAAAAAGCAGCAGGCCGGCCAGGAGCAGCAGAGGCCGTCGAGTACCGAAGAAATACCCCAGTACGCATGAAAGGCCCATGAGCGCGATGAACACGGGCCACAGGGTCGCCAACTCCGCCCAGGAAGTCATGTTGCAGTACAGAGCGAGTGCGCTGAACCCGATCAGGTACACGCCGACACCGACGTATGAGGCCTCGCTGCGCGCCCTTCGCCGGTAGATGCCGATGAATCCGATCCCCATCACGGAGATCAACAGCGGCCAGAGTTTGTAGATGAACAGTATGTCGGCGAGCACATCGACGGCCAGGATCCCGCCGATTACCGCAAGCAACACCCCCAGCCTTCCGTAGCTGCTCAGACGCCTCTCATGAATATGGTGCGAAGAGCTCATGATACGTACTTTCGTGACAAATGGTAGTAGTTGAGACTGCCGGAGGGAGCCCCGGCGAGATTTCGCCCCCCGATCGGCAGCAAGGGGAAAAGAAGCCGCGGCCGGCCATCGCTCAACCCTTCCTCCGGCCCCGCAATTACGCAATGCTCATCCAAAATATACGATTGCACATGCCGGTGCCTTCGCCTCTCCCCGCCGGATGGCCTTCGGGATAGCCGCTGGGCAACACGCGCAGACGGCGGCAGGGTGTAGCCGAAACCCGATGCACTTCCGTAGAGAAAAAAAACGGGGAACGGTCAATGGCAAAGAGAGGGGAAGAACCTTCGCACAAAGCAAAGAGCTTCCCACCTCTCAGGATGGAAAGCTCTTGCGCCTGCACTGATGAAACAACCTGGTCGCCCGTACTTCAGGAGCGGGTGCTCCTTCGACGGTACCCCGAAACACCGAGCAACCCCAGGCCGAGCAGCAGAAGGGAGATCGATGCCGGCTCGGGAACGCTGTGGTAGGGGATGAGGTAGTTCTGGGTGTCGGTTCCACCCACGGTTATGGGGTTTTGCGCAACCCGGTAGTTTGCATCGGGACTGAAAGTGTCATAATCGCTTCCGAAAAAGCCCATGCTGAGCAGAGTGTTTGCATGGGTTTTGGCGCCGTAGGATAGGTTCGCGGGCTCTGGGACTGCTTGCACATAGAAATCGCCATTTGCGCCCAAATCATCAATATTGTAGTTACCCGGATCCAGCACAACCTCCCAGATAGCCACCTGCGTACCGGCAGCCTGGTCAACAGTTGGGTTCTCTATCTCGGCATACTGCTCAAAGAGCCATGCCGCCTCCTTGTACTCCGGGCCCAACTCCGAGGGTTTTACCAGGTCGTACAACTCATAGTCGGACGGCGCCCATACATCCTGCACACAGAACCCTCCAACAGTCTCCGTTACATCACTGCCATCGCCAGGATCCCAATCGATGGAAAGCTGGTATTCTCCGGCCGAAATCTCCCCGTCGTAATTGTTGCCTTCACTGTCCTCGAGATTCGGCCATTCAAATACACCCGCTGTATCAGGACTCACATCCACAAGATCAAGCAACACCTGATCAGCTTGCACCAAAGCCATCGATCCCGCCACCAACATTACCACTATTCCTCTGACCACACTAACCTCCTCAACTCAAAATTGATGATTCACTTCTCCGATCACTGCTTCCCGTAGCAAAATGAATGCCAAGGGCCATTTTCTGTCGCCCCACAGCTCCACTGCTTGCCGCTAAGTTATTGCGATATCAGAACTCAGGCTCCCCTTCCCGGCGACAGGCGATCGCGTACATCTATCCGCCAGAACCCCCAAAAGTGTAAAGCAATCCGACACACAGTAAGGAATTCCGACAGTTCCGGGCGACCCGGCCACGGCACGCGAAACCGCGATTTCGCATGGCGAACCGACGTCTACTCTCTTGCGCACAACCGACAAATCTCGCGTGAAAAAGGTATTTTCGTAATTACCCGGGTTTTTGACACGTTCATTCCACTGAAGCGTTCATGCTGAATCTTTCGGCTTTTCCCGGAATGAGCGTAAGCGCCGGCTTGACTGCCTGAGTCGTCACGTATTTTCATGGTATAGAACGAGCTACTGTTCCCGACCACCGTCTTCCGGAGGTGCGCATGGTAGTCACGACTGTAGTGGTCCACGTGAAAGAAGAGCATATCGACGATTTCATAGCCGCAACAATCGAAAACCACGATCAGTCGGTGAAAGAGCCGGGCAATGTGCGCTTCGATGTTCTTCAGAGCAAGAACGAACCGTCGCACTTTA